>JAUIDF010000362.1 GCA_030429125.1 Gammaproteobacteria bacterium | reverse complement strand
GACTTGCGCGTGTCGCCCATCGCGCTCTCACCCGACATGGCCAACGGCCAGCACTACGAAGTCCCGGCGGCGTTTTTCGAACAGGTCCTCGGAGCCCGTTACAAGTACAGTTGCGGCCTGTGGCCGGCGGGCGTCGACGATCTCGATGCCGCCGAGCAGGCGGCGCTGCTGCAGGTGTGCGCCCGCGCCGGCATTACCGACGGCATGACCGTTCTCGATCTCGGCTGCGGCTGGGGATCGCTGACGTTGTGGATCGCCGAGCGCTACCCCGGTGTGCGGGTCGACGCGGTATCGAACTCCGCCTCCCAGCGCGCCCACATCGAAGCCCGCGCCAGGGAGCGCGGGCTCGCCAACGTGTCGGTACAAACGGCCGACATGAACGACTTCTTCGCCGACCGCCGCTACGACCGCATCGTGTCGGTGGAGATGTTCGAGCACATGCGCAACTACCACGAACTGTTCGCCCGCATTGCCGACTGGCTGAACCCGGGCGGGCGTTTCTTCATGCACATCTTCTCCCACCGCTCGACCGCCTATGCCTTCGTCGACGAGGGACCGAGCGACTGGATGAGCCGGCACTTCTTCACCGGCGGCATCATGCCGAGCGACGACCTGCCACTGTACTTTCAAGACGACCTCGCCATCGAGCGACACTGGCGCATCGGTGGGCAACACTACGAGCGAACCGCCAATGCCTGGCTGGCGCGCATGGATGAGAATCGTGAACACATTCTGCCGATCCTCAGCCACGTCTACGGCCCGGACGATGCCGCCACCTGGCTCATGCGCTGGCGCGTGTTCTTCATGGCCTGCGCCGAGCTGTTCGGCTACCGCGGCGGCAGCGAGTGGGGCGTGAGTCACTACCTGTTCCGCCAGGCCGGGCGCTGAACCATGGCGCGCCTCATCGTCAACTTCCTGCTCTTCCAGGCCAGCTGGGTCGCCTGCGTGGTCGCCGGCGCCGCCGGCCGTCCCTACCTCGCCGTGCTGGCGGCCGCCGTCGTCGTTGGCTTCCACCTGTGGCGCGCGCCGCGGGCACTGCCCGAGGTTGCCCTGGTGGCCGCGGTGGTCGGTATCGGCGCGGTATTCGACAGCCTGCTCGCGGTCAGCGGCTGGCTGGTCTACGCATCGCCGGTGCCGTTCGAACAGCTGGCGCCGGTGTGGATACTGGCGCTGTGGGCGGGCTTCGCGACTACGTTGAACGTGAGTCTTCGCTGGCTTCGATCCTATCCGGTGGCGGCAGCCGCATTCGGCGCCGTTGGCGGACCCGCCGCCTACCTCGCCGGTTCGGCGCTCGGCGGCGTCGCGCTTCAGCCCGCCGCCCTGGCAATCGCGGCGCTCGCCGTGGGATGGGCCATTGCGATGCCGATCGTCCTGCGGCTGTCCGCGCGCTATGACGGATGGACCGAGGAGCCCCTGAGGTCACCGGCGCTGGCGGAGGGCCACTGACGTGCCGGACCCGATGGCCTGGATCACCGCACTCGGACCGATGGCGGCGCTCGCGCTGGCGGGCTGGCTGTACAGCTTGCGGCACGACGACGTCAGCATCGTCGATGTCCTGTGGGCATTGTTTTTCCTCGTCGCGGCGATTGTCTACTTCGTCGACGGAACCGATCCCGGCGGCAGAGCCGGCCTCGTGCTGGCGCTGGTCGCGCTGTGGTCGCTGCGGCTTTCGACGCACATCGGTCTGCGCAACCGGGGCAAGGGCGAAGATCACCGCTACCAGGCGATTCGCGAGAACAACGAACCGGGCTTCCGTTTCAAGAGTCTGTACATCGTGTTCGGCCTGCAGTGCGTTCTCGCCTGGATCATCTCGCTGCCGCTCTTGTCCGCGACCCAGTCGCCGACGCCCCTGAACTGGCTCGATGCCGCGGCCTTCATCCTGTTCGCCGTCGGTCTCGTCTTCGAATGGGGCGGGGACCGTCAGCTGGCCCGTTTTCGCGGCGACCCCGCCAACGACGGCAAGGTGCTCGACACCGGACTGTGGCGCTACACGCGGCACCCGAACTACTTCGGCAATTGCTGCATCTGGTGGGGCTTTTACCTGTTCGCGGCCGCCGCGGGCGGCTGGGCGACGATCATCTCCCCGCTGATCATGACCGCCCTGCTGCTGAAAGTGTCCGGCGTCGCCCTGCTCGAGAAAACCATTGGCGAGCGGCGACCCGGATACGCCGATTACGTTCGCCGCACCAACGCTTTCATTCCCGGTCCGCCGAAAGTCGGAAGGAGTACGTCATGAATTCACGCATTCGCATGCTCGCCCGCCCGCTGTGGGCCGTTGCGCTGATCGCCGGCGGTAGTATCGCCTCCGGCGTCCACGCCGACACCGAGGCCTGGCGGTTCCGGGTTCATCTCGACGACAAGCCGATTGGCTACCACGACTTCGTCGTGCACCGCGACGGCGAAGGCGAGCACGTCGAGATCGACGCGCAGTTCGACGTTCGCATTCTTCGCATTCCGGTCTACTCCTACCGCCATACCAACACCGAGACCTGGCGCGACGGCTGCCTGACGCGGATGCGATCGACGACCGACGACAACGGCGATACCGTTTCAGTGAACGCGCGGCAGGAAAGCGGCCGCGTCATCGTCGAGACCGCCGGCGACACGCGCGAGATCACGGACGATTGCGTTCAGTCGTTCGCCTACTGGAACCGGGATATCGTGGACAGCGACGCGCTGCTGAACGCGCAGACGGGTAAACTGGTCCCGGTGAACATCGAACCGGTCACGGCATCCCCGCCGGCGGGCATCGCCGAGACGGCGGCGCTGGATGCGTACCGGATCGACTCCGACGACGGCGAGATTCGTATCGAGGTAGCCTACTATCGCGACAGCGGCCGTTGGGTCTACCTTCAGTCCCGGCTAGAGAACGGACGCGTCTTGCGATACCTGCCGCTCGATGTGACGG
>JAUIDF010000361.1 GCA_030429125.1 Gammaproteobacteria bacterium | reverse complement strand
ACCGCCGTGACCGGGGTGCCATCGAGGTGGGTGACGTCGCCTTTCTCGATACGCGCATTCAGCTCGGCGAGCCGATCAGCAGGCAGCAGGGAGAGGTTCTGCTTGGTGACCGGGCAGCGAAGGATTTCCAGCAGCTTGGCGTCGACGGCCATGGCTTCTCCGCGAGAGATGATTGAGAACCCGGCGATTATCGCACAGGTTGCCGCGTCCCTGTCGCGGCCGGCTGCAGCAACAGCGCGAACAGGCCCTGCTCGTCGGGGTCGCGGAACGCCTCCAGCCCTATGGTCATGTCACGGTGTCCGTCTCTCGGTGTCGGGCGGTAGCTGCGCAGCAGGCGATCCCACCATGGCAGGTTGAAGCCGAAGTTACTGTCCGTTTCCTCCGGATGGATGCTGTGATGCACGCGGTGCATGTCGGGGGTTACCACGAACCAGCGCAGCGCGCGGTCGAGTCCCGGCGAAAGGCGCACGTTGGCGTGGTTGAACACCGCGGTGGCGTTGAGCACGATCTCGAATACGATCACGGCCGCGACCGGGGCGCCAATGGCGATGATCACGGCGAACTTGATCAGCATGGACAGCAGGATCTCCGCGGGGTGAAAGCGAAGCGCCGTGGTGAAATCGAACTCGACATCGCTGTGATGCATACGGTGCAGTCGCCACAGCATGGGCACGGCGTGAAACAGGCGATGCTGAAGATAGATTACCAGGTCGAGAATGAGAAAGGCGCCGATCAACGCCACCGCCGGCGTGACGCCGACTGCGTTGAACAATCCGATATCACGGTCCGCCGCCCATACCGCCGCGCCCACCGCGCCCAGTGGGAACAGTAGCCGAACGACGACCGTATCGATGACGACAATGGCGAGATTCGCGGGCCAGCGTCGGCGCGAAACGTTCGGGCGGCGCGGTCGCCGCCATTCCAGGACCGCCATCAATACGATGATGCAGAGGAAGGCGGCGAGCCGGATCCCGGCTTCGGATTCGAGCATCGGATTACCGTGACATGGGCCGGTGAGTCGTCCTCGCCCGTGTCCCGTTCGCGGGAGAAGACATCAGGGTTCCAGCGCAATCGAGGCGAATGCCGGGTTACTCTGGTTCATGCCGTCGCTTGCCTCGACGCTGATCGTCCGCGAGCCCGGATCCATGTCGACAGAGTCGAATGTCACCGCGCGAATCGCGAGTTCGTAGTCATTCGCCGATGCGGCGCCCTCGAAGCGGACCGAGTCTGCGTCGATTTCGAACGTGATGCCGGCGGGCACGGCGCGCGCGTCGACGAGGAACTCGTCCTCGACATCGGGAAACTGTGACGTGACGGTCGCCGATACGATCGGGTCGCCGTCGCCATCGCCAATTTGCACGTCGTTGTCGGCGATGGATATGGCCGGGCCGCCGATGGTGAATGTCGTCGCAAAGTTGTTGCCGCCGGTCGTGCTGTCGTCGGCATCGAGGTCCACGGTCGGTGCCTGGTTGTCACCGACGGGCTCGTCGTCGGCTTCATCCCCGTTCGCCG
Source organism: Gammaproteobacteria bacterium (assembly GCA_030429125.1). GTDB lineage: Bacteria > Pseudomonadota > Gammaproteobacteria > Arenicellales > CAJQKF01 > BQJD01. The sequence continues at coordinate 1,414 of JAUIDF010000361.1, read as the reverse complement.
CACCGTCGTCGTCGGCATCGCCATTACCGTCGTCGTTTCCACCGTCGTCGCCGCCGCCGCCGGGTGAACCGGAATCCACGCTCGCGTCGGTGCTGAAGACTTCCTCGTCGCAGCCGCCGATTTCGACCGTTCGTCCGCTTTCACCTTCGTTGCCATCGCCGTCGCCGTCGCCATCGCCGTCGCCGTCGCCGTCATTTCCGCTGCCCGTGGTGGTACTGCCGGTGGCGGTATTGCCGGTTACCTCGAATACGAAACTGTCGGAAACCGCGTGAAAGCCGTCGTTGACAAACAGCGTGGCTTCGTAGTTCCCGTCGGCGAGGTCGCCGACACAGGGATATGCACCAACCCGTACCTGGTTCTCGCCGTCGATTTGCCAGCGGTAGGTGAGGGCGAGAGGGCCTTCGTCAGGATCGAACGAGTTCGAGGCATCGAGACGCAGGACCCCGCGCGTGGTCTCGGAAAGCGAGGCGACTGCCACCGGCTTGCTCGTGAACAGCGGTCCCTCGCCGCGACCGAAGCGGATCACCTGGTCGATGAGGGTGAAGGGCTGGATGCCGCCGGTGTTGGTATTCTGCCGGAACTGGATGCGGATCTCCTGGTCGAGAAACTTGCGCGTGTCGAAGTAGTGTACGAAGAATCGTCCGTCGCGCGGGATGCCGGGGCAGCCCTCGTGCAGGCGCACGACACTGGTATTGAATCGCTGGCCGGTGAGCGTCTCGCCATCGGTCGTCAGGATGCGGACTTCGAAGTGAACCGGGTTGACGACGCGGCGGCCGTCACGTGTGCCAGTCAAGGCGGCGAACACGACCCCGTCGCCGGCGACGAATGGGTCGGACGTGAGAATGCCCACCGAACTGCGCCGGCCGCTCGGACCCGATCGCAGCATCGCCGCGTGGTTGCCGAACAGCGTCAGGCGCGTGGTGTCCTCCGGCGAGAAGCAGCCGCCGGCAGTGACGACGTCGGTGACGCCATCGCGTCGTTCGGACGCGACCCAGCCGATCAACGATCCGGCCTCGAAATCGCCATTCGGGAGCAGGCCCGCGGCTGCGGCACCATGCAGCCCGGCGATCGCCCACAAGAGTAGCGTCACCGCCGCGGCAGTCAATTGCTTCGTTCCATTAACCATCGGAAAAGGCACCCGTTTTCTTCCTGGAAAGCCGGCATTTTATCCAATTTGAGCGACGTGCACAGCGCGGCGAAGGCGCATGGAGACTTGGCAACACGGCGCGCCGGTTTCGTCGATGTTAGAATCATGCCGCTCGCCGGATCCAGGCGTTCGCGGCGCCGCGTCCACGGTTGCGACATCAACGTTCCTTGCCTGTCGTGTCTGTGCCCGCATTGCCCGGTGAGACGTTGATACACCCCCAACCGGAAAACCTCATGAAACGTATTAATCGCGCATGCACCGCAGTCG
>JAUIDF010000061.1 GCA_030429125.1 Gammaproteobacteria bacterium | reverse complement strand
CCGATTTCTCGGCGCCTCCAATATTTTCGATGCCACCACGCGCAACGTGGATGCCGACAACGTAACCGTCGATGCCAATCCATTCGGTGATCTTGAAGTGCCGGCCGAACGCGCCCGCGGTGCCCGCGCCGGCACCGCCGGCAAGCTGGTCGTGCGTGCCGAACATCTCACCCTGCGCACCGCGGATGCGCCGCTGGAGTCAGGCTCCGTGCGCGTGGACGGCCGCGTCGAGACGGTGGACTACCAGGGCCAGGCGGTGCGCTACTTCGTGCGCGTCGGCGAGCGCCAGCTGCAGGCCATCAACATGATCGACGGCCGGCCCTTCGAGGAAGGCAGCGAGGTGGCGCTGCACCTGAAATCCCGCGAATGCGCCCTGCTGGCCGCCGACGCATGACGACCGCGTCCCACCTTTTCTACCAGTCCCGGCTACGCCGGCCCGTGCTGGAACGGGCCAGCGGCGTCTATCTCTGGGACGTCGATGGCAAGCGCTATCTCGACGGGTCGTCCGGGGCCATGGTCTGCAACATCGGCCACTCCAACCCGCGCGTGCTGGACGCCATGCGGCGGCAAATGGACAAGTCCACCTTCGGCTACCGGCTGCACTTCGAGACCGAGCCCGCCGAACGCCTGGCCGCGCGCTCGGCGGAACTGATGCCCGACGGCATCAACAAGCTGTTCTTCGTCTCGGGCGGCTCCGAGGCGGTGGAGTCCGCGATCAAGCTGGCGCGCCAGTACGCGCTGGCAACCGGACAATCCCAGCGCTACAAGGTCATCAGCCGCTACCCGAGCTACCACGGCGCCACCCTCGGTGCACTGGGGCTGACCGGCTACACGCCGATGAGCGCGCCGTTCGCGCCGATGATGGTCGACTCACCCAAGATCCCGGCGCCCACCTGCTACCTCGATCGCGACGACCTCGACGACGCCGCGCGCGGGCGCCGCTACGCCGACATGCTGGAGGCGGAAATCCTGCGCCAGGGGGCGCAGACGGTGCTCGCCTTCATCGTCGAACCGGTCGGCGGCGCGTCCACCGGTGCGCTGGTGCCGCCGCCGGGCTACATGGAACGCATCCGCGAGATCTGCACCCGGCACGGCGTGGTGCTGATCTACGACGAGGTGATGACCGGCGCCGGGAGAACGGGCCGGTTTCTCGCCGCCGAACACTTCGACGCAAGCCCGGACATCGTGGTGCTGTCCAAGGGCTACGCGGCCGGCTACGTACCGCTCGGCGCCATGGCCGCGCGCGACGACATGGTCGAGGCGGTGCTCGACGACGGCGGCTTCATTCACGGCTATACCTATGCCGGCAACCCGCTCGCCTGCGCCGCCGGTCTCGCGGTACTGGAGGAAATCACCGCCAACGACCTGGTCGGCAACGCCGAACGGACCGGCCACCGGCTCAAGCACGAACTCGAATCGCTGATGACCGAATACCCGTTCATCGGCGACGTGCGCGGCCTCGGCCTGCTGCTTGCCTTCGAGACGGTTGCCGACCGAGACACCATGGCGCCGCTGCCGGCATCGATGAACGCCCACGCGGAACTGGTCGAGATCGCCTACCGCGAGGGCCTGATCATCTATTCGAGGCGCACGCGCGGCGGACTCGCGGGGGATCACTTCATGGTCTGCCCGCCACTGATCAGCGAGCCGGTGCACGTCGACGAGATCCTCACCAAGCTGCGCACCAGCCTCGACATCTTTGCCGCGAAGTCGGGACTCGATCGTGCCGCCGTGTCACGGACCGGCTGATGTCCGCGATCATCATCACTTGCGCGGTGACGGGCTCGGTTCACACCCCCACCATGTCGCCGTACCTGCCGATCACCCCCGCGGACATCGCCCGCGAGGGCGTGGCCGCCGCCGAGGCGGGCGCTGCCATCCTGCACCTGCATGCGCGCGATCCGAGGGACGGCCGGCCGTCGGCCGATCCGGCGCTGTTCATGGCGTTCCTCGGCACGATCGGTGCGCGATGCGACGCGGTGGCCAACATCACCACCGGCGGCAGCGCCCTGATGAGTCTCGACGAACGCCTGGCCGGCCCGCGCGAGGCGTCGCCGGAAATGTGCTCATTGAACCTGGGCTCGATGAATTTCGGCCTGTTCGGCGCCGCCACCCGTTACGAGTCCTGGCAGCACGACTGGGAGAAGCCCTTCCTCGAAGGCACCCGGGACATGATCTTCAGGAACACGTTTCGGGACATCGAGACCATCTTCGAGGAGATGGGCGCCGCCCGCGGAGCGCGCTTCGAGTTCGAGTGCTACGACGTCGGACACCTGTACACGTTGGCCCACTTTGCCGACCGCGGACTCATCGAACCCCCCTTCTTCATCCAGTTCGTGCTCGGCATTCTCGGCGGCATCGGTGCGGACGTGGACAACCTGGTCCACATGCGCCACATCGCCGACAAGCTGTTCGGCGACCGCTACCTGTTCTCGGTGCTCGCCGCCGGGCGCCACCAGATTCCCATGACCACCGCCGCCGCCGCCATGGGCGGGCACGTGCGCGTGGGCCTGGAAGACAACCTGTACATCGATCGGGGCACGCTGGCAAAGTCCAATGCCGAGCAGGTGCGCCGCATTCGCGACATTGTCGAGGGCCTCGGCCGCACCGTCGCCACGCCCGACGAGGCACGACGGCTGTTGAATCTCAAGGGCCGCGACCGCACTGCCTTCCAGGCGAACGCTCAACATGACGGGAGGCAAGCATGAAGGATCTTTCCATTCGAAGCGCGACCGCCGACGACATCGATCATATCGAGAGACTCCTGCGGGGCCTCGCCGAGTCCCTCGGCGACCCGCAGCCGTACGCGGTGGATACCGGCGCGCTCAGGCGCTACGGCTTCGGCGAACACCGACTCTACCAGGCGCTGCTGGCGGAAACGGGCGGCGAGAGCGTCGGCCTTTGCATCTTCTTCCCCGAGTTCTCGACGTGGCGCTGCAAACCCGGGCTGTACGTGCAGGACCTGTTCGTGGAAACGTCGCGGCGCGGCGCCGGCATCGGCCGTGCCCTGCTCGTCGACGCCATGCGCCGCGCCAACACGGCCTGGGAAGCCGCCTACCTCCGCCTCGCCGTGCACATGCTCAATCGCGACGCATTGCAGTTCTACCAGCGCCTCGGCTTCGACGCCGATCCCGACAACCGCGTGATGATGCTGACCGACGCCCATTTCGATTCGCTCATCGACCACTGACACGATCGCACGAAGGCCAACGCACACTGCCACTGACTATTCCATGAAAGCGGTATTTCATCCCGACCAGGCGCTGCACTATCCGAAGCACTTTCTCGCCAGCGGCGCACCGAAGCCCAACCCCGAGCAACCGCGGCGCACCGACGCGCTGCTCGACGGCGCGCGCGCCGCCGGCCTCGAGGTGGTGACCCCGGACGACTTCGGGCTCGGACCCGTCGCCTCGGTGCACTCGCCCGAGTACATCTCGTTCCTGAAACACATCCACGAACGCTGGCAGCGCATCGAGGGCGCCTCGACGGAAGTGGTGCCCAACATCCACCCGGACACGCGCGACGTCGGCTATCCGAAGTCCGCGGTGGGCCAGGTGGGATACCACGTCATGGACACGAGCTGCCCGATCTCCGCCGACACCTTCAACTCCGCGCGCGCCAGCGCCAACAGCGCGGTCCACGCGGCACGCTTGCTGTTCGACGGCGAGGTCAGCGCCTACGCGCTCTGCCGCCCGCCCGGGCATCACGCGTTTCGCGATCTCGCCGGCGGATTCTGTTACTTCCACAACACCGCCATCGCCGCCCAGTGGTTTCGCGAACGCGGCCTTCGACCCGCCATCGTCGACGTCGACCTGCACCACGGCAACGGCACCCAGGGCATCTTCTACCATCGCGGCGACATCCTCACCGTGTCGGTGCACGCCGATCCGATTCGCTACTACCCCTTCTTCTGGGGCCATGCCCACGAGCGCGGCGAGGGTGAAGGGCGCGGTTGCAACCTGAACCTGCCCATCGATCGCGGCAGCGGCGACGACGTGTTTCTCGCCGCCCTCGACAGGGGACTGGAACGCGTCGCCCTGTTCGCGCCCGACGTGCTCATCATCGCGCTGGGGCTGGACGCCTTCGAGGGCGACCCGTTCGGCGGCCTGTCGGTGACCACCGGCGGCTTCGGACGTATCGGCGCCGCCTGCGCGGCGCTGCACCTGCCGACGCTGATGGTCCAGGAAGGCGGTTACCTGTGCGACGAACTCGGCGACAACCTGACCCGCTTCGTCGAAGGGTTCGGCGGGGTGTCGCGCGCCCGGCCCCTGGGTCATCGATGAGCCGCTGACGTGCGGGCGGTATTCCACCGGGACCAGTTGCTTCACCGGCCGGTTCACTACGTGTCACACGGGACACGTGTGCCGAACCCGGCGCAGCCGGAAAGGACGCGATTCATCCTCGATGCACTCGGCGCCGCCGGCATCAGGGTGGAATCGCCGACCGCAGACGGCGCCGCGGCGCTGGCCACCGTGCACGACGCCGCCTACCTCGACTTTCTCGCGTCGGGATTCGGGCGCTGGCGCGACGAGACAGGTTCGGACGGCGAAATCGTGCCGAAGATTCATGCCGCGGGCGCCGGACTGACGCGATGCGCCGGCATGGAGGGACTGGCGGGCTGGTACCAGCTCGACAACGCCGTGCCGGTCGGCGAGCACACCTGGACCAGCGTCGTCGCCTGCGCGGCCACCACGGCCCACGCGGCGGCCCTGGTTGCCGGCGGCACGCGGGCGGCCTACGCGCTGTGCCGCCCGGGCGGTCATCACGCCCTGCGCGGCGGCGCCATGGGGTTTTGCTACCTCAACAACGCCGCCATTGCGGCCGAGCGCCTGCGCGCGGCGGTGGACCGCGTGGCGGTGCTCGATATCCACATCCACCACGGCAACGGCACCCAGCGCATTTTCGAATCGCGCGCGGACGTCGTGACGCTCTCGGTGCATGCCGACCCGGTACGGTTCTATCCCTTCTACTGGGGCCATGCCGACGAAAGAGGCGTGGGCGCGGGCACCGGCGCCAATCACAATCTGCCGCTGCCGCACGGCAGCAACGAGGACGACTGGCTCGCCGCCATCGATCGTGCGCTCGGCGTCGTCGAACGCGCCGCGGCGGACGCGCTGGTCGTCTCGCTGGGCGTCGACGGGCACCGGGACGACCCGATGAGCGGGTTTGCGCTGACTACCCACGCCTACGCCGAGGCCGCACGCCGCATCGCCGCCGCGGGCCTGCCCGCGGTCATCGTGCAGGAAGGCGGCTGTTCGCACCACGCCATGGCCGGTGCGGTGACCGCGTTCCTGTGCGCCTTCGAGTCATGAGCGGCGGCGTCGACAGCGATTTCGTCATTATTGGCGGCGGCATTGCCGGCATCGGCTGCGCCGCCGGGCTACCGGACGACGCACGCATCGTGGTGCTCGAGGCCGAGGCGTCGGTGGGATACCACGCCAGTGCGCGCTCCGCTGCCATCTTCATACCGGCCTATGGCGGTGACGAGATCCGGCGCCTGTCGGCGCTCGCCGAACCGTATTTCGAGTCGCCACCGGACGCACTCGACACACCCGGCCTGCTGTCGCCGCGCGGCGAGCTGCTGATCGCCGTCGAAGGCGAGGAAGAGGACATGTCGGCCGTGCTCGCGGCCGCGCCCGGCATCGAGGAACTGACGGTGGACGAGGCGGTGGCGCAGGTGCCGATCCTGCGCCGGGAAGTGATCCGCCGCGTTTGCATCGAGCCGCGCGCGCGCGACATCGACGCCGACCGCCTGCTGCATGCCTGGTTGCGCCTGGCGCGCCGTCGCGGCACCACCGTCCATACCGCCGCACCCGCCACCGGCCTGGCCCGCGAGGACGGGCGCTGGCGCGTGGACACGCCCCGGGGTGTTTTCCGCGCGCCGGTGGTCGTGAACGCGGCCGGCGCCTGGTGCGACGCGGTGGCCGGCCTGGCGGGCCTTGCGCCGCTCGGCCTCGTGCCGCACCGACGCTCGGCCGCCGTGCTGCCACCGCCGGGCGACCTCGACGTGAATGCCTGGCCGCTGTTCGGCTCGGTCAACGAGACCTGGTACGCAAAGCCACTCGCCGGCAAGCTGATGGTTTCCCCCGCCGACGAGGACCCGGTGCCGCCCCATGACGCCTTTACCGACGACATGGTGCTGGCCGAGGGCCTGTACCGTTACGAGCAGGCGGTCACCGAGCCGGTCACCCGCGTCGAGCACCAGTGGGCCGGGCTGCGCACGTTCGCCCCGGACCGGGTGCCGGTGGTCGGATTCGACCCCCGGGTGGAGGGGCTTTTCTGGCTGGCCGGACAAGGCGGCTACGGCATACAGACCGCCCCCGCCATGTCCCGGCTCGCGGCGGCACGCCTGGTTGGAGAAGACCTGGACGAGGCCTGGGCAGCCCTCGCCGGGCGGCTCGACCCGGCCCGCCTGGTGAATGCCGGATCCATCGCCGGCGGTACCGAGAGCCGCTGAACGCCTGCCCCCGAACGGTGCCGCCGCCGTGGCCCGAATTGCGCGCGTGGAGCGCGCGGAGTACAGTTCGCCTGGCGCTACTTCGAATAACGACACGATTGAATCGGGGGGAGGTGCGCCATGTCCTACAGCGAATTCTTTCGCGATCGACTCGACGAGTCCATTCGAACCATCGAATCCAGCCTGCTCGAATGGATGCGCGACGACAGCGGCACCGACGCCCTCGAGCGCATCGAGCACACGCTGACCAACCTGTCGGCCCTGGACCGCCGCGAACCCTACCGCAAGCTCTGGTGGCTCGGCTCCGGCATGGCGGAGGCCAGGCGCTATGGCGTCATCGACGCCGATGCGCTGGTCAAGCGCCTGTTCGCCGAGTTGCTCACGGAACTGCGTGAGCAACGAAGCGTCGCCGGTCGCGACGGCAGCGAACGCTGTACCGCGCCGCCGCCGGCACTGTTCGACGACATCATTACCGCGCTGAACGCGCCCACCGGACCGGCGCGCGGGCCCATCATGCACCACATCGCCAACGAGTATTCCCTCTCGACGCCGGCCTGACCACGGGCCGGCGCGGCGCCGGTTCGTGGTACCATGAGTGGTGATTCACCCCCCACCACACGGAGCCATTCATGCTGAATCGGACTGTCGCGGCCGCCGCGCTGCTGCTGGCGTTCCCGCTCGCCGCCCCCGGCGCCTCCCTCGACCTCAACCCGGGCCTGTGGGAGACCACCACGACCCGCACCAACCCGATGACCGGCTCGCCGGTGACCGAGACGACGACCGAGTGCATGAAGGAGAAGTCGTTCGATCCGCGCGAGATGATGAAGGACGCCGAGGGCTGCGAGCTGGTCGATGAGAACCTGTCGGGCGACACGCTGACCTTTGCCATGGCCTGCAGCATGGAAGGCGGTGCCAAGGGTGACATCAAGGGTCGCTTCCAGACCGACGGCCAGACCGGCAACGGCGAGATGGTGATCAACATGGCCATGGGGCAGATGAACCTGTCCATGGACATGAACTGGACCGCGAAGCGCCTCGGCGACTGCTGATCCCGAACCATCGTGAACGCGCCGCCGCCGCGCCCGGCGGCGGTCGTCCGCCACTTCCCGCCGCACCGATGAAACTCATTACCTGGAACGTCAACGGCATTCGCGCCGTCGAGCGCAAGGGCGAACTGGCGACGCTCGTCGACGCCGAGACCCCCGATTTCCTGCTGCTGCAGGAGATCAAGGGCACACGCGAGCAGTTCAGCAAGTACCTGACCGAGAACCCCCACTACGAGCAGTTCTATCACAGCGCCGAGAAAAAGGGTTACGCCGGCACGGGACTGTGGGTGCGGCGGCCGGTATTCGATTCGCTGAAAAAAGTCGAATTCCACACCGACGTACCGCAGATGCCGAACGCCGACGAGGGACGCGTGTCGTGGCTGTCCTTCGCCATCGGGCGGCGACACTACGATCTCATGTCCATCTACTTTCCCAACGGCGGCAAGAGCGAACAGGCCTGGCGCGAGAAGCTCGAATTCTTCGACAGCATTCACGCCCACATGAACCGTCTGCGCGACGCCGGGCACCGGGTCATCGTCGGCGGCGACATGAACGTCGCACATACCGAGATCGACATCGCCCGGCCGAAGGAGAACGACGGCAAGATCGGCTTCCACCCCGACGAGCGCGCCTGGATGGACCGCGTCACGGCCGACGGCTGGCACGACGCATGGCGCGCCCAGCATCCCGGCGTCGTCGACGTCTACTCCTACTGGGACATGGTCACGCGCGCGCGCGATCGTAACGTGGGCTGGCGTATCGACTACTTCCTTGCCTGCGCGAAGAGCTTCAAACAGGTCGTGGACACCGACTATCTCGACGCGCAGATGGGATCCGACCACTGTCCGCTGAGGATGAACATCGACGCCTGAGCGGTTTCTTTCCGGCGTCATCGCCGCGATGTTAAGGTAGTCGACGAACATCGGGTCGCCACGCACCCTGCCGGCTGCCGCACCCGGCCAAGCGGCGCGCGACGTCCGCGCCGGCGCCCACCCGGCCGATCCGGCCGACATACCGAACCTTCAACGAGGAGTGAAACCGCCATGACCAACTCCTTCGACGCCCGCACGACGCTGAAATCGGGCGACAGCGAATACACCGTCTACCGGCTCGACCGCGCCGCGGACCAGCGCCAGCTCGAACGGCTGCCGTTCTCGCTGAAGGTGCTGCTCGAGAACTTGTTGCGCCACGAGGACGGCGAGAACGTGACGGCCGACGATATCCGGGCACTGCTCGACTGGCAGCCGAAGGCGAAGCCCGACACGGAAATCGCGTTCACCCCGGCTCGCGTGATCCTGCAGGATTTCACGGGTGTACCGGCCGTCGTCGACCTCGCGGCGATGCGCGACGCCGTCGGCGCGCTCGGCGGCGACGCATCGAAGGTGAATCCACTGGCGCCGGCCGAGCTCGTCATCGACCACTCGGTGCAGGTGGACGTGTTCGGCAGCGCCGACGCGCGGGCGAAGAACTCCGAGATCGAGTTCCAACGCAATCGCGAGCGCTACGGGTTCCTGCGCTGGGGACAGCGCGCCTTCGAGAATTTCAAGGTGGTGCCGCCGGACACCGGCATCGTCCACCAGGTGAATCTCGAGCACCTGGCTCGCGTCGTGTTCTCGCGCGAGGACGACGGCGCCACGCTCGCCTACCCCGATACGCTGGTCGGCACCGATTCGCATACGACGATGATCAACGGCCTCGGCGTGCTCGGCTGGGGCGTCGGCGGCATCGAGGCGGAGGCGGCCATGCTCGGCCAGCCAGTGACCATGCTGATTCCGCAGGTGGTCGGCTTCAAGCTGAACGGCAGGCTGTCCGAGGGCGCCACCGCCACCGATCTCGTACTGACCGTTACCGAGATCCTTCGCCGGCAGGGCGTGGTCGGCAAGTTCGTCGAGTTCTTCGGCGACGGGCTGTCCCACCTGCCGCTGGCAGACCGCGCCACCATCGCCAACATGTCGCCCGAGTTCGGCGCCACCTGCGCCATCTTCCCCGTGGACGCGGAGACGCTGCGCTACCTGGAACTCACCGGCCGGGACGCCGAACAGATACAGCGCGTGAAGGACTACGCCACCGCCCAGGGCATGTTCCGCGTGGATGGCGGAGCCGAGGCCGAGTACAGCGAGCTCATCGAACTCGACCTCGCCAGCGTCGAACCGAGCCTCGCCGGCCCGCGCCGGCCCCAGGACCGGATTGCCCTCGGCGGCGCCAAGCCGGTGATCGTCGAAGCCCTGCACAAGCTGCAGGCCGAGCGCAGCGGCCGCGGCTCGGCGCCGGAGGACGCCGCGCGCTTCGCCGACGAGGGCGGCGCGACGGCGGTGGCCGCCGAGGCCAACCAGTACACCGGACGCGTGGCGGTGGGTCGCGGCGACGACGCCTACGAGCTGACGGACGGCGCGGTGGTCATCGCCGCGATCACCTCCTGCACGAACACGTCGAATCCCGCGGTCATGGTGGCCGCCGCGCTGGTGGCGAAGAACGCGGCCGCGCGCGGCATCCGCGTCAAGCCATGGGTGAAGACATCGCTCGCGCCCGGTTCGCGGGTGGTCACCGACTACCTGGAGAAGGCGGGCCTGCGCGATGACCTCGAGGCGCTCGGTTTCTACCTCGTGGGTTACGGCTGCACCACGTGCATCGGCAACTCCGGTCCGCTGTCGGAGCCGATCAGCCAGGCCATCAACGAGGGCGATCTCATCGTTTCCTCGATCCTGTCGGGCAATCGCAATTTCGAGGGACGCATCCACCCCGAGGTGCGCATGAACTTCCTCGCCTCGCCGCCGCTGGTGGTGGCCTACGCCATTGCCGGGCGCATGGACATCGACCTGTACGACGAGCCGCTGGCCGCGGACGCCGACGGCAGGCCCGTCTACCTGCGCGACCTGTGGCCGAGCCAGGCGCAGGTGGCCGAAACCATCGCCGCCAGCGTCAACTCGAAGATGTTCGTCTCGAGCTACGCCGACATCTACGAGGGCGACGAGCGCTGGCAGTCGATGCCCATCCCCGAAAGCGAACGCTACGAATGGGACGACGACTCCACCTACATTCAGAATCCGCCCTACTTCGACGACATGGGCACCGAGCCGCCCGGCATCCAGCCGGTGGAGAATGCGCGCGTGCTGTGCCTGCTGGGCGACAGCGTCACCACCGACCACATCTCGCCGGCCGGCGCCATCATGGCCGACAGCCCGGCGGGCAAGTACCTGCGCGAACACGGCGTCGAGCGCAAGGACTTCAATTCATACGGATCCCGACGCGGCAATCACGAGGTGATGATGCGCGGCACCTTCGCCAACATCCGCCTGCGCAACCTCCTCGCACCGGGCACGGAAGGCGGCTGGACCCGGCACATGCCTTCCGGCGAGCTAATGACGATCTACGATGCCGCCATGCAATACGCCGACGAGGGCGTGCCGCTGGTGGTGCTGGCCGGGAGCGAGTACGGCAGCGGTTCGTCGCGTGACTGGGCCGCCAAGGGGCCGATGCTGCTCGGCGTGAAGGCGGTCATCGCCAGGAGCTACGAGCGCATCCATCGCTCGAACCTCGTCGGCATGGGCATCGTGCCCTTGCAGTTCGCCGACGGCGAGGACGCGTCGTCGCTCGGTCTCGACGGCACCGAATCGTATTCCATCGGCCGCTTCGACAGCCGCGATCGCACGGTGTCCGTGACGGCCGTGAAGGACGACGGCAGCCGCGTCGAGTTCGACGCCACCATCCGCGTCGACACGCCCAAGGAATGGGAGTACTACGCCCATGGCGGCATCCTGCACTACGTCGTGAGGCAACTCGCGACGTGAGCCGAATCGCCGGTCTTGCGGGAAGGGACGCCGAGGCAGCCGGCGGAACCGTCGAACGATGAAGCGCCGCGCACGGCGCGGCGACGCGACATGCTGAACAAGGGCTCGGCGACCATGGCCGGGATCATCGCCGCGCTGGTGGCGCTGGGGCCGTTGTCCACCGACATGTACCTGCCGGCGATGCCGTCGATGGCGAAAGATCTCGGTGTCGGCATCGACTCGGTTCAACTCACGCTGAGCGTGTTCCTGCTCGGCTTCGCCGTGTCGCAGCTGTTCTACGGCGCGCTGTCCGACCGCTTCGGCCGCAAGCCCGTGCTGCTGGGCTCGCTGGTGCTCTATACCATTGCCTCGCTCGGCTGCAGCACGGCGCACGACGTCGGCGAGCTGATCGCGTGGCGCTTCGTGCAGTCGGTCGGCGCCTGCGCCGGTCCCGTTCTCGGCCGCGCCATGGTGCGCGACATCTACGGACGGACCGAGGCGGCCCGGGTGCTGTCCTACATCAGCACCGCGATGGCGCTGGCGCCGGCGGCGGCGCCGCTGGCGGGCGGCTTCATCGTGGTGGCCTTCGGCTGGCAGTCGGTGTTCGTGCTGCTCGGCGGCCTCGGCATCGTCGCCTTCCTGGTCATGGCCTTCCTGGTGCCGGAAACCGTACCGGCGAAGGATCCCGGCGCCATCGCGCCGATCAACATGCTGCGCAATTTCATTCACCTGCTCGGCCATCGCGCGTACGTGGGCTACATGCTGTGCTGCAGCGCGGTGTTTGCCGGCCTGTTCGCTTTCATTTCCGGCTCCTCGTTCATCATCATCGAGTACTTCGGTTTCGCCGAGCAGCACTTCGGGCTGTTCTTCGCCGTGGCCGTGGCGGGGTACATGACGGGTACGTTGATCGGCGGTCGACTGAGCGGCCGGGTACGCGCCGACACGTTGATCCGCGCCGGCGCGCTCTTGTCCGCCGGCGCCGGCGCCGTCATGCTCGTCGGCGCCCTGGTGCCGGTGGATCACGTCGCCGCGGTCGTGGCGCCGATGATGTTCTACATGGCGGGCGCGGGCATCGTCATGCCGCAGACCCTCGCCGGCGCGCTGGCGCCGTTTCCGTCCATGGCGGGCGCCGCGTCGGCGCTGTTCGGCTTCGTGCAGATGACGATATCCGCCGGCGTCGGCGTGCTGGTGGGCGTGTTCCACGACGGCAGCCCGGTGTCGATGGCCACCGCCATCGCGATGACCGGCGCGGCGACCATGGCGAGCTACGTGCTGCTCGTCGGCCGCGCCGGCGCGTCACGATAGGCGCGCGTCATCGTCGTTGACGACGCAATGGCGGGTACGCCGCCCGACGCCGAGCGCTACTCGACGTTGCCGCCCCGGGTCAGCCGCGCCGGATCGAGAAGCTGCAGGAGTTCCTCGCGGGAGATGCCCGTGATCTCGGCCGCGACATCGATTACCGGGCGTCCCTCGGCCCAGGCGCGCTTGGCAATGGCGGCGCCCTGCTCGTAGCCGATGCGGGCATTGAGCGCCGTCACCAGGACCGGGTTGAGCGCGAGCTGCGACGCGAGGCGATCCCGGTTCACGGTGAAGCCGGCAATCGCCTTGTCGGCGAGGATGCGCGCTGCGCCCGTCACCAGGCGAATACTGCCGAGCAGCGTGTCGGCGATGAGCGGCAGCATCACGTTGAGCTGAAAGTTGCCGGACTGACCGGCAAGGGTCACGGTGACATGATTGCCCATGACGCGAGCGCACGCCATGACGGCGGACTCGGCGATCACCGGGTTGACCTTGCCCGGCATGATGCTGCTGCCCGGCTGGAGCGCGGGCAGTTCGATCTCGGCGAGACCCGCCAGCGGACCGCTGTTCATCCAGCGCAGGTCGTTGGCGATCTTGGTCAGCGACACCGCGAGCGTGTTCAGGTGGCCGCTCATCTCCACCGAGGCGTCCTGGCAGGCGAGATCGCGGAAGTGATCGCCGCTCTCGCTGAAGTCGATGCCGGTTTCTTGACGCAGTACGTCGATCACCCGCCCGGCGAACGACGGATCCGTGTTGATGCCGCTGCCCACGGCGGTGCCGCCGATGGCAAGAGCGCACAGGCGCGGCAGGGCGCCTTCGATGCGCTCGATGCCGGCCGCGACCTGGCTCGACCAGGCGCCGAGCTCCTGGTCGAGCCGCACCGGCATGGCATCCATGAGATGGGTTCTGCCCGTCTTCACCACGTCCGACAACTCATCGGCCCGGCGGTCGATGACGTCTTTCAGCCGGCCGAGCGCCGGCCGCAGGTCCGTATCGACGGCGACGGCCGCGCTGACCGCGATGGCGGTGGGAATGACGTCGTTGCTGCTCTGACCGCGGTTGACATGATCGTTCGGATGCACGTCGACACCGGCCGCGGCCGTTGCCAGGTTCGCGATGACCTCGTTGACGTTCATGTTGGTGCTGGTGCCCGAACCGGTCTGGTAGACATCCACGGGGAAGGCGTCGGCATGATGGCCGGCAGTAATCGTCGAGGCCGCCTCCACGATGGCCTCGGCGCGCGCATCGTCCAGCAACCCGAGATCGCGATTGGCCATGGCCGCCGCCTTCTTCACCAGCGCCAGAGCACGGATGAAGGCGCCGGGCAGCGGCCCGCCGCCGACGTCAAAGTTGTCCACTGCACGCTGCGTCTGCGCACCGTACAGGGCGTCGCGCGGCACCTCGACCTCGCCGAGACTGTCGCGTTCGATGCGAGTGGATCGATCGTCAACCATCAGTCGTTCTCCGGTGGCATTGCGTAGCTGGCGTGACGCGCATGCATGCCGTCGCGATCATGGTCGTATAGCGGCGGCGACTGCATGTATACCGACACCAGTTCCGCCAGCGATTGCAGGGCATGCCAGTGAATGCGCTCCCAGCCGTGCGAGGCGTCGACGCCGAAGGCGGCGAGCGCGGTGCGAAGATCGTTGCCTGCCTCCACCGCCGAGGCGCTGTCCGAACGATAGTAGCGGAACACGTCGCGGCGGCACTCGATCCCGAATTCCTGGCAGAGCGCGATGAGATAGCGGGTGAGGTGAAAGTCGAAGGGACCGGCCATGTCGGCCATGCAGATGGTCACCCCGTATTCGCTGGAGTTCTGGCCCGGCGCCGTGGTGCCGTTGTCCAGCGTGAGCATCTCGGCAACGTCGCCATGAAGGATGGCCGAGGCACCCGAGCCGACTTCCTCGGAAATTGTGAACAGCGGATGGCAGTCGACGCGCAGTTCCACGCCGGCGTCGACCACCGATTTCACCGCGCCGAGGAGCACCGCCGCACCGGCCTTGTCGTCGAGATGCCGTGAACAGATGTAACCATTCGGCAGGATCTCCGGGTTCGGGTCGATGGAGATGAAGTCGCCCACGTTCACCCCCAGGCGCACGAGGTCCTCGACGTTGTCGGAACGCTCGTCGATGCGCAGCTCGATGTTGGTCCAGGCGCTCGGCTGCGAATCGACTTCCGCCGCGTAGGTATGACCGGATGCCTTCAACGGCAGTAAGGTGCCGCGGTACTCGCCGAGATCGGTGTACACGGTGACACGCGCGCCCTCGGCGAATCGCGCATTCCAGTGGCCGACCGGCACCACCTCGGCGCGGCCATTCGCCTTCAACGCCTTGACCATCGCGCCGAGCGTGTCGATGTGCGCCACCACCGCGCGATCGGGACTGCTGTGGCGTCCCTTGAGATTGGCGCGAATGGCGCCGCGCCTGGTCATCTCGTAGTCGACGCCCATGCGATCCAGCTCGTCCCCGACCAGGTGTACGGCGCGGTCGGTGAACCCGCTCGGGCTGGGGGTGTGAAGCAGGCGCATGAGCACGTCCTGCACGTAGTCCTGGTCGATGCGGGTCTTGATCATGTGCGGGAAGAATGTCGCGAATTGGCGGTGTGCGGAAACAGGAGATCGACGAAGCGCTCGGCGGTCGGCTGGGGCTCGTGGTTGGCGAGGCCGGGGCGCTCGTTCGCCTCGATGATGCGGTACGTCGTACCTTCCACGGAGGGCACGATGAGGTCAAGGCCGGTGACCGGAATGCCGATGACCTCGGCCGCGCGAACGGCGGCCCGCCCCAGCACCGGGTTGAGTCGCTCGGTGACGTCGTGAATGGTGCCGCCGGTGTGCAGGTTCGCGGTGCTGCGCACCTGGATCTCGAGATCGTCCTCGAGCACGTCGTCGAAGCCGTAGCCGGCGGCGGCGATGCAACGTTCCGTCTCCTCGTCCATCGGTATATGGCTCTCGCCACCGGTCGCGGCCGCGCGCCGGCGGCTGGCCTTGTCGATCAGCCGGCGAATCTTGTCACGTCCATTGCCGCGAATGTGCGCCGGCAGTCGCACCGCGGCGGCGACGACCTCGCCGTCGATGACGATGATGCGAAGATCCTCGCCGCGGACGTACTCTTCGAGTAACACGATATCGCAATGTGCGCGGGCGCGCCCGAGCGCCGCCGACAACGCGGCCTCGTCGCGCACGTCGACGCTGATGCCCTGACCCTGCTCGCCGCGCGCGGGCTTGACCACCACGGATTCGTGCGCACGCAGGAACTCGAGCGCGTCGTCCATGCCATTGACCGCTCGTTGTGCGGGCACGGCGAGGCCCGCACCCTCGAGCAGTCGATGGGTCACGGCCTTGTCGTCGCAGCGGCTCATGGCGATCGCCGTCGTCAACTCGCTCAGCGACTCCCGGCAGATGATGCCGCGCCCGCCCATGGACAGCTCGAAGTAGCCGGCCTCGGCGTCGATGACCTGCACCGCAATGCCTCGCCGCGCGGCCTCGCGCACGATGATGAGGGCGTAAGGATTGAGTTCGTCCTCGGGCTGGTGGCCGACGAACAGCGGTTCGTTATAGACGTTCTTGCGTTTCACCGCGAACACCGGCACGCGCTCGAAGTCGAGCCGCTCGTAGAGCCGGATGGCCTGCTGGTTGTCATGCATCACCGACAGGTCGAGGTAGCCGCAGCCGCGGGCAATGAAGAATTCGATCATGTGCCTTACGATGGCCTGACCGATACCCGGATGCACCGCCTGCGGATCGACCGCCAGTGCCCACAGGCTGGAG
>JAUIDF010000060.1 GCA_030429125.1 Gammaproteobacteria bacterium | reverse complement strand
CACGGTCTACCGGACCGTGCGCCTGTTCGAGGAGGCGAACCTGCTCGAGCGCCACGATTTCGGCGACGGACGCGCGCGCTACGAGGAGGCGCCGAAGGAGCACCACGATCATTTGATTGACGTGCACTCGGGCGAAGTGATCGAGTTCGCTAACGAGACCATCGAGCGGCTGCAGGAGCAGTACAAGGTGGACGTGGAAACGAGCACGCCCACGGTGCCTTACAGGGAAACCATTACCCGCGAGGCCGAGGGTCATTGCCGGCACAAGAAGCAGACCGGCGGCGCCGGCCAGTTCGGCGAGGTCTACCTGCGCGTGAAGCCGAAGCCGCGCGGGACGGGGTTCGAGTTCGTCAACAAGATCGTCGGCGGCGTCATACCCTCGCAGTTCATTCCCGCGGTGGAGAAGGGCGTGCGCCAGGTGCTCGACAGCGGCGCCATCGCCGGCTACCCGCTGCAGGATCTCGAGGTCACGATCCACGACGGCAAGCACCATCCGGTGGACTCCAAGGAGGTCGCCTTCGTGTCGGCCGGCAAGAAGGCGTTCATCGACGCCATCACCAAGGCCAAGCCGATCGTGCTGGAGCCCGTCATGGACATCACCGTCACCGTGCCCGGCAGCGCCATGGGTGACGTCACCGGCGACCTCTCCTCGCGGCGCGGGCGGGTGAACAGCACCGACAGCCTGGCAGGCGACCAGCTCGTCATCAGCGGCAACGTACCGCTGGCGGAGATCGACGACTACCAGTCCCGACTCAAGTCCATGACTGGCGGCGAGGGCAGTTTCGATCTCGCCTTCAGCAGCTACGAGCCTGCCCCGTCGGAGGTGCAGAAGCGCCTGGCGGACGCCTACCAGCGACCCGAGGAGGACTGAGTCCCACCGCGTCGATCGGCGGGTTCCGCGCCCCACCCGCCCAGCACGTCCAGGCGCGGGACTCGTCGCCCGTCGGGCAGGTGCTCGTCGCGTGGCGCCGCCGGGGCGTGCCGGTCGAGCACGGGTGCGTCGCGTTCGTTCAGCGGCATGCTGTCGGGTGGCGGCGGCCTCGACGCCGCCGGCTTCGATACGTCGCGCCGGCGTTCGCGGACGCTCGCGCGGGCGCGGATGGCGATGATCGCGAGCACGTCGACATGCGCCATGGCGAGCAGCGGAAACCACGGCGAGATGGTGATGGTCCAGCGCACCGTGACGATACTCGCCAGGGCGGTGACGACGACGATGTAGGCGACGCGCAGGCAGGCACCGTCGAGCCAGGTCCGCGCCAGCCAGGAGAAGGCCGCGGCGGCCAGGGCGAGGACGAATTCGGCCGGGAACGCCGTCGCGTCCCGGGTTGCCGCGGCGCCCGCCGCGAACAGTGATACCAGCGAGACGAGCAGTGAGAGTGCCGGCAGCGCCGCTCGGGCCGGTACCGGGCGACCGATGCGCCAGGCGACGAACAACAGGACGGCGAGGCCGGCCACGCCCCACCACAGCGAGGTGGCGCGCGGCTTCATCCACGGCGCCAGCTCGCTGTCGGTGGCGGTCAGCAGGTGGCCGCGAGGCCAGCCGACCAGGATCGCCGGACCCTCGCCGGCGGCGAGCGGCGCCGTCGACGTAAACGTGACGGTGCCGTCCCGCGACACCCTCGACGCGAGCCGGCCACCGCCGGCGCTGTCGACGCGCACCGAGCCGGCGTCCAGCACCCGCGGGAAGGTCACGCTGACGGCAAGCCGGCTCACGGCGGCGCCGCCGGCGCCGAGTGGGCGCCAGAGCAGCCACTCGCTGTCGCCGTCGCGCGCGAGGTGGCCGTCGACGTGATACAGCACTTCATAGGTGCGCCTGCCCGCCGGCACCCGGCGCGACGGGCTGCCCAGGTACAGGCGCAAAAAGCCGTCGCGCGCCGCGGTGTCCCACGGCAGGCGTTGCCCGTTGCGCGACACCTGCATGACGTCGACGTCGAAACGCGCCGCGGCGTCCTCGCCGCGCAGCAGCGAAATGTCGCGAAAGGGCGTGCCATGGGTCGAATCGGCGGTCACGGTCAGCGACTCGTGAACGAGCATGGAGCCGTCGAGGGCAAGTCGCAGGTCGATGCGCGCATCGGCGATATGCCACGCCGCCTGGGCGGAAACGGCCGACAGCAGGCACCACGACGCGAGCAGCCACGCGCTGAAACGCCCCGCGGATGTGATGCGCCTGGCCAACGGATGCGTCGGGCCGCTACCCCCAGAAGTCCGGCGACGGCGGATGCACTCGATCGCCCTCGTAGTGCAGGCCGCCGGGGCGGTCCTGTTTCAGGAGCAGGGGCCCATCGAGATCGACGAAGCGCGCGCCCGGCGTCAGCAGCATGGCCGGGGCCATGGCCAGCGACGTCGCCAGCATGCAGCCCACCATGACCTCCAGTTGGCACGCCAGCGCCGCCTCGCGCAGTGCCTTCGCGCCGGTGGGGCCGCCGGTCTTGTCCAGCTTGATGTTGACCACCTGGTAGCGATCCGCCAGTTGCTCCACGCCCTCGCGCGTATGGCAGGACTCGTCCGCGCCGATGGGCACCGGGGCGTCGAGTCCGGCCAGCGCCGCGTCATCCGACGCCGGCAGCGGCTGCTCCACCATTGCCACGCGGCACGCCGCGAAGGTTTCCAGGGCGTCCTCGAGCTGGGCGAGAGTCCACGCCTCGTTGGCGTCGACGATGATTTCCGCCGCCGGCGCGGCGTCGCGCACGGCGCGAACGCAGTCGGCGGCGTCGCGCGGTCCGAGCTTGAGCTTCAGCAGCCGGCGGTCGCGATGTCGCGCCGCGTTGGCCGCCATGGCCTCGGGGTCGTCGAGGGTGAGCGTATAGGCGGTGACGACTGCCGCGGGTGCCGGCGTGCCGAGGACGTCCCATGCGCGCCGCCCGACCAGTTTCGACTCCAGGTCGAGCAGCGCGCAGTCGAGCGCGTTGCGGGCAGCGCCCGGCCGCATCAGCCCGCCCAGCGTGGAACGGTCGCAACCGTCCGCGACCGCTTCGCGGACGGATTCGATCTGCGCCAGTACCGAATCCTGGCTCTCGCCGTAGCGCGGATAAGGCAGGCATTCGCCGCGACCTGTCACGCCGTTCTCCTCGATCCACGCCACCACCGGGTGGGAGGCGGTCTTGGTAGCGCGCGAAATGCGGAACTCGCCTGCCAGCGGCCAGGCCTCGGCGCGAGCCTTCAGGGTACGGCGGTTCACTTACTGCGCGAGCTGATCGACCAGCGCGCCGACGCCGGTCACCATGGGGTCCACGCAGGGCATGGCGAACTCGTCCTCGAGTCGGCCGAGCAGGGACTCGCGATCCGCCGGATCGACGTGGTAGGTGTTGATCGAGATGCCGACGAAGCGCGGATTGCTGCTGACCACCCGCGCCCATTCGAGGTTTGCCTCCATGCACTCCTGCAATCCCGGCAATGACTGGTGAGGCAGGCCGCGCATGTGCGAGCGGGTCGGCTCGTGGCAGAGCACCAGGGTGTCCGGCTGCGCGCCGTGCAGCAGGCCGAGGCTGACCCCGGAGAACGAGGGATGGAACAGGCTGCCCTGGCCCTCGACGATGTCCCAGTGCGCGTGCGGCGCAGCCGGGCACAGGTGCTCGATGGATCCCGCGATGAAATCGGAGATCACCGCGTCCACCGGTACGCCGCCGCCGGCAATGAAAATACCGGTCTGGCCGGTGGCCTTGAAGTCGGCGTCGAATCCGCGCGCGCGCATCTCCCGCTCGATGGCCAGTGTCGTGTACATCTTGCCCACGGAGCAGTCCGTGCCGACCGCCAGCAGGCGGTGTCCGCTGCGCGGTTCACCCGAGGCAATGGGATAGGACTCGCCGGGTACGCGCACGTCGATCAGCGCCCGGCCGGCCCGCCCGGCGGTTTCGCGCAGTTCGGCGATGGAGTCGAGGTGGGTGTGCAGGCCGCTGGCGATGTCCATGCCCGCTTCGAGCGCTTCGCACATCGGCGCGAGCCAGCTCGACGGAATCGTGCCGCCGCGATTGGCGACGCCGATCAGCAGCGTGCGTGCGCCGCGTTCGACGGCGCCGGCGATGCCGGGTTCGTCGATGCCGAGGTCCGGTACGCAGCCCGGCAGTCGAAACTGTCCCACGCAGGCATCGGGCCGCCAGTCGTAAACGCCGACCGCGGTCTTGGCGGCCAGCCGGTCCGGCGCGTCGCCGAGAAACAACAGGTAGGGTTGCCTGATCTGGGACATGATGGTGTGGATCCTGGCTCGACGGTGACGGGGCGCGGATGCGCAACGGCTGGCGGCGCGGCCGCCGTGGGCGGATGCGCATGCGCGCGGGATATGCAATACTCGACCGCGACTATTCTACATAGTCCCCGTCGGCAGCGTCGATGTCGACCGCGCGCTGCCAGCGATTCGCCACCACCCGACCCCCGTTTCGCCTTCATCATTCTGCGAGCATTCGCCACTCCCCGTTCACGGAGTTCCTTGCCCATGGCAGACAAGATCAAGCTGCTTCTCCTGTTCGGCGGCCAGTCCGCCGAGCACGAGGTGTCCGTCACCTCGGCGCGGTCGGTGGTCGCGGCCATCGACCCCGCACGCTACGAACCGACCCTGGTGGGCATCAGCCGCTCGGGTCGATGGCGGTTTCTTCGCGATCCTTCACCGGTGTTCGATGCCGGGCGCGTGGACGACGACGCCGGCGAACTCTCCGTGTTCCTGGATTACAGCGGCGACGGCCACCTGCGCTCGCTGGACGATCCGGCCTTCCATCGGCCGCTGGACGTCGTGTTCCCGCTGCTGCACGGGCCGCGCGGCGAGGACGGTACCGTGCAGGGCCTGATGGAACTCGCGGGCGTGGCCTACGTCGGCGCGGGGGTGGTGGGTTCGGCGGTGGCGATGGACAAGGAGCTGATGCGCCGCGCCTTCGCCGCCGAGGGCATAACGCAGACGCAATGGCGGGTGGTCGACGCATCGCGATTCCGGGCCGACCGGGAAGGCTGCGTGAAGCGCTTCGTCGACGAGCTCTCGCTGCCGCTGTTCGTCAAGCCGTGCAATCTCGGCTCCAGCGTCGGCGTCAGCAAGGTCACCACCGCGGCCGCGCTGGCCGATGCCATCGATTTCGCGCTGCGCTTCGACTACAAGGCGATGGTGGAGCGCTCGGTGGAGGGCGCGCAGGAAGTCGAATGCGCGGTACTCGGCAACGAGGCGCCGGTCGCGTCGCCACTCGGTGAGATCATCCCGGGCGACGAGTTCTACAGCTACGAGACCAAGTACATCGACGACAAGTCCTCGCTGGTCATCCCGGCGCGCCTCGATGACGATATCGCCGCCGAGGTGCGCGAGCTCGCGGTCGCCTCGTTTCGCGCCGTGGAGTGCTTCGGGCTGGCACGCGTCGACTTCCTGGTGCGCGCGGATGCGCCTCGCGTGCTCGTCAACGAGATCAACACCATGCCGGGCTTCACGCCGATCAGCATGTATCCCAAGCTGTGGCTGGAGACGGGCATGAGCTACGGCGACCTCATCGATCGCCTCGTCGATCTCGCCCTTGCACGACACGCGCGCGGCGCGTCGCTGTCGACGATGCGATAGTGCGCTGGCGCGGCCGCGCCGGCGTGTCCATAATGTCACCGCATTCGCTCTCAATGCCTCGAGGAGTCGTTCAATGAAGTACCTGCATACCATGGTGCGCGTCAGCGATATCGACGAGTCGCTGGATTTCTACTGCAACAAGCTCGGCCTGCGGGAACTCAGCCGCAAGGATTCCGAGGCCGGACGATTCACGCTCATTTTTCTCGGCGCCAGGGAGAATCCCGAGGCCCAGGTCGAGCTGACCTACAACTGGGATCCCGAGGCGTACGACGGTGGCCGCAATTTCGGCCATCTCGCCTACGAGGTCGACGACATCTACGCCCTGTGCCAGCACCTGCTGGACCACGGCGTCACCATCAATCGCCCGCCGCGTGATGGCCGCATGGCCTTCGTGCGCTCGCCGGACAACATCTCGATCGAGCTGCTGCAAAAAGGCGAGGCGCAGCCCGTGCGCGAGCCGTGGGCGTCCATGCCGAATACCGGCGAGTGGTAGCCGCCGACGACCGGACCTTCGACTGACCCGAGGCCGCCCGTGACGCACCTGGTCAACCCGTTACGAGACCGGCGCCTGCCGGCCATCGCGATTGCGCTGGCGATGCTGCTCGCCTCGCCGATTTCCATTGGCCAGTCAGTCGACGTCCCGGAGCCGCTTCGCCCCTGGGTCCAGTGGGTCATCGACGGATCACCCGAGCGCGCCCGCTGTACCTGGCGCCACGACGACGAACGCATCGCCGGCTGCGCCTGGCCCTCGCGTCTTGAACTTCGACTCGACGGCCAGGGCGGCACGTTCTCCCAGCGGTGGTCGCTATCGTCGCCCACCTGGGTGCCCTTGCCCGGTGATCCGGCCAACTGGCCGACCACGGTTCGCGTGGGCGAGCAGGCGGTGCGCGTCGCCGATCGCGACGGGGTACCGTCCCTGCGCCTTGCGCCGGGTGAACACGCCGTGAGCGGCCGCTTCGGCTGGGATCGCCTGCCCGCGCGCCTGTCGGTTCCGCGTTCCAGTGCAATCGTGAGACTGGCGCTGGATGGCGAGACGCTGGCCAACCCGGTCAGGGAGCGGGACGGCACGCTGGTTCTCGCCCGCGACGGCGCGCGTCCGGGCGATGACGCCGACCGGGTTGCCGTTACCGTGTACCGGCGCCTCGTCGACGACCGACCCTTCCAGGTGCACACGCGCCTGATGCTCGACGTCTCGGGCAATGAACGCGAACTGGTGCTGCCGGGCGCATTCCTCGACGGCGCGGTACCGCTTCGCCTGGAGGGGCCGTTGCCCATTCGCCTGCTCGCCGACGGCCGCATCCATCTGCAGGTGCGTCCCGGTCGCCTCGACTTCGATCTCTACAGCCGCTTGCGCGGCCGCGTCACCACGGTGCGGCGCGGTGCCGTCGAAGCGCCGTTGCCGCCGCGCGAGGTGTGGTCGTTCGACGCGCGACGACCGTTGCGCGACGTGCGTCCGACCGGTCTGCCGCCGGTCGATCCACGCCAGACCCGCATGCCTGACGCGTGGCGGGACCTGCCCGCCTTCGCCGCGCAAGCAGAGGCCGAGCTGCGTCTCGAGGATGCAGCGGGTGGCGAGCGGGCGCCGCGCGACCAGCTCAGCCTGTCGCGCGAGCTGTGGCTCGACTTCGACGGCGCCGCGTTTACCGCCCGCGACCATCTCACCGGCATCGCGCACGATGACCGGCGCCTCGAAGTGGACGATCCCCTGTCCCTCGGTCGCGTCGTCGAACACGGCGAGCCGCGGCTCATTACCCGGTTGGCGGGCAGCAATGCCCACGGCGTCGAGATCAGGCCGGGCCCGCTGGACCTGCTCGCCGATGCGCGCATCGACACGGACGCGGCCGCCATGCCGGTGTCGGGCTGGAACCGCGACCTGGTCGACGTCAGTACCGCCGTCAACCTGCCACCCGGCTGGCGCCTGGCGGCGGTGACCGGGGCCGACCGGGTGAGTGGCGCCTGGCTCGATCGATGGACCACGCTCGACATGTTCATGGTGCTGGTGCTGTCGGTGGCGGCGTTTCGCCTCTGGGGTGCCTGGGCCGGCCTGGTCGCGCTCGCCGCACTGGCGCTGACCTGGCACAGTCCCGGCGCGCCACAGTACGCCTGGGTGCCGCTCGCGCTCACCTCGGCATTGGTCGGGGTCGTCAAGCCGTCGCGCCTGTCGCGCTTCGTCAGGACGATGCGGGTGCTCTCCATCGTCGGCCTGGTCGTGGTCGCGGCGCCGTTCCTGGTGCAGACCGCCCGCACCGTCGTCTATCCCCAGCTCGAGCATGCGACGCCGCTGGTGCCGATGCCGATGGCCCTGGACGACGCCGTGCGTGGCGCCTTCGATCCACGGTACGGCCGGGCGGTGTCGGTGCCGGAAGACGCGTCGCCATTGCGAATCAAAGCCGACGAGGATTCGTCCACGGCGGCTTCGGGAATGGCGCCCGAGATCGCGCTGATGTCGCCCCCGTCGCCGTCCCCGCCACCGGGTCTGGCGACCGACACCGCGTTGATCCAGACCGGTCCCGGCGTCCCCGACTGGCGCTGGAACCGCTACCAGGTGACATGGAACGGACCGGTGCGGCCCGATCAGTCGCACCGGCTCGTCCTGTTGCCGCCGCTGGTCAATCGTGGCCTCGACGCCCTCAGGTTCCTGCTGGTGGCCGGGCTCGCCGGCCTGATGATCGTCAATCGACGCCGGCGTGCCGGGTCCGGCGGTGCGGGATTGGCGGCGTCGCTCGCCATCGGCCTGTCGATGCTGTTGCTTGCGCCGGCGGAGCAGGGCGTCGCCGGGGAGTTCCCGCCCCCCCACCTGCTCGAGGAACTCGAGCGGCGCGTGATCGAGCCACCGGACTGCCTGCCATATTGTGTCAACCTGCAATCGGTCCTCGTGACCGCCGACGAGTCGCGTATCCGGGTGTTCTTCGAGTTGACCGCGCTCGACGACGTGGCCGCGCCGCTGCTCGCGCCCGGGCCCACCTGGTCGCCCGACGCAGTCGAGATCGACGGCGAGAGCGCTCGCGTGCTCGGCACAGAGGACGAGGCGCTGGTATCGCTGCGCGCGGGTCACCGGCTGGTGGAGATCAGCGGACCGGTCGGCTCGGCGCGCGAGGTGGAGCTGACATTCCCGTTGCGCCCGCACCGCCTGGTCGTCGAGTCCGCCGCCTGGCGGGCGGCCGGCATGGAGCGTCCCGGCGGCAACGACCGCCAACTTCGCCTGGTCCGGGATGCGCCGGCGGTCGCCGCGCCGGCCGCGGCCGACGAGGCGGCGGGCCTCGTGCCGCCGTACTTCGAGCTGACCCGTACCCTGGTGCTCGACGTTCGCGCGCGGGCGGTGAACGAACTTCGTCGGCTGTCCGATCCGCGCGCTCCCCTGTCCCTGGACGTGCCGTTGATGCCGGGCGAGTCGCCGGTGAGCGCGGTGCGCGTCGCCAACGGCGAAGTGCGGGCGAGCTTCGCGGCCGGCCAGACGGTGTTCCGCTGGGAGTCGGTGATCGACCTCGCCGATTCGCTGGTACTGGAAGCACCCGACGATGGCGCCCGCGTCGAGCGCTGGCGGCTCGACGCCCATCCGCGTTGGCATGTGCGCTCGCACGGCGTGGTTCCGCTGCAGACCGGCGGCGAGGCGGGGCCGGTGAAGACCTGGCAGCCCTGGCCGGGCGATCGCCTCGAGCTGTTCGTGGAAAAGCCCGATGGCGTGGCCGGGGCCACGCTGACCATCGACGAGAGCCGCCTGCGCGTGACGCCGGGGCGCGAGACGACCCGGGCCGAACTCACCCTGGCGCTGCGGAGCAGCCAGGGCGGATCGCATACCGTCACGTTGCCGGAAAACGCCGACGTGCAGGTCGTCCACGTCGATGGCGAGGTCCATCCGGTGGATCCCGCACAGCGGGCGATCGACGTGCCGCTCAGGCCCGGCACGCGGCACGTTTCCATCCAATGGCTACAGCCGCTGGCCATGAAGGGCACGTTTCGCACACCGACCGTCGACCTCGGCGCGCCCAGCGTCAACAGCACCGTCGAGGTGTTGCCGGATCGCTCGCGCTTGCTGTTGTGGCTGCACGGTCCGGCGCTGGGTCCGGCCATCCTCTACTGGGGCATGCTCGCCTTCGTGCTGGTGGCGGCTCTGGCGCTATCGCGCGTGCCGTTCGTGCCGGTGGCGTGGTGGCAATGGTTCCTGCTCGGCGCCGGCATCGCCCACGCGGGCCTCGCCTTTGCCCTGCCGGTGGTGGCCTGGTTCCTGCTGACCGGCTATCGCAACCGGCTCGACGACGCCACGCCCAAGGCGCGGTTCAACCTGTCCCAGGTCGCGCTCGCATTGCTCACGCCGCTGATGCTGTGGGCGCTGGTCGAGGCGGTTCAGACCGGCCTCGTGGGCAGTCCGGACATGCAGGTGTCGGGCAACCACTCGAGCGCCGCGTCCCTCGCCTGGTACCAGGACCGGACCGATGCCACCCTGCCCGAGGCATTGATCGTGTCCGTGCCCATGCTGGCCTACCGCGCGCTCATGCTGACCTGGTCGCTGTGGCTCGCGCTCAGCCTGTTCAACTGGCTGCGCTGGGGCTGGCGCGCCTTCTCCGGCGGCGGCACCTGGCGCGCCATCAGCTGGCGGCGCAAGTCGGCCTCCGCGCCCGAGTAGGTTCGGTCGGGCAGGCCGGCGAGCGGTGCATCAACGAATCCGCTTCTGTCGCGCCGACGACGACGTGCGACTGGCATTTGCCGAGTCGGGCCGCGGCCGCGCGCTCGTGAAATCGGCCCACTGGCTGACGCATCTCGATCGAGACTGGTCGAGTCCGATCTGGCGCCATCAGCACGAAGGGATGTCACGCCGCTTCAAGTTGATTCGCTACGATCAGCGCGGCGTTGGCCTGTCCGATCGCCAGGTGAAGGAAATGAGCCTCGAGCGCTGGGTTCGCGATCTCGAGGTGGTTGTCGATACCGCCGGCCTGGACAACTTCGTGCTGCTCGGCATGTCCCAGGGCGGGCCGATCGCCATCGAGTACGCGATACGCCATCCCGAACGCGTCTCTCACCTCGTCCTGTTCGGCAGCTACGTCACGGGACGGCGCCTGTGGCAAGGGACCGGCGAACACGATCGTGAGGCCGCCGCGCTGAGCGAGCTGATTCACGTCGGCTGGGGTACGAACGTCGACGCCTATCGGCAGCTGTTCGCATCGTTGTTCATGCCCGATGCCGACATGACCCTGATTCGCCAGTTCAACGAGCTGAAACGGCTGTCGGCGTCGACCGAGGTGGCGGAGCGCATCGTTTCGATCATCGATCGGCTCGACGTGACGGCCTCGGCGCGGCGCCTGCGCGTACCGACACTGGTTCTTCATTGCGAAGGCGACCAGCGCATACCGTTCGACCAGGGGCGTCGGCTGGCGGCGGAGATTCCTGGTTCGCGATTCGTTCCCTTGCCCGGCAACAATCACATCATGCTGGAGCACGATACGGCATGGACCGGGTTTCTCGATGCGCTCGACGAGTTCACCGGCAACGCGCCGCCCGCGGAGCCGGGCGGCGGTGTCGCTCTCGATGCGTTGACGGCGAGGGAACTTGCCGTACTGCGCGAGATCGCCACCGGTGCGAACAACACCACCATTGCCGAGCGTTTGCACCTGTCGCCGAAAACGGTACGCAACCAGGTCAGCCGCATACTCGGCAAGCTCGGCCTCGCCTCGCGTGGCGAAGCCATCGTCGCGGCGCGCGAAGCCGGCGTCCTCGACGTTACGCCGGGAAAGTAAGCGCGATCGCGGCGCGTGCCGGTCACGCGGATTCGAAGCGCGGTGGCTTCCGGTGACGTTGTCGGACGCCGTCGCCGCGAGCCGCCTGCGACGGTCGAGGCACGGTGTCCGGGTTCGACGTTCCGGCCTGCCGGCGAACCGTGAACCCACGGGACATTCGTCCCGTCGCCTGCCGCCGCTTGCCTGAAACGGGGACGTTCGCCTCACGACGACCGCACCGTTGTCTCCTATCCTGGAATCCTCGTTCAACTTCCAGGATGGCTGCGCTCATGACGACGACGGCTTCGACGGGCTCCCGGGGGCTCGCTTCAATGTACCTGGTCACCGCGGTGACGCTTTGGTCGGGAAACTTCGTTGCCGGCCGCTGGATCGGCGATGGCGCCGATCCGCTCGGCCTGAACTTCTGGCGCTGGCTTGTCGCCTCGCTGGTGCTGGTACCGCTGGTCGCAGGGCAGTGGCGAGGTCACCGACGCGTCGTGCGGCGGTGCTGGCGGTATCTCGTCCTGCTGGGTCTTACCGGCGTCGCGGTGTTTCATGTCTGCGTGTACGAGGCGCTCGGTCACATGGAAGCGGCCAATGCGCTGATGATGTTGTGTGCCGCACCGGCGTTGATCATGCTCATCTCGCGCTGGGTGTTCGACGAGCCGGTATCGACGCCGCAATGGATCGGCGCGTGGCTGTCGTTTCTCGGCGCCCTGGTCATCCTGTGCCGGGGCGAGTGGGTGCTCCTTCGTCGCTTCGAGTTCGGTGCCGGCGAAACCTGGATGCTCGCCGCCGTACTGACATGGGTCGCGTACTCGCTTCTGCTTAGACGCCGGCCCCGGGACCTGCCGCAGGGCGTCATGCTGGCGGCAAGCGCCATCGCCGGCCTGCTCTGGATGGCGCCGTGGGTCATCCTTGCGCCCGCTGTCCTCGAGGTGGCGTGGCGCCCGGAAGTGGTCGGTGCGATCGGCTATGTCGCCATCGGGGCGTCCGTGATCGCCTTCCTCGGCTGGAACCGGGGCGTCGCGATCATCGGGCCCGCCCGCGCCGGCGTCTTCCTCCATCTGATGCCGGTGGTCGGCACCTTGCTGGCCGTGGTGCTACTGGGTGAGATCCTGCACGGCTACCACCTGGTGGGCGCGACATTCGTATGCAGCGGTATCGCACTAACGCAATGGTCCTGGCGCTCGCCATTCAAGAACGTAGGGGCCGTTCGGTGACGCGCCGGACAAGTTGACCCCAATCGTTGAACAGCGCACACTATGAGGCTGTCATAAAACTGTAACAATTGCCGAACCGGCATCCGACAGCTCGATGACGCGGCGACCCGGCAGGTGTGGGCGTCGCGGGGTTTCACCGCCGGCTGAGGAACGGGCCGGTCGGTCCGGAACGACGGGATGTCCGCCACCCTACTCCTGGTTCACATCATCGGCACCGTGGCATTGCTCCTGTGGGGCATGCGCATGGTGCGTACAGGCGTCGAGCGCGCGCTGGGCGCGCGGCTGCGTGTTTATCTCGGTCGCTGGCTCAAGCGTCGACTGGTGGCACTGGGGTCCGGCATCATGATCACCCTCGCCATGCAGAGCAGCACCGCCACGGCGCTGCTGGTCAACGGCTTCGTATTACGTGGCGCCGTCGCCACCAGCGCCGCGCTCGCGCTGATTCTCGGCGCGGACATCGGCACCACGCTGGTGGCGGCGGTGCTCAGCTTCGACCTGTCCTGGCTTGCCCCGATGTTCATCGGCGCCGGCTTCATCGTCCACAGCACCACCGAACGAGCCGGGGCGAAGCAGGCGGCGCGCGTGACCATGGGCCTCGGCGTCGTGTTGCTGGCGCTGCAACTGCTTCGCGGCTACACCGGGGAGCTGACGGACTCGCACGTACTGCCCATCGTACTTCGCTCCCTGTCCGACGAACCGGTGATCGCGGTCACCGTATTCGCCCTCGTAACGTGGCTGCTGCATTCCAGTCTCGCTGCCGTGCTCTTTACCGTGTCGTTGGCCGCGGCCGGCGTCATCGATACGCGCATGGCGTTGATCCTCGTGCTGGGCGCCAACCTGGGGGCGGGGCTGCCGGCGTGGTCGGCCACGGCGGGGCAGGGCGCGCCGGCCCGGCGCGTGCCGGTCGGTAACCTCCTGTTCCGTTTCGCCGGCGTGGTCGCCCTGTTGCCGTTCGTCGATCTCGCGGTGACCCGTCTCGAGCCTCTCGCGCTCGATGCCGCCACCCTGACGGTCGGCGCCCACGTCGCCTTCAACCTGTTCATCGCCGCGGTCTTCCTGCCGTTTCTCGGCCCGGTGGCGCGCATGCTGGACCGGCGTTTGCCGGTCGACACCCGCGAGGACCAGGATGCGGGAGGATCGCGTCTGCTGGAGCAGGACTACAACGGCAACATGGACATCGCGCTGTCGATGGCGGCGCGCGAGACGATCCGCCTGTGCGAGCTCGTCGAGGACATGTACCGGGACCTGATCACCGCGCTGTGCGAAAACGATCGTACCCTGGCGAAGGACATCGCCGCGCGAGACGACCGGGTCGACCGCCTGCACCGGGAGATCAAGTTGTTCGTCACGCGCGCCACGCGCGACGAGATGAACGAGGAGCAGAGCCGGCGCGCCACCCAGATCCTGACCTTCGTCACGGACCTTGAGCACATCGCCGATATCGTCGAGTCCAGTGCCGGGCACGCGCGACGCAAGGCAGTGCGCGGCCTGCATTTCTCCGAGGCCGGCGTCGAGGACCTGAAGCGATTGCACGAGAGCGTGTTGCGAAGCATGCATACCGCCTTCGATGTCTTCATGTCCGGCGACGTGGCGACCGCCACGCGGCTGATCGAGGAGAAACGCAGTGTCGGACGCATGGAGCGTGCGCTCGAGCGTGCGCACCTGCATCGCCTTCGCGACGGCCTGCAGGAAAGCATCGAGACCAGCTCGTTCCACCAGGACGTCCTGCGCGACCTCAAGCGGGTGCACTCGCACCTCGTGTCAGTGGCCTACGCCATCGTCGGCTCGACGAAGAATTCCGAGGAAGAGGCCCCGGTCACCGGATCGGCATAGGTCGTCGCGCCAGCGGGTTCGCATGCCGCCCGGCTACCAGCGCATGCCGGCGCAGGCGTAGTCGGGCCGGCACCGGTACCGTTCGCACAGGTCGTCGAATCCGCCGGCAAGCGAGGCAATCTCCTCGCCGTGGATGCCGCCGGTGATCAATACGGTGGCCATGCCGGCACCGATGCCGCCACGAACGTCCGTTTCCATGCCGTCGCCGATGGCGACCGCGCGAGCATCGGCGTCCAGCCCGGGCAGGGCGCGCACGGCGGCGTATATCGGTGCGTGGGGCTTGCCCAGCGATTCGACGCTGCCGCCCATCGATTCGTACCGGCGTGCGATGGCGCCGGCGGAAATGCCGAGCACGCCGTGGCGGATCGCCACCTGGTCCGGGTTGGCGCACAGCATGGGCAGTTCCAGCGCGCGGGCGCGTTCAAGCAGCTCGACGAATCCCGATGTGTCCGGCGGGTTGTCCTCGGAACCGGTGTTGAGAATGAAGTCGGCGTCGTCGAGACGGCCGACCAGTTGCAGGTCGAGTCCATCGAGGATGCCCCGGCTGCGTTCGGGACCGAGGAAGTAACAGCGCCGACCGTAGCCGCCCCGGTCATCATGCCTGAGTCGTTCCCACACGAGTTCCCCGGAGCAGACCAGGTCGTCGTAGTGCCGCGGCTCGATTCGCTGGGCGGCGAGTTCGGCGGCGAGGCCGTCGAGTCGGCGCGCGGCATTGGACACGACCACGATGCGCCGGCCGAGCGAACGCAGCCGCTCGAGGCAATCGATGGCGCCGGGATAGGCGCGCTGACCGTCATGCAGTACGCCCCAGACGTCCACGATGAAGACATCGAAGGCGTCGGCCAGCGCGCCGATGCCGTCGATGAACCGGGTGGCAGGCATCAGATGATTGCGTGGCGTACCCGGGCCGAGACCCATTCGCTGACGATCACGGTCGCCAGGATGGCGAGCAGGATGACCGACACCTGCGTCCAGGCGAGCGTGGAGATGGATGCATCAAGTTGCAGGCCGATGCCGCCGGCGCCGACCAGCCCTAGTACGGTGGACTCGCGGATGTTGATATCCCAGCGGAAAATGCTGATGCCCGCGAACGCCGGCATGATCTGCGGCACGATGCCGTAAGCGAGCACCTGGCCGCCGGCGGCGCCGGTGGCGGTGACCGCTTCGACCTGTTTCTCGTCGATTTCTTCGATGGCCTCGTAGAGCAGTTTGGCGCAAAAGCCGATGGAACGAAAGCCGATGGCGAGAATGCCGGCGACCACGCCGGGGCCGATGATGGTGACCAGCATCAGGGCCCACAGCAGGGAGTTGATCGAGCGCGACGACACGATAACGAACAAGGCCACCGGACGAACGAACGCGGTGCTCGGCGTCGTGTTGCGCGCGGCGCAGAAGGCGACGGGCACCGCGAGCACGATGGCCATCAGGGTGCCGAGCGTCGCGATGTTGAGCGTATCCCACAACGGCATCCACAACTCGCTCATGTAGGACCACTTCGGCGGCGTCATGCGGTCTGCGAGGTCAGCGGCCTGGCTCGGCGCGTCGGTGACGAACATCCAGATCGTCTTCTCGGAGATCAGCTGCCAGCAGTAGGCGAAGATCGCGACGCCGATGAGCCATCCACCCCAGATGGCGAACTGCTTGCCGCGTTCGCGCCGCTGCCAGATCCGGACGTCACCCTGTTGCCTGACCGCCATTACTGCACCCACTTGCGGACGAAGCCGGACGTGTACTCCACCGCCATGACAATGCCGATGATGATCAGCAGGATGGCAGCGGCGGAATCGTACTCGTAGCGATCGAACGCGGTCAGCAAGGTGGCGCCTATGCCGCCGCCGCCGACGATGCCGACGACGGCCGACTCGCGGAAGTTGATGTCGAATCGATACAGGCCGAGACCGATCATCCTGGGCAGTACCTGGGGCAGCACCGCATAGACCAGCCATTGCCACCAGGATGCGCCGGTAGCGCGAACCGCCTCGGCCTGTCCCGGGTCCATGTCCTCGATATCCTCGGCCAGCAGCTTGCCGTAGAAGCCGATGGTGGCGAGGCTGAGCGCGAGGAAACCGGCGAACGGGCCGAAGCCGAACAGCTTGACGAAGAAAATCGCCAGGATGACCTCGGGGAAGGTGCGCGACACGGCGACGACGGCGCGACAAACGAGATAGACGAAACGCGGCGAGAGGTTACGGGCTGCGCCAAGGCCGATGGGTATGGACAAGGCGATGCCGATCACCGTGGACGTTACCGTCATCCACAGGCTCTCGTAGATTCCCTCGAGAATCTCACCGGTGCGCGAGGAGAAGTCAGGTGGAAAGAACGCC
>JAUIDF010000059.1 GCA_030429125.1 Gammaproteobacteria bacterium | reverse complement strand
CGGCCGGTCGTCCTCCACGTCGCGCAGGCCTTCCACGGTGTCGACGTGGCGGCGCACCTTGTCGGTGATCTCCAGGAGCCGCGCATAGTTGTCGGTCGTGATCTGGAGCTGGATGTCCTTGCCGGTGGGCGGGCCGCCCTGGATTTCGCGCACCTCGGTCTTGATGCCGGCGAAGTTGGTGCGCTCGCGGATTTCCTTGAAGATCTCGGCGGCCTTGCGGCGGCAGCAATATTCGACGAGCTCCACGTTGAGCTGGCCGATGAGGTCGGCCGGCGCCTCGCCGCCGTCCGACAGGCTGCTGGAGCCCGACGAATCGCCGCCCGAGGGCACCGCGCTCGTCACCACGTTGTCGACGCCGTCGACGGCGAGCACCTCGCGCTCAACTTCCTCCACGAGCTTCAGGGCCTCGCGCGCGCTCATGTTGCCGCGCGCCGACACCATGACGCGCGCGACGTTGGGCTCCTCGTCGACGAAGAACTCGACCCCCGTGTTGTGTGTGGCAAAGAGGTTTACCACCGCGAAGCTCACGCCCACCACGAAGACGACGGTGAAGACGATGCCGAGGACGTTGCCCGCCAGGAGCTTCAGGACGCGCGTATAGACGCCGGTCGGCCCCTTAACCTTCTTGATGTCGAAGACGGGGTTTGGCGGCGGCACCTCGCTCTTGGGCGTCTTGCGCTCCCAGCGACCGGCGACGAGGGCGTTGTGGGCCTGGGGGATGTTGCGGGCCTGCGCCATGAGCAGGGCGATGGCGTGCTCGGCGGCGGAGATGGCGTTGGCCTTGCCCTTGCACAGGGTGACCTCGAGGATCGGGCCGCGTCGTTCGGTGGTAAACGGCAGGTCGGTCATCTAGTTCTCCTTCACGGTGATCAATACGTCGGCCGCGACCGCGCCGTGTCCGGCGGGTCGCACGATGAGCGGGTTGACGTCGAGTTCGACGAGTTCGCTGCCCAGGTGGTCGACGAGTCGCCAGGCGTTCAGCGCCGCCTCGACCACCGCGTCGACGTCGCCGGCCGGTCGATTGCGCCAGCCGGCCAGGCGCCGCCAGGTGGCGAGCCGCGACAGCGCCGCGGCGACGTCCCGGGCGCCAAAGGGCGGCAGCAGGGTGACGGTGTCGGCCTCGAGTTCGGCGTAGACACCGCCGGCGCCCAACGTGAGATACCGGCCGAACTGGGCATCGTGACCGGCGCCGATGATGAGTTCCGCGACGGCTTCCCCGACCATCGATTCGACCAGCACGGCGTCGGTCAGGTCGCGCATGGCATGCGCGGCGCCGGCTGCGGCTTCTGGCGTGGCGAGGTCGAGGATGACGCCGCCGACCTCGGTCTTGTGGGCGAGGCCGGCGCGCGCCGCCTTGACCGCCACCGGGGTGCCGATTTCGCCGGCCGCCCGGGCGGCGTCGTCGATCGGGCACACGAGGCCGCGCGGCACCGTCACGCCGAATCGCGCGAGCAGCGACTTTGCCTCGAATTCGTCGAGCACGCGCACCGCCATCGGCCGCTCGCCGGGACCGGCGATGGCAGGCGGCCGCCAGTCGGCCCAGGCGGACCCGACCGCGACCGCGTGCGCGAAAGCGCGCAGGAAGCCGGCTAGCCCCTGCATGGGTGCGACGCCCGTGGCGAGGCACTTCTCGCGGTTGTATCGAGACAGGCTCTCCGGCATGGCGCTGAGCACGGCGCCGGGCCGGCCGGTCTCGGTAGCCGCGGCGAGAAAGGCGTCGATGCCGGTATCGTAGGCGGCGGGATCGGCGGCGGACTCGTCGGGCGGATCGAGCACGAAAGCGGTCAGGGCGGCGTCCTCGCGCAGCAATGCCGAGAACATGCGTCGCATTCTCGGCGCGTCGAACCAGTTGTGGGTGTGGAAGTCGAGGGGGTTCGACGCGCGCACGCCGCGGCCGGTGGAGGCGACGATCTCGGCGACCGTCCCGGCCGAGAAGTCGGCGAAGGTCACCGGCATGTCGCGCGCCGCATCGGAAACCAGGGCCATGTCGCCGCCGGAGGCGCCGGCCACCACCAGGCGCGCGGACGGCAGCGGGCCATGGCAGTGCAGCAGTTTCAGCGTTTCGACGAGTTCGTCCAGCGTCTCGCAGCGCGCCACGCCGAGTCGGGCGAAGAGTGCGTCGTGGAGTACGTCGGAGCCGGTCAATGCGCCGGTGTGGGACAGTGCCGCGGCGCGACTGCGCTCGGAGCGCCCGGCCTTGATCAATGCCACCGGCTTGCCGCGTTGGCGCGCGTGATCGACCGCGTCGGCAAAGTCCGCGATGTCGCCGAGGCCCTCGACGTACAGGCCGATGGCGCTCACGCGGTCGTCGTCGGCGACGTGCCGCACGAGGTCCGTGCAGGTCAGCCGTTGCTGGTTGCCGACCGTGATGACATAGCCCGTGGGCAGCGAGCGGCGCTGGTACATGAGCGTCAGCGATATGGTGCCGCTCTGGCCGATGAAGGCGATGCCGCGGTCGAGCGGCTCGCCGACCGCCTGGTCGGGCCAGAGCGCGACGCGATCGAAGAAGTTGGCGAAGCCGTAGCAGTTCGGTCCGATGTACGGCAGGTCGCCGGCCGCCTCGGCGAGCCGTTGCGTGCGCGAGGCGCCGTCGTCGACCTCGCCGAAGCCCGAGGCAAACACCACCGCGCCGCCGGCGCCGATGCGGTTCAGATGCGCCATCTCGTCGATGGTGGTATCCCGGTTGACGCCGAGAAACACGCTGTCCGGCACGCCAGGCAGCTCATCGGCGCCGCGATAGCATCCCTCGCGCGACGGATGAACCCGCCAGATGGGGCCGCCAAAGCCGAGCTTCGCGCATTGCGCGGCGACGAAGTCGGACCACTGGCCGCCGTATACGGCGACCGATTTCGGACGCAGCAGGCGATCGAGGTTCAATCGCGCCGCTCCGCCATCGACTTCAGGTGCGCCTCGAACCGGTTCAGCGTCGCGCCCGAGGCGATGTCGTGCTTCTTGAGCACGCGCTGAATGGCGACCAGGCACTCGTCGCGAATGCGTTCGAGCTCTCGGATCGACCGTCCGCCCGCCTGCGCGGCCGTGCCGTCGGCGAAGCGGTCGACGATATCGTCGGTGAGTGGCGGCGCCTTCAGGTGCGACCACGGCCATTCGAGCGCGGGCCCGAACTGCTTGATGAAGTGGCGCGCGCCGCCCTCGCCGCCGGCAATCATGTAGACCTGGTTCATGCCCATGAAGGCCCAGCGCAGCCCTGGCCCGTAGACGATGGCGTCGTCCAGCTCGCCGGTGGTGGCGATGTCGTCATTGAGGGCGTGGAGGATCTCGCGCCACATCGCCTCCTGCAACCGGTCGGACAGGTGGCCGGGCACTTCGCGGCGCACCATCAGCGCGTGCATGCCGATGGACTCGTAGAAGGTGCGGGCCGCCGCGCGCGTTTCGTCCGAGGTTGCCGACCCGCCGACGATCTCCACCAGCGGGCACAGGTAGACGGGATTGAAGGGATGGCCGACGACGAACCGTTCCGGGTGCGTCATGCCCGCCTGCAGCTCGCTCGGCATGAAGCCGGACGTGCTCGAGGCGATGACCACGTCCGCCGGCGCCGCCGCCGACACCGCGGCAAACGCCTGGTGCTTGATGTCCAGCGTCTCGGGCACGCTTTCCTGGATGAAGTCGGCGGACCGGGCCATGGCAAGCGCGTCGGTCGTGAACGTGAGCGTGCCCTTCGGCGGCGTCGGCGCATCGGCGGTGAGCGCGTCGAGCGACGGCATGGCGTTGTCCACCGAGCCACGGATCCAGTCCTCCATGGCCGGATTGTTGTCGGCCGCAATCACGTCGATGCCGCAGTGCAGTGCGCGCGCCGCCCAGCCGCTGCCGATGACGCCGGTGCCCAGCAGGCCGAGGGTCCTGATCTGACGCATGGGTTCGCCTCTTCGATAAGGATGGTGGAAGGTGTGCGCCGCGCGACGCCGGTTCAGCTGCCGAGGGGCCTGAGCAATTCCCGCGAGATGATGTGACGCTGGATTTCCGACGTGCCGTCCCAGATGCGCTCGATACGCGCGTCGCGCCAGATGCGTTCCAGCGGCAGGTCGTCCATCACGCCCATGCCGCCGATGGTCTGGATGCACTGGTCGGAAACGCGCGCCAGCATCTCCGAGCAATACAGCTTGGCCATGGCGCAGTCGCCGGGCGTCACCGTGCCGCGATCGATTTTCCAGGCCGTCTCCAGCAGCATCAGGTTGGCGAGCCGGATTTCCATGGCCATGTCGGCGAGGGGGAAGGACACACCCTGGAAGCGCCCGATCTTCTGTCCGAACTGTTCGCGCTCGGCGGCATAGCGAAGCGCGATGTCGAAGGCGCGCTCGGCGCGCGCCACGCAAGTGGCGGCTACGGTCAGCCGCGTCGGACCGAGCCACTCGTTGACGAGCCGAAAGCCGTCGCCCTCGCCGCCCATGATGCGCCACCCGGGGATGCGAGTGCCGTCGAATCGCAGGATGTTGTTCGGGTAGCCGCGGTGGGAGACGTTGCGGTACCCGGGCAGTACCTCGACGCCGGGGTCGTCGAAGTCGACCAGGAAGGCGGAGATGCGCTTGCGGCCGCCGCGCGCCGAATCCTCGTCGCCGGTGGCCGCGAACAACACGCAGAA
The DNA here is from genome assembly GCA_030429125.1 of Gammaproteobacteria bacterium. Lineage (GTDB taxonomy): Bacteria > Pseudomonadota > Gammaproteobacteria > Arenicellales > CAJQKF01 > BQJD01. The sequence goes on along the minus strand of JAUIDF010000059.1, from coordinate 12,131 downwards.
GTCCGACACCTCGGCCTGGGAAATGAAGTGCTTGGTGCCGTCGATGACCCAGTCGTCGCCGTCACGCACGGCGCGGCAGGCCATGCCGCGCAGGTCGGAGCCGGCGCCCGGCTCGGTCATGGCGATGCAGTCGCGTTTCTCCCCGCGCATGGCGGGTTCCAGAAACGCCGACACCTGTTCGCCCTCGCACGCCGCGAGAATGTTCAGCGGGCGATGCGCGCATTCGGCCAGCGCCAGCGAGGTGCGGCCGAGTTCCTTCTCGACCAGCGTCACCGATACCGCGTCGAGCCCTCCGCCGCCCACGTTCTCGGGCATGTTGCAGGCGTACAGGCCGAGTGCCATGGACTTCTGTTTCAGCGATGCCGCCAGCTCGGGTGGCGTGCACCCGGTGGATTCCAGCGTCGCCTCGTGGGGCATCATCTCGCGCTCGACGAAGGCGCGGGTGGTCTCGACGAGCAGCCGCTGCTCGTCGGTCAACTCGAAATCGATCACGCACGAATCCCGTTGTTTATATAACGGCTATTATATTAAAGACTCTGTAAAGTCGTCCAGATCCTCCGATCTTCCGGAGTCGCGCAGCGATTCGGCGCGGCGGCTGTCAGGGCGCGAACGGGGCGCAGGCGCCGGTGACCGCCGCGTAGGTGAAGCTGGCCGTCGGGTGAATCAGGCAGTACAGCCACGACGACTGCCAGGCATCGACATGCAGCGTGTCGGTGGCGATGACGGTGGTACCGGCGCCGATGTAGATTCGCCGTTTCCCGGCAATGGCGATGTCGGTTCCGGCCGACAACGACGCGCCGGGCTGGACTGCCGCCATGCCGAGCGGACCCACGCCGGTGGATTCGATCGTGATCGAGGCAGCCGCGTCGAGTTGCGAGTCGTCCCCGACCACGGTCAGGCCGGCCGCCGACAGCCGGATGGTGTCGCCGAGCAGCGTGGCGTCCGCGCCGAGCAGGGTCCAGTGGAGCCCCGAGTTGCTGACCAGGGCAACGCCGTCCTGGCTTTCGACGTAAGCGTCGTCGCCAACGATCACCGCGCGCCTGGCCGCGACCTGTACGTCGCCGGCATGGATCGTGAGGTCGCGGTCGATCTCGACCGGGCCCTCGCCGCTGCCGAGTTTCACCGCGCCGCTGACGTCGACGTCGAATGCGCGCGCGATGTGCGTGCCAAGGCGGGATTGCACGGTCAACTCGTCGGAAAGAACGGCGGTGCCCTCGCCGAGGCGGACTTCGCGTTCGGCCGATTCGATGCACGTCTGTCCGGCCTGGATCGACACCAGGTTGCCGAACCTGACGCGTCGGCGCGCATCCACCAGCACGATGTCGCCCTGCAGGGACAACCCTTGCTCGATGTGAATCCGGCAGGGTGAGAGCAGGGCGACGGTCGTATCCGACAGGCTGGAGACCACGCGCAGGTGCTTGTAGCGATTGCCGCCGCCGCGTCCGTAGTCGTCGGCGACGTAGGCCTGGTAGTCGGCCAGGCTCGCAACCTGGACTTCGCCGCGACAGCCGACCGGGTCGTAGACCGGGTCCTCGCCCTCGGCGGCGATCAGAACATCCCACATGCCGCTGCCGTCGGAGTAGCTCGGGCTCGAGCTCCCGACGTTCTGGACCACTTGTCCGAGCGTGCCCCGGATCGAAAAGTTCGGGGAACTCGAATCGCCGCCGCCGGCGCCGACGACGTCAATCTCGACGCCGTAATTCTCGCTCGAGGAGCCGCCGCCGACACCGATCGCGCAGCCGGTCGCCGACGCGTCGGCGGCCAGGGCGAGCGCAATCGACGCACCGAGTATCGATTGGATCGTCCACTTGTTCATCGTCGTCACCCGCGGAGGTTGCCGATGGCCGCCGGGCCATGTTCGCTAGGGCGAGGTCAGGTCGGTACAGGCGCCGACGATTCCTCCGCCGCCGGTGAACGACGGTGTCGTGCCGGTCAGCACGCCGCTCGCGTTGCCGCCGCAGTCGATGTTGTGTCCGTTGAGCACGGTCAGCGAACCCCCCAGGTGGATCGAGTTGGGTGCCGGGTCGGAGTACAGGATGACGTCGCCGTCTACGGTGACGTTGTTGCCCCAGGCGTTGAGCTTGGCGAACCCGTTGAGCCGCAATTCGCCGATCACGTCCACGTCGTCGTTGAGCTCAAGCACGGCAAAGTCGCTGAACTCGATGTTCGCCTCTACGTCCGTGCCGATCTGCAGGTTCGCGTTGCGGAAGAACACGCTGCACGATCCCGGCGTCGGGCACGTATACGTGGCGCTGGAATCGAGGCTGATGGACGAGCTTGAGCCGCCGTTGATGTTGGCTGCGCTAACCGTGGCGTCGTCCCTGGCGACGAACTCCGAGCGTTCGTTGATCTGCAGATCGGTGACGGTAAGCGTTGGCCCCGACCCCTGAAAGTTCGAGACTTCCACGAACGAGCCGCTGTTGACGTGGACGCCGACAACTTCCACGTCCGTTATCAATCTGAGGATCGAATTCTCCGAGGCGTGCAGCTCGCAATCGACGATCCCGCTGGCGCAGCCGAACGCGGCGCCCTCGTACAGATTCAGGCTGCTGTGGAAGGACACGTAGACGTCGTCGACCAGCAGCTCTCCGAACTCGGAGATGTCTGCCTGCGAACGGTTGTCGACGGCCAGCTCGTTCAACTCGAGCGTGGCAAGGTTGCCGTCGAAATTGCTCAGGTACATCACCGCGCCGTTCGAAACGGTCAGATCGGCGGCATGGAAGTCGACGTTCAGGTGCAGTGTGGACGCGTCCACCCGCACGGTGCACGTTCCCGGTCCGAGGGCGCAGACGACGGACGAGTCGTTGTAGAACTGCATCGAGCTGAATTCTTCGGCGCGAAATTCCTCGGCGGAAATCGTACCGTCGGTGCCGGCGACGATCTCCGAGCGCTTGGCGGCGCCGAGGCGCACGACCTCCAGCGTGATCGGCGTGCCGTCGAAGTTCTGCACCCGCAGCGCGGAGCCGTTCCAGACGTTGATCTCCTCGGCCTCGAGACTCGTCTGCAGCTCCATGGTCGCCGCGTCCAGCCAGACACGGCAGCTACCCGGCCCGTTCTTGCAGCCGAGCACGGAACCGTCGTAGAAGGCGGGAAACGTTCCGGTGCCTGGATTGAACTCGTCGAAATTCACGATGCCGCCATTGCCGACCTCGAGCTTTCCGTCGTTGTTCAACGTGAGCCGGTTGACCGTTACCGGGCCGCCGTTGACGCTGATGCGACCGCCCTCGCCGACGACCAGCTCGTTGCCGTCGAAGGCGGTGTTCAGCGAGAGGTCCCCGTCGGAGACGTGTATGTCGCAGGTGCCCGGTCCATTGGCGCAACTCACCGAGGTGCCGCCGCGAAACTCGAGATAGCTGCGACCCACGAAGATGGACTCGACGTCGACCGAGGTGCCGTTTCGAACGACCAGGCTGGATTCGTCGCTGAGATCGATGCGCGCGTCGAAGCTCCCGATGCCGTCGACAGGGCAGCCGCGTATGTCGACGCGACCGGCGTCGTAGACCCCGATCCTGCCGGCAATGCTGCAATTGCGCAGGCTCGCCTGGGCCGAGCCGCCGACCGTGACGTGGCCTTCCACGGCGGCGTCATGGATGCGCAGCGCGCTGTGCTGGAAGATGTCGATGGCGCCGGGCACGTCGGGCCCGGTCGCGTCCAGGTTGCGGATGATCGTCGACGAACCGGTAATCCGGAGCGTCGAATGTCGCCCGGCCTGCACGGGGATGGCGAAGTTGGTGTCGTAGTCGAGGGTTTCCTCGAAATTGACGTTGTGGAGCTGTCCGGCTGCGCCGTCGAGGAGCAGCAGCGAGCCTTCCAGGTTGCCGTTGGCGCTGGTATCGGACATCACCACCACGCCGCCGTGCTGGGCGAACACGCCGAAGCTGCTGCCGGTGACCGTGACGCCGCCGCAGCCGCCGTCGTACATGGTGACGGTGCCGTTGCGTTGCACGTAGACGCCGCTGTCGCCGCTGCCGTTGACGGTCAGGTCGGCCAGCCACACCGCGCCGGGGCGATCGACGGTCAGCGCCGGGGCGGCGCCGGTGCCGGTGATGCCGTCCACCGCGGCGCCCGCGTTGCAGTCGCCGCGAATCTCGACCCGCGTGGCAATGCTGCCCACGTTGAGGCTTTCGTTGCAGATGCCGTCGATGATGACCTGCAGGCCGCCGCCGGGACCCGCCGCGTCGAGCGCTGCCTGGATGCTGTCGGTATTGCAGTCGACATTGACGACGCTGGTGCTCGAGGCGTTGCCGGTCGCGGTGGTTTGAACCGTGCCATCGGCGAACTCGACGCCAAGGCCGGTGGCCCTGATCCGTCCCGTCCCGGTCACTTCCAGGTCGGCGTTGTTGATGACGCCGCCGGTGACGCTGTTGATCAGCGTCGAGCCGTCGAGCCCGTCGACACTGTCCGCATCGAGGCCGGTGGCATCGATCTTCGACGCGGTCACCGCACCGTCCTGTATCTTGTCGGTGACCACGGCGTCGTCGGCGAGGGCGTCGGTATTGATGACACCCAGTTCCACGGACTCGGCCCGGAACGCGTAGGGCGAAGTCAACAACGGCCGGCGCGGTGTCATTTCCGGATCGGTATCGACCTGGATGCCGAGAAGCAGGGGTTCTGAAAACAGGTCAGCCGGAAACGGCGTAACAGCGCCGAGTACGACGTTGAAGATGCCATTGTTCACCGATACCCCTGCATGGGTCTCGTTCCACAACTCGGGATAAACGGAGCCGTCGTCCTCGTACAACCGGAACGTGATGTCCACCGAGCCGTTCAGCGGGTTGCCGCCCGCGTCGTTGAGACGGCCCTGGTAGGAGATGCCCTGCGGCACTGCCGCGTACAAGAGCGGTGCGAGCAGCAATGAGACAACGATCAGAAAGGCAGGCACGATGGAGCGGATGAACAAGGTCTTGTTCGGCATGGCGACACACCTCTTTTCTACTTCTAATACGTACTGGTGGGCGCCTGGAGTTGTCGCTGCCGATCCGTGGGGCCGGCTCCTTGCAGTCATTCACCCTGCTTGTCTTTTCATCATTCGCCGTGTGTGCCGGAAAATCAAGTCCGAATTCACCCTGATTCGAATTTCGTGCTGGTATTCGTCTGTAAATCGCCGTAATTCATCAGTATTTACATATTCGCTCAGGAATATTATTCGTTATACCGGCTAAACGACTGTACCGTTTAGCGAAACTCTTGCCTGTTCCCGTGAGTTTTCAAACTGCGGGCCGAATAATTTCACGATGCGGATCGAGGGTGTCGAGGAACAAGGAAGTCATTTATCGTCGAATTCTTTCGAATCGACCGGCCGGGCAATGCAGGTGTGATTCGACGATGGCGCCGTCGACAACACCCGGGGCGACGAACGAGCGTCGATGCCAGCGTCGCCGGCGGCAATCGGTTGGTCTCGAATCGCACGGCGTGATGCTGCTCGCCCACGCATCGTGTCGCCGATATGACGAGCAGCCGGGTTGACTTCGCGTCCCTCGCGACAGCCGCGTTCGATGGGTGTCAGTGGTGTCGTCATCGATCGACACGTGCGATCGTTGGTGAGAGTCGTGCCCGGTTGCGTTTCGCATTTGACAGGGACATCGTCGAATCGGACAGCGCCATGGCGACGAAGGGCGACACCGTCGGCGCGCAACCTCACCGGCAAGGTTGCCGGGAACGGATCGGGCAAAGAGACGGTGGGCGGCGATATCAATCCGGTCGTGGCATGGCGACGTGGCATTGGTCGTGGCATTAGGTACCATTGCCCCCTGTCCCAACCACCCGCGTCGCGCCATCGCCGCGACCTTCCCGTCGAGGCGTGAACCGAGTCTGATCCGTGCGCATCCTGCATACCGCTGACTGGCACCTCGGTCGCCAGTTTCACAACGTCTCGCTGCTCGACGACCAGGCCCACGTTCTCGACCAGGTGGTGGACGTCGTTCGGCGCGAGTCGGTCGACGTCGTGATCATCGCCGGCGACGTGTTCGATCGCTCGGTGCCGCCGGCGGCGGCGACCACGCTGCTCGATGACGTGCTGCACCGACTCACGGCAGAGGGCGGTATCGACGTCATCGTCATCCCCGGCAATCACGACGGCGCCGAGCGGCTCGGCTTCGGTGCGCGCGCCCTGGCGAAGAGCGGCATACATATTCGCCATCGTTTCGACCCCGCACCGCTGGTGCTGCATGACGACCATGGTCCGGTGGCCATTCATTGCCTGCCCTATGCCGATCCGGCCGCCGTGAACACGTGGCTTGGCACGGCCTGCGCCGGACACGACGAGGCCATGGCGGCACTGCTTGCCCGTCTCGATGCGCCTGCCGACGGTGCGCGGCGGGTGCTGGTGGCGCATTGCTTCGTCACCGGTGGCGACACGCGCGAGTCCGAGAGGCCGTTGTCCGTGGGCGGCGCGGAGATGGTGTCGGCAAGCCGGTTCGAACCCTTTCACTACACGGCGCTCGGTCACCTGCACAACGCCCAGTCCTTCCTCGACGGGCGCGTGCGATATCCCGGTTCGTTGATGAAGTATTCCTTCTCCGAGTCCGAGGACGCCAAGTCGGTGCTGGTCGTCGACGTCGACGGCGACGGCGGCGTCGACGCGCGGGCGGTGCCGCTGGCGCCGCGCCGCGACCTCAGGGTGATCGACGGCCTGCTCGACGATCTGTTGGCGGCGGGCGCCGACGATGCCGACGCCGATGACTACCTGCTGGTGCGACTACAGGACACGCGCGCGATTCTCGACGTCATGACGCGCCTGCGCGCCGTATATCCCCACGTCCTGCACGTGGAGCGACCCGCGCTGCGGCGCGCGGGTGAACGACGCGCTCCGGCTCGGCGCGAAGGCCGCGGGGAGCTGCCGCTGTTCGCCGACTTCTGGCGCGAGGTGACCGGCGATCCGCTCGACGACGCGCGGCGCACCCTCGTCGCCGCCGCACTCGACGCGCTGCGCCGCGAGGACGGGGACTGACGCCATGCGCCCGATCAGGCTTACCGTGACGGCCTTCGGTCCCTTCGCCGGTACCCAGTCGCTGGATTTCGAGGCGCTCGGCGAGGCACCGCTGTTCCTGATCAACGGTCCCACCGGCGCCGGCAAGACCATGCTGCTCGATGCGCTGTGCTTCGCCCTCTACGGCGAGAGCACGGGTGGCGAACGAAGCGCGGGCGACCTGCGCTGCGACCGCGCCGACCCGGATGTCGCCACGCGCGTGGAACTGGTGCTCGAGCTTGCCGGACATCGCTACCGCGTGGAGCGACAGCCGACGCAAACGCTGCCGAAGCGACGCGGCGAGGGCTTCACCACGCGTTCCGGCATCGCCAACCTGTGGCGTGTCGACGGCGAGGGTGAATCGCTCGTCGCGGAACGACGCGCCAATGACGTCACCGACGCCATCGTCGGTCTGACCGGCCTGTCAGCCGACCAGTTTCGCCAGGTCATGGTGCTGCCCCAGGGTCGTTTCCGGGACCTGTTGATGGCGCCGTCGAAGGATCGCGAGGCCATATTCGAGCAGTTGTTCGGCACCGGCATCTACCGACGGCTGCAGGAATCCCTGTCGGCCGCCGCCGGCGAACTGCGCCGTCGCCACGGCGACCTGAAACAGCGCATGGCCGGCGCGTTGGCGGGGCAGGACTTCGAATCGTTGGACGCGCTCGACGCCGCCCTGGTGGAGAAGGCCGCGTCGATCGCGAGGCTCGAGGACGAATGGACCTCGACGCAGGCCGCACAGGCGAAGGCGCTGGAGGATTTCAATGCGGCGCGGCAACTCGAAGCCGGGTTTCAGGCGCTGGACGCGGCCGCGGCACGCCAGGTCCGACTTGATGCGCAGCGGGACGATCACGACAAGCGGGGCCGGGTCGTGGACCGGGCCGACGCCGCCGCACGCATCGCCGTGGCGCACGATCGATGCCTGGAGCGCGAAGGCGAACAGTCCCGGGCACGCGCGTCGCGAGGCGACGCCATCCACCAGCGCGAGAGCGCCGAGGCGGCTATTGGCGAGGCCCGGGAGCGACTGGAGGCGGCGCGGCGGACCAGTGATCACATCGGCGACCTCGCCGCCGAATTGCGTATCCTGGAGAGGCATCGCCTTGGCGCGGAAAAACTCGCCTCGCAACGACGGGAACTGGCCAACGTGGCGGCCGCCCTCGATCGGGCGAATGGCGAGCGCGCGACCGTGCGCGAGGAACTGACGACCACCCGGGACCGGATCGCGGCCTTGCGAGCAAAGATCGAGGCGTTGTCCGGTCCTGCCGCGAATCATGGTCTGCTCGAATCCCGGTCAGAGCGCGCACGCGAGCGCCTGGCCCATCGCCGGGATTTGGACGCTCGACAGGTGGCTCTCGTCGACGAGGAGAAACGCCTCGCAAGGTTGGAGGCCGAGGTCGGCGCGCGGCGCGGCGAGTTGTCGGCGGCGAAGGCGGCACGCGAGAAAATCGAGGCGCGTCGCGAGGGCACTGCCGCGGCGCGGCTGGCGACGACCCTGGTCGACGGGCAGCCGTGCCCGGTGTGCGGCAGCGTCGACCACCCGGCGCCGGCGCGCAGCACAGGCGAAGCAACGGACGCGATGCTTGCCGCCGCCCGGGGCCGGGAGGAGGAAGCGCGCGCGGCGTCGAATCGTGTCGAGTCGGCGCTCACGGCAGCGCGCGCGGCATGGGAGACGGGGCGGGATCACGTCGAGTCCGTGCGCGCGTCGGTCGAAGACGAGACCGCCGAGACACTGGCGGCGCAGGTCGAGTCGTTGGCGCAGGCGCTGCACGACGCCGCATCGGCAAAGTCGGCGCTGGACCAGGCGCGACGAGCACGGGATGCGGCCGAGGATCGCGGCCGGCAGCTCGACGCCGCGCTGGCGCATGCCGATGACCGTCATGCCGCCCTGGCGGAACGGCGGGCCAGCCTCGCGGCGGCTGTCGAAACCCTCGAGGCCGAGCTGCCCGAGCCGCTGCGCGCCGACGGCGCGGTCGAGGCCCGGCGCGAGGCGGCCGAGCGGGAGCACGGCGAGCTGCTCCGTTCGCGCGAGGCGGCCGAGGCACACTACAACGTCTGCGCCACTGAACTGGCGGCCGCGCGCGAGCGGGAATCGGGGCAGGCACTTGCCCTTGCCCGTGCCGAGCGGGCACTGGCTGACGCCCGCCGGGCCTGGGACGAGGCGTTGGCAGGCAGTCCATTCGCCGATGCCGCGGCCTTCGCGTCGGCGCGCCTGCCAACGGACGAGCTCGATCGTCTGCGCCAGATTCATCGCGAGTTTGCAGACGCCCTGCGGGACGCGGCGAAAGACCTCGAGCGCACGCGCGCGGCGGTGGCCGATGCCGCGCGCCCCGACGTCGAATCGGCGCGGGCGGCGCAGGAGATGGCACGGCAAGCGGCGGAAACCGCCGCCGAGTCGCTTCACCGTGCGCGTCAGCGGCACGAGGCAATGCGGGCACTGCGCGAGTCCATCGACCGGCTGCAGGCGCAGGCGGACGCGGTGGACGCCGAGTTTGGCGTCGCGGGGCAGCTGGCGGCGGTTGCCTCGGGTGACAATGCGCTGAACGTGAATCTGCAGCGCTTCGTGCTCGGCGCGTTGCTCGACGACGTTCTCGGCCAGGCCAGCCACCGCCTCGCGGTCATGAGCCGTGGACGCTACCGGTTGCTGCGCCGCGACGAACCGGTCGACGGGCGGCGCCAGTCCGGCCTCGACCTGGAAGTCGAGGACGCCTACACCGGCCGCACGCGCGCCGCCTCGACCCTGTCCGGTGGCGAGAGCTTCATGGCGGCGCTGTCCCTGGCACTCGGGCTGTCGGACGTGGTGCAGGCGCATGCCGGCGGCATTCGCCTCGACGCCCTGTTCGTCGATGAGGGCTTCGGTAGTCTCGACGCCGACTCCTTGCAGCTGGCCATGGATACGCTGGTCGACCTGCGCAAGGAGGGGCGCATGATCGGCATCATTTCGCACGTGTCGGAGCTCAGGGACTGGATCGACCGGCGCGTCGACGTGACCCCGGCGGACGGCGTCAGCCGCCTGCGCGTCGTCGCGCCGCCGCGCACGACGACGCCGATGCCATAGGCAGGCCGTGCCCTTCGCTGGTACAGTGCGCGGCGGATCAGGCTCACCACGGGAGACCCACGACATGCCCAACGCGAGACAGCAACTCGCCGACCAACTCAGCAGCGCCTTGGCGCTGTCCCACGCGCCGCTGGCCATCGTCTTCTCGGACGAACCCATCGACGGCGTGCCGGCCTTCGACGCCCCCATGCCGCCGCCGACCGGCGACGGCCGCACCGGTCGCGTGCCCGCGGGCTGCGTGTTCTGGATGCACGCGTCCAAGGGCATGTTCTCCACCGAGGCCGCGGATCACGCCAACTGCAGCGTGGGCAGCCTAACCCACGGCTTCAAGACCCTCGAGCAGGCGGCCGGCGGTGCCGATGTCGCCGCCATTCTCGAGGCCGGCTGGGTCAGCGAGGAGGTGTTCCCCGAGATCCCGGTGGTCGAGCGCGCCTGGCGTTACGTGAGCTACGGCCCGCTGGCGGAGTGTCCGGTGGAGCCGGACGTGGTGTTCCTGCGCCTGAACGCCAAGCAGGCCATGGTGCTCTCGGACGCGGTGCCGGGCCTGCGCTTCGAGGGCAAGCCCCAGTGCCACATCGTGCCCATTGCCAAGGAGTACGACCAGGTCGCGGTGAGCGTCGGCTGCATGCTGAGCCGGGTGCGCACGGGGCTGTCGAACACGGAGCTGACGTGTGCGATTCCCGGCGGCCGGCTGCCGGACGTGGTTGCCCAGGTCGCGGCCACCACCGCCATCGACGGTGCCGTGGCGACTTATGCCGCCGAGGACGCGAAGCGCTTTCGCGCCACCCCCTGACCCGGCCTCGCCGCTGCGGCGCCGGTGGCCACCGGCGCCTCTATCCCGACACGTCCCGAAGGCGCCATGCGTAGACCGCCGACGCCAGTGACGCCAGTCCCAGCAGACCGATCAGGGTCGCGGCACCGAGCACGTCACCGAGTATGCCGATGAGTCCGGCGAGCAGCATCACGGCGCCGATGACGGTGTTGCTCACCGCCACCAGGGTGGCGCGGTTGCCGCTGTCGGCCATGTCCACCAGGTAGACCTTGCGGCCGAGGCGAACGCCGCCATGGGCCAATGACAACAGGCCGAACAGCACCGCGTGCACGCTGCCGTGGGCCAGCAGGTCCGGCCAGGCGACGGACAGGAAAAAGGTACCCAGGCCGAGCGCGCCGGCCAGCAGGGCGGCCAGCGCCATGACGGCGCGCGAGGATCGATCCGACAGCCGCCCCCACACCGGTGCGCCGATACTGCCGGCAATACCGCCGGCGATCACCAGCAGGCCGAGGTCGGTGATGCCGCCGCCCTGTCCCTGGGCCAGCAGCACGTAGAACGGCGGCGCCAGGGCGACGCTCAGAAGCAGCGAGCGGGCGATGAGGTAGTGCCGGAAAGGCGCGTCGGTGCGCACCAGGTGCAGTCCCTCGCGCGCGGCATCCAGGGCGTTGCCGCCGCCCTCGGTGGCGCCCGGCTGTTCGGCCATGGCGCGGATGAAGCCGATGGCGGGAATCCACAGCACCGCGCCCGCCACCAGCAGCAGGGCCACCACCACGACGCCCTGGCCGGCGTCGCGCCACAGTCCGAGGACGATGCCGACGAGCAGCGTCGCCCCGGCCGCGATGCCGCTGGCGAGGCCCATGAGGTTGCCCCGTCGGGTCTTGGAGACGGTCTTGCCGAGTACGTCCTTGGCCGCCACCGAGCAGATGCCGCGCGCCAGCGAATAGGCGACGAGCGCGGCGATCAGCGCGAAACCGGCGGCGATGCCGTCGAGGGTGAAGGCGATCAGCGCCATCAGCGCGAGCGCCGCGGCGCTCAGGGCCGCGCCGGTCATCCACGCTGTTTTCCTGAGCGGCATCGAGCGGATGCGCGCCGCCACCGCCAGTTGCGGCAGCAGTACGCCGGCCTCGCGGATCGGCACGAGGAACCCCGTGAACGCCGCCGGCGCGCCCAGTGCCCCCATCAGCCAGGGCAGCACCAGCCGGGCGCTCGACAGTTCGTCGGCGAGCACCGACTGCTCGAAGTGCGACGATCCACCACCCCGCACGTTCGCGGTCGCCGCCCGCAGGTGGTCGCCCACGTTGTCGCCGAGGAACGCCACCATCTGTTCCCAGTCCCCGCGG
>JAUIDF010000058.1 GCA_030429125.1 Gammaproteobacteria bacterium | reverse complement strand
CGGTCTCGGGCTGGATGTCAACCCGACCGACTACATCAATGCCGGCAACTTCATCTTTCCGCAGACGGACGAGGTGGAGACCCGCATGAATCGTGATTTCGAAAGCGTGAAAACCGGCTTCTAGACCGGTCATGTCGACGCAGGGATTGCCCGGTCACGAACCGGTAGCCGTCGCGGTGTTTATCGTGTGAGCACCGCGGCCGCAGCGGCACAGGCGCCGCCACGCACGTCCGCGTGGCGGCGCATGGTCATGCGCAGCGAGGCCCTGCGCGGTTACCTGCTGCTGTCGCCTACCCTGGTGGTCATGCTCGGCATCATGGTGATCCCGATGATCGGCATGGTGGTGCTGAGTTTCTGGACCCAGCTGGCCGGCACCACCTTCGACACCACGTTCACGCTGAAGAATTACAGCGATGCCTTCACGCGAGAGATGTACCGCATCCTGTTCGTGCGCTCGCTCGGCATCTCGCTGTTGACGACCCTCTTTACCGTGCTGCTGGCCTATCCGGTCGCCTACTACGTGGCCTTCCACGTGAAGCGTCACAAGATGGTCTGGATCGTTCTCATGACCCTGCCGTTCTGGACCAGCTACCTCCTGCGCGTGTTCGCCTGGAAGATCATCCTCGGCTACAACGGCGCCATCAACTCGGGCCTGATCTCTCTCGGCGCGATCACCGAGCCCTTGACCTTCCTGCTCTACAATCCGACTGCCGTCGTCATCACGCTGACCCATGCCTGGGCCGCCTTCGCCATCCTGCCGATCTACGTGTCGCTGGAGAAAATCGATCGTTCCCTGCTCGAGGCCGCCACGGATCTCGGTGACGGACCCGTGGCGAGATTCTTTCGCGTCGTCTTGCCGCTGTCGCTGCCCGGCATCATCGCCGCGTCGGTGCTGATCTTCATCCCCACCGTCGGCGACTACGTGACGCCTTCCCTGGTCGGCGGCACCGACGGCTACATGATCTCCAACGCCATCCAGTTCCAGTTCGCGCGAGGCAACAACTGGCCGCTCGGCGCGGCGCTGGCGCTGTCGTCGATGGTCATCGTGACGGCCATGGTCCTGGTCTTCGTCTTCGCCGTGCGACGCGCCACGGCGAGAATCGGGTGAGGGCGATGCGATGAGCGGGATCGGCAGGGAGAAGAACCGGCCCCTGGCCGTCTACGCGATTCTGTATCTTGCCTTTCTCTACGTGCCGGTACTCTTCCTTCCGGTGTTCTCGCTGAACGACTCGATCTACATCTCCTTTCCGCTCAAGGGATTCACCACCCAGTGGTACGAGTCCATGATCGGCAACGATCAGCTTCTCTCCGCGCTCGGCAACAGTATCCGGGTGGCGCTGGCCACGGCCACCATCAGCACCTTCCTCGGCATCTTTGCGGCCAAGGCGGTGACGCGCTACACCATGCCCGGCTCCAGGCCGGTGATCGGCGCCATCATGCTGCCCCTGGTAGTGCCGGAAATCATACTCGGGACGGCATTGTTGATCGTCATCATGCAGGCCGGCGGTACGCTCTCGCTGATCACCGTGACGATCGGCCACGTGCTGCTCTGCGTGCCCTTCGCCATGGCGGTGCTGATGTCCCGATTCGAAGGCTTCGACCGTTCCATGGAGGAGGCGTCCGCGGATCTCGGCGAGAATGCCTGGTGGACGTTCTGGCGGGTGACGGTGCCCATGGCCATGCCGGGTATCACGGCGAGCTTCCTGCTGTGCTTCACGATCTCCTTCGACGAGTTCATCATGGCCTTCTTCCTCGGCAGCACCGATCCGACGCTGCCGGTATTCATGTGGAACCAGCTTCGCTTTCCGCAGCGCCTGCCGGGCGTGCTCGCGCTCGGTTCGTGCATCCTGCTGGTGTCCTTCTTCGTCATCGCGCTGGCCGAGTACCTCAGGCGGCGCAGTTCGTACAACGATGATTCGGCAAAGGTGACCCTTGACTGACGCGTTCATTTCCCTGAAAGGCATCACCAAGGCATTCGGCGCCTTCAAGGCGGTGGACGACGTGAGCCTGGACATCGCCCGCGGCGAATTCTTCTCCCTGCTCGGCTCGTCGGGCTGTGGCAAGACCACGCTGCTGCGCATGATCGCCGGTTTCGAAACGCCGACCCGGGGCGACGTGATCATCGACGGCATGCCGATGGCGGCGGTGCCGCCGCATCGGCGCCCCACCAACATGGTGTTCCAGAGCTACGCCATCTTCCCTCACCTGGACGTCGCGCAGAACGTTGCCTACGGGCTTCGTCGCGACCGGCTGGACAAGGCCGAGGTGGCGAAGCGGGTGAGCGAGGCGCTCGAGATGGTGAAGTTGTCGGGCTATGAATCACGCCGCTCCAACGAACTGTCCGGCGGTCAGCGCCAGCGCGTGGCGCTGGCGCGCGCGCTGATCAAGCGGCCCAAGGTATTGCTGCTGGACGAGCCGCTCGGCGCCCTCGACCGCAAGCTGCGCGAGGAGATGCAACTCGAACTGCGCACCCTGCAGCGCAGCGTCGGCATCACCTTCGTCTTCGTCACTCACGACCAGGAGGAGGCGCTGACCATGTCCGACCGCGTCGCGGTGATGAGCCATGGTCGGCCGGTGCAGGTAGCCACGCCGCGCGACCTCTACGAGCGACCCGCGTCGGTGGAAGTGGCCGGCTTCATCGGCAAGATGAACTTCCTGCCCTGCCGGCGCGTCAACGGCGCCGCGGACGCCGGGGAGGTCGAAGCCGACGGACTGGGCCGCGTGGCGGTGGTCAACGGTGCCGCGGGCAACGGCTCGGCGCCGCTGGTCGTCGCGGTGCGGCCGGAGAAACTCTCGCTGCATGCCGAGGAGCCGTCGGCGGGACACAAGGCGCCGTGTCGCATGCAGAACACCGCCTACCTCGGTGACCGCAGCCACTACTTCGTGAGCGTGAACGGGCTATCGCGGCCGCTGGCGGTGTCGGCACAGAATGCCGACGCCGACGCCGCGAAGCGGCTCGCCGACGGCGCCGACCTGTGGCTGTCGTGGGCGCCGGACGCGCTGTTGGCGCTGCCCGCCGACGATTGATCGCGGCGAAGCCGGGGCGCGCTCTCAGGGGAAGTGTCGACGTGTGCGGTTTGCCAGCGCGACCAGCGACAGCATGACCGGGACTTCCACCAGCACCCCCACGACCGTGGCCAGCGCGGCGCCCGAGTTCAGGCCGAACACGCTGATGGCCACCGCCACCGCCAGTTCGAAGAAGTTCGAGGTGCCGATGAGCGCGGCCGGCGCGGCGGTATCGAACGGCACGCGCCACAGCCAGGCCCAGCCGTACGCCAGCAGGAAGATTCCGTAGGCCTGCACCAGCAGGGGCACGGCGATCAGCGCGATGACCATCGGCCTGGCGAGAATGGTCTGTGCCTGGAACCCGAACAGCAACACGATGGTGGCCAGCAGTCCGATCACGGCGTAGGGCTTGACCGTCGCCGTGAACGCGGCGATGCGATCGCCGTCGCCTCGGCCGTCCAGGACGCGACGGGTCGCGTAGCCCGCTGCCAGCGGAATCACGACGTAAAGGCCGACCGAAAGCAGCAGGGTTTCCCAGGGCACGACGATCTCGGTGACGCCGAGCAGCAGTGCGGCAATCGGCGCGAAGGCGAACACCATGATCACGTCGTTGATGGAGACCTGCACGAGCGTGTAGTTGGCATCGCCGCGCACGAGCTGGCTCCAGACGAAGACCATGGCTGTGCACGGCGCCACGCCGAGCAGGATCATGCCGGCGATGTATTCCTGTGCCGAACGTGGATCGACCAGGCCCGCAAACACGTGCTCGAAGAACACGATGCCGAGCATGGCCATGGTGAACGGCTTGACCAGCCAGTTCACCACCAGGGTAATGCAGATGCCCTTCGGTTTCCTGCCGACGTCCCTGAGCGAGCTGAAATCCACGTTCACCATCATCGGATAGATCATCACCCAGATGAGCACGGCCACGGGAAAGTTCACGTGGGCGTACTCGAGGCCGGCGATGAACTCGAAGAGCCCGGGCTGCGCGGCGCCGAGGGCGACGCCGGCGGCGATGCAAAGCGCCACCCAGACCGAGAGGTAGCGTTCGAATCGTCCCATCGGCGAAACCGCCGGCGCCGTGATCGCGGTCGATGTCATGCCCGTCGCTCCCGGCGCGAACCGGTCGCGCCCGGGGTGCCGGGACAGTGGATCGTCGGGCGCGAGCTCATCGGCAGCATGCCGATGCCTCGTCGGTCGTCGGTTCGCGGGGCCGGTCGCAGCAGGCCGAACCGGCGGCCTTGTCCATGGGGTCGCTTCCGTAGACGGCGCTTCGACCGCGCGTCAGGAAAGTCTCCCAGGCAATGCCTTCCGGATCGAATGTCCAGTTCTTGCTGGAATGCGCATAGCAACAGGTGGTTTCGCCCTGTTCAACGAGGCGCTCGCCGGCATCTTTCAGTCGCGCGTGGACGGTGGCGAGTTCCTCGTCGCTTTCCACCTGGATGCCGAGGTGGTCGACTCCCTTGCGACCGCCGCGCGTGGTGATCGCAAAGTTCACGCGGGGATCCTCGAGCATCCACTTCGCATAGTCGTCCTCGAGCACGCTGGGTTCGGCGTCGAACAGCACGTTGTAGAAACGGATCGACGCTTCGAGGTCGGTCACCGCCATGTTCACATGCATGCGTTTCATATCAGGCTCCGTTGGTTTCGGTTGGTGCACAGCAACTTGACAGGACGTTGTCGAGCACGGGCGCGCAGACTTCCGGTGTCCCCTGGCAGCAGTCCTCGACCAGGAACGACAGCAGTTCGCGCGTGCCGTCGAAATCCACGGTGTAGATCACCGACCGCCCGTCCCGCCGCGAGCGCACGAGCCCGGCATTCGCCAGGATCGCCAGGTGCGACGACAGGGTGTTGTGCGGCGTGCCGAGCGTGCCGGCGATCGATCCCGCCGCCATGCCGTCCGGTCCCGCGCGGACCAGCAGGCGGAAGGTTTCCAGCCGGGTTTCCTGGGAGAGGGCGCCGAGACGCCGCGTGGCCGTTGTAATGTCCATATGTCGAGAATAATCGACATGAAGTTTCTCGTCAATTGGCCGATTGGCGTTCCTGGTGGCCTGCCCATGACTTGAATGTACGTTCAAAATACTTGTATAATTATTCAAAATTCACGGAACCGGCACAGGAGGCCGTCCCATCATGACCGAGTCCGCTCTCAACCACGCCGTCGATACCGATGCGCGCCAGGATCGTCGCGCCCAACTCATCGAAGCCACCATGGAAGGCATTCGCCGGCACGGCATCTCGCGCATTACCGTGGCCAAGGTCGCCGCCATTGCCGGCATGTCGACCGGTATCGTCAGCTTTTATTTCAAGGGCAAGGAACCCTTGCTGCTGGAAACCCTCAAGTTCATCGCCAGCGAGTACGAGGCCGCGCTCACCCGGGCGCTGGACCGCTCACGCGGCGCCGAGGAGGCGCTCGTCGCCATCGTCGACGTCAACCTGGACGAGAAAATCCTCAATCCGCGCACCGCGTCGACGTGGTACGCGTTCTGGGGCGAGAGCCAGGCGCGGGAGGACTACCTGCGCATTTTCGGCCAGAGGGAGAGCGACATGCAGGTACGCATCGACGGCCTGTTCGGTGAACTCGGGTCGGCCAGCGAGGCCGAAGCGCGCGCCCTGGCGCGGGCCTTCGACGCCCTGATCGATTCGTTCTGGGAGGCGTGCATGGCCGATCCGGCATTCGATCGTGCCGCCGCCCGCGCGACCTGCATGGCCTACCTGCGAAGCGTGTTCCCGGATCATTTTCGAGGCGAAGCGACGCCGGGCGAGAAGTCGCCGGCGCGGCCGCGCGAGGCCGGGCCGGGGCCCGTCAGCGACGGCATGCTGGCGCCCTGGACGTATCGCAATGCCGAGTTGTTCGACCTGGAGATGGACACCCTCATCAAGCGCAACTGGCAGCTGGTCGGTCACGTCAGCGAGCTGACCGGACGCGGCGACTACATCACGTTCGACGCGGCGGGCGAGCGCGCGCTCGTGCTGCGCGACGAAGGCGGCGATGTTCGTGCCTTTCACAACGTCTGCCGGCATCGCGGTTCGCGCGTGGTCGAGGGCGAGCGCGGTCGCTGCGCGCGATCCATCGTCTGCCCGTTCCACGGCTGGACCTACAACCTGGACGGCTCGCTGAAGAACACGCCGGCGCCGAACACGTTCGGCAATCTCGACAAGTCCCGACACGGCCTGGTGCCGCTGGACCTCGAGGTCTGGAACGGCTTCGTCTTCGTGCGTTTCGCCGGCAACGGGCCGTCCCTGGCCGAGCAGCTCGCGCCGGTCGATCATCTCGTCGCGCCGTATCGCATGGCGGAGGTCGTGCCGTTCGGCGAGCGCTATCGCACCGAGTACGACTACAACTGGAAGATCATCCATGACGTCGACAATGAAGGCTATCACGTACCTATGGCTCACCCGAGCCTGCAGCAGCTCTACGGCCGAACCTACCAGGACCTCGAGACCGGCGGTGTCGTCTACTCCACCGGAGTCGTCGACGACAGGCCGGCGCGCCTGTGGAGCGTGGACAAGTACAAGCGGTTGCTCCCGGACTTCGGCCATCTGCCGGCTGACCACAAGCGCCTGTGGCTCTACGTGGGCGTTTATCCGAACATGGTGTTCGCGATTTACCCGGACATGCTGGAGTTCTACATGACGGTGCCGGTCGGCGTGCAGCGGACGGCCATTGTCGGCCGCAGCTATGCGTTGCCCGACGATCGTCGCGAAGTGCGCGTGTCGCGCTACCTCAATCACCGCGTCAACATGCTCACCGACAGGGAGGACCGCAACCTGTGCAAGTGGCTGCAGGAAGGCGTGCGGTCGAGCGTGTTTCCGGTCGACATGCTGTCGGACCTGGAGCACGGCGTCGTCGGATTTCACCGTCGTATCAAGCGGCACCTGCCGGTGGCGGGGCTGGTCGACGCGCCGGCGGCCGGCACCCTGGCGAGCGTGAACGAGGCGATGCAGGCAGCCTGATTCGCAGTCCCGCCGTCCGCGCAGGACATCTGCGCTCGACATCGGAGCACGTCTTGCGCGCGGCCCGACGCAAGGGTGACGAGGTCCTCGGCGAAGGCAGCCTGCAGATTCGATCCGTTCCCGCGCCAGCGGGGACGTCACCCGACGCGGCGTTGCGCGAAACCCGCTCTCGTCGCTCGTCGAATCGCGTCCTCGGCTCATCCGACCGACGCGTGTCGCCGCGGCCAGGATTGGCCGGCAACGCGTCTAGGGCCTGCGCGCCCGCAGGTGGTGCGGACAGTGTTCGCCGGATTCGAGCACCACGAGCATGGCATTCCACGTGTCGACGTTGTGGTCGACGACATCCTTGCCGGCGGCCGCGCAGGCGCGCTGGTACAACTCGCCGGCGATCGCGTCGCGTTCGCGACGCGCGACCTCGACGTACCACGGATTTCGATTGATCATGCGGACCTGGTCGAATCCGGCCGCCTCCAGCGCTGTGCGGTAGCGATCGGGCGACGCCATGCCGAAGCTCAATCCCTCCAGGGCGACGTAGTGCTTCATCTCGCGCGACGGTTCGCCGTCGTGACTGATCAGCCAGTCGCTGGCGATGAACCAGCCGCCCGGCGCCAGGATTCGGTGCACCTCGGCGAACAGCGCTTCCTTGTCGGGGATGTGAATCATCGAGTCCTTGCTGAACACGATATCGAAACTGGCGTCATCGAAGGGCAGGGGGCCGGGGTCGACGCGCTGCAGGATGATGCGATCGAGCAGGCCACGGGCCTCGACGCGTGAGGCCGCGCGGGCGAGCACGCCGTCCTCGATATCGATCCCCGTCACGCGGCCCGCGCCATATTTCTCAACCAGCTCCATCGCGATGCCGCCCGAGCCGCAGCCGATGTCCAGCACGTGCCTGCCGCGAAGATCGCTGCCCTCGAGGATGCGCGAGACTTCCTCGGCGCCGCCTGGCGACAGGTAGCCTTCACCCCAGACCACCTCGAGAAAGTCGATCAGGCTGTCGGTGTACTCCTCTTCGTGCTGGCTCATGGGTTCGCTGTGCCTCCCGTTGTCAGACAAGTCCGGTTTCACGTCGCGACGCGAAGGTTTCGGTTTCGACATCGAGTCGCCGGGCGAAGCGATGGCCGCCATGTACTGCATGGACGATCAGGCCCGGTGCAAGGCAGTCGCCGACGCGCTCGAGCACCTCGATTCCGTGGTCGGTCCTGCCCGCCAGTTCATAATACAGCGAGTCGACCGGCTCGCGCGCCGTCACGGTCACCACGCTCGCCGCGGGCAACTCGCGGGTCCGTTCGGTGAACAGGCACTCGATGCGCGCATGCGTGCCGTCGAAGCCGCTCACCGCGTGGCTGGCGACGACGCTGACGCCGCGTTCGATGAGCCGCGCGTTGGTGGCATGGAATTCGTCGGTGTAGCCCGTCCATTGTGCGGCGGCCGTGCCGGTGGTGACCAGCGTGACGGGCGTGTCGCGGTCGGCGCAACGTTCGGCGAGCACTGCCGCCATGTAGTAGCCGTCGTCGTCGTAGATCACCACGGGACCGTCGGGAAGCGCCGGCGCGCCGGCGGCGGTGAAATCGTCAGGGGTGAACACGGCGGGGTGATCGAAACCGTCGATGGCGGCGCGATGGTGGCGCCCGACGCCGTCCCGTCGCCATCGCGCGCCGGTGGCAATCGCGACCACGGGCGCACCGAACTCGAGCACGTCGCCGGCCGCGAGTCGGCTGCCCGGGTAGATCTCGAGGTTGGCCAGCCTGGCCGCGAGTTGCAGGCGGTGATCGCGAACCCGCGCCCAGGTCGCGAGGCCCGGCAGCGCGCTCTCGCGGTTGATGCGCCCGCCGGGCGCATCGGCCGCATCGGCCAGGGTCACCTCGTAACCGCGGCGCGCCAGCGCCACCGCCGCCTCCAGGCCCGACGGGCCCGCGCCGACCACCAGCACGGCGCGAGACGACGCCGCCGGTTCGATGCGCTCCGGATGCCATCCGCTGCGCCACTCCTCGCCCATGGTCGGGTTTTGCGTGCATCGCAGCGGGTGTCCGCGCGAGTCGCCCGCGTAGCAGATGTTGCAACCGATGCACTCGCGGATCTGGTCGATTCTGCCCTCGCGAATCTTGGTCGGCAGGAACGGGTCGGCAATCGAGGGCCGCGCGGCGCCGATGAAATCGAGGACGCCGCGGTCGATCATGCGCACCATGGTGTCCGGCGAGGTGAACCGGCCGACGCCGACCACGGGCCGCCCGACGATGGCGCGGACCTTCGCCGCCGCGTCTTCCTGCGCCGCTTCGGCGACGAATCGCGCACTGCCCATCTCGACGGTGTAGTCGTCGACGACCACGTCCCACAGGTCGGCCAGCGGACCGAGCAGGGCGAGCATCTCGTGCAATTCTTCGGTGCAAGGGCCGTCGCCGGACAGCTTTGCCATGGGAAAACGAATGGCCAGCGCGCGGTCGGCGCCGATCGCCTCGCGCGTCTCCTCGAGCAGCTCGCGCACGATGCGGACGCGGTTGGTCAACGACCCGCCATATTCGTCGCTACGACGGTTCGTCAGCGGCGAGAGAAAATGGTTGAGCAGGTAGCCGTGGGCGGCGTAGACGTAGACGATGTCGAAGCCGGCCGTCACCGCTCGCCGCGCGGCATCCCGGTGCCAGCGTCTCAGGTCCGCGATATCGCGGCGATCCATCACGCGGCACTGAACCGGGTCGATGCGCGAGGGAATGCTGACGAGATCCATCGGCGGCTGACGCGAGGCGAGGCTGGCGACGTAGCTGCCGCCGTACCACAGCTCGACACCGGCCAGGGCGCCATGCCGCTTCACCGATTCCACCATCAGGGCGTGGGCGCGCACATCGTTGTCGTCCCACAGGCTGGCGTAAGGGTAGGGCGTATCGTCGGACGACGGGTGGATGGAACAGTACTCCGTGTTGACCACGCCCCAGCCGCCCTCCGCCTTCACGCCGCGCATCGCCGCCAGCGCCCGCGGTCGCGCGCGTCCCATGCCGGTACAGTGCGGTACCTGGTAAAAGCGGTTGGGCGCGGTTACCGGCCCGATGGCAACGGGCTCGAACAGCACCTCGTGACGCGGGTCGCAACGCGGTTCGAGGGACATGGGTGGGCTCGCCTTCCTGGTGGGGACGGTCGCCGGATTATATCCGCGTCGAGCCGTCCGGGCCGCGCGCGCCGCGACGCGATAGAATCACGGGCGAAAAAATCACGCGCCGGGCTGGCCGGCGGAACGACTTCGAGGCCACGATCATGCAAAACGTCACCATCGTCGACCACCCCCTGGTGCAGCACAAGCTCACGCTGATGCGCCGGCACGACACCGCGACCTCGAAGTTCCGTCAATTGCTGCGCGAGATCTCCCTGCTGCTCGCCTACGAGGTGACACGCGATCTGCCGGTGGAGCTCGAAACCGTTCGCACCCCGATGGAAGAGATGCAGGCGCCGGTGCTGATGGGGAAAAAACTCGTTTTCATCTCCATCCTTCGCGCCGGCAACGGGCTGCTCGACGGCATGCTCGACCTGGTGCCCTCGGCGCGCGTCGGTCACGTCGGCCTGTATCGCGATCCGGAGACGCTGCAGGCGATGGAGTATTACTTCAAGGTGCCGGAGGACCTGCCGGATCGACGCGTCATCGTGGTCGACCCGATGCTGGCCACGGCCAACTCGGCAGTCGCCGCCGTGCAGCGAATCAAGTCGGCCGGCGCCGTGAATCTCAAGTTCCTGTGCCTGCTGGCCGCACCCGAGGGCGTGAAGGCCTTTTCGACAGCGCATCCCGACGTGCCGATTTATACCGCGGCGCTGGATCGCTGCCTCGACGATCACGGCTACATCCTGCCGGGCCTGGGCGATGCCGGCGACCGGATCTACGGCACCAAGTAGACGGAACGGGAGAGTGCATCGGGATAAACGAGATGTTATAAACTAACATTTTGGAAGATGTCCTCCCGTGCACCGAATACTCCCCTTCCTCCTCCTGCTGGCGCTCTGCCTGCCGGCGCGCGCCGATGTGCCGCGCGTGGTCGCGAGCATCCTGCCCGTGCATGCCATTGTCGCCGCGGTGATGCGCGGGGCGGGCGAACCCGCCCTGCTGCTGGCGCCGTCGCTGACCCCGCACGGCCATGCCATGCGCCCGTCCGAGGCACGCCTGCTCGATGATGCCGGCATCGTGTTCTGGATCGGCCCGGCCCTGGAGACGTTCCTGGTGCGTCCGCTGCAGGCCCTGGCCGGCGACGCCGCGGTGATTGCCCTGGCGGACGCGCCCGGTGTTCGTCGGCTGCCGTTTCGCGATCCCCTCGAGCATGCGACGCACGATGATGCGCACGGACACGCGGCACACGACGACGAAAATGACCTGTACGATCCGCATCTGTGGCTGTCGATGAGCAATGCGCGTCGCATGGCCGACGCCGTCGCGGTGCAGCTCGCGGCCCGGGATCCGGCCAACCGTGCGCTTTATACCGGAAATGCCATGCGCTTCTCGCGCGGGCTGGACGAGCTCGAGCCGTCCCTGCGCGAACGGCTCGCCCCGGTTGCCGACGCCCCGTTCATGGTGTTTCACGATGCGTACCAGTACTTCGAAGCGGAAATGGCACTGAACAACCGGGGCGCGATCTCCCTGCGTCCCGAGATCGCGCCGGGCGTGGCGCGGATGCAGGCGCTGCGTCGCGAAGTGGAGGCGGCCGGTGTGCGCTGCATCTTCAGCGAGCCGCAGTTTCCCGGTGCCCTGGTCGAAGCCGTGGCTGACGGTACCGGTGCCCGAATCGCCACGCTGGATCCGCTCGGCGTCGGGGTCGAGCCCGGCCCCGACGCCTACCCGGCGTTGCTTGCCGGTTTCGCCGACGCCGTCATCGACTGCCTGGACGAGCGCTGAAAGAGGACCCGCCATGAGTCGCGACACCATCAGCAAGGCATTTCCCTCTCCCCGGCACGATCACCGCGCCTGCGTCGACGCCGCCCTGGTCCAGGCCGAGGCCGTTTGCGCCGATCGCGGTTTGCGCCTGACGCCGCTCAGGCGTCGCGTGTTCGAGCTCGTCTGGCAGAGTCATCAGCCGGTCACGGCGTACGCACTGCTCGAACAGCTGGTTCGTGATGGTCATCGCGCACAGGCCCCCACGGTGTACCGCAGCCTCGAGTTCCTGCTCGAATGCGGCCTCGTGCATCGCGTGG
Source organism: Gammaproteobacteria bacterium (assembly GCA_030429125.1). GTDB lineage: Bacteria > Pseudomonadota > Gammaproteobacteria > Arenicellales > CAJQKF01 > BQJD01. The sequence continues at coordinate 4,649 of JAUIDF010000058.1, read as the reverse complement.
AGTCGCTGAACGCCTTTGTCGGCTGCAACCAGCCGAGCAGTGGTCACGACGTCGGCATCTTCATCTGCCGGGTCTGCGGCGATGTCGCCGAGCTGGCGGAAACGGCCATTTCGCGAAGCATCGAGCGTGGCGCCGACCGCATCGGCTTCACGGTGGAGTCGCGCGTGGTGGAAGTCAGCGGGACCTGCCGCGCCTGCGCCGACGCCAGCCGATGAGCGGCCCGACACCCCTCGTCGAGCTCGACGGTGTGAGCCTGTCGCGCGCCGGGCGCCCGCTGCTCGACAACGTCGACGTCGCGGTGATGCCGGGTCGAATCGTGACCGTGATCGGACCCAACGGCGCCGGCAAAACGACGCTCGTTCGCGTCATGCTGGGGCTCGAGAAGCCGGATCGCGGCCGGGTCAAGCGCACGCCCGGACTGACCGTCGGCTACATGCCCCAGCGGCTGGTGGTGCCGGAGCACATGCCGCTCAACGTCGAGCACTTCCTGCGCCTCGGCGGCCGCGTCGGCGCCGACCGACTGCGCGACCTGGCGGCGGAAGTCGGCATCGTTCACCTGTTGCCGAGGCCGATGCAGGCGTTGTCGGGCGGTGAGCACCAGCGCGTGCTGCTGTGTCGCGCGCTGCTGCGCGATCCGCGCCTGCTGGTGCTCGACGAGCCGGTACAGGGCGTCGATATCGGCGGACAGGCGGCGCTCTACCAGCTCATCAACCGCATCCGCGAGCGGCGCGGCTGTGCCGTGGTCATGGTGTCGCACGACCTTCACCTGGTGATGGCGGCCACCGACGAGGTCATCTGCCTCAATCGGCACGTGTGCTGCGCGGGTCACCCGGACACGGTCAGCCGCCACAGCGAGTTTCTCGCGTTGTTCGGCCCGGAAGTGCAGCGTGCCATGGCGCCCTACACGCACCACCATGACCACCGTCACACCATGCACGGCGACGTGGTGGAACAGCATCATGGATGATTTCATCGTGCGCGCGGCGCTCGCCGGGTGCGGCATGGCGCTGGTCTGCGGCGTGCTCGGCGTCTTCGTCGTCTGGCGGCGCATGGCCTACTTCGGCGACACGGTGGCGCACGCGGCGCTGCTCGGCGTGGTGCTCGGCGTGGTCGCGGGCATCCAGCCGGATCTCGCCGTCCTGCTGGTGGCGACGGCCGTGGCGCTGCTGTTGCAGGCCATGTCGCGCCGACGCACGTGGTCGCCCGACACGCTGCTCGGCATCCTGGCCCACGGCTCGCTGGCGCTCGGGCTGACCATCCTCTCGCTGGTCGAGGCGGCGCGGATCGACCTCGTGGCGCTGCTGTTCGGCGACATCCTTTCGGTGACGACCACCGATCTCGCGGTCGTGTGGCTGGGCGTTGCCTTCGTGCTGCTGGTCGCGGCGCTGCTGTGGCGATCGCTGCTCGCGGTGTCGGTGCATGCCGAGCTGGCGCGCGTGGAAGGGGCGCGGGTGAACCTGGTGGAGGTGGCGCTGATGCTGATGATCGCCACCGTCATCGCCATCGCCATGAAGATCGTGGGCATCCTGCTGGTCACCGCGCTGCTGGTCATTCCCGCGGCGACGGCCCGTCGCTTCAGTCGCGGCCCGGGGCAGATGGCCGCGATGGCCGCCGCCTGCGGCATCGTCGCGGTGTTCGGCGGGCTGGCCGGATCCTGGCACTGGAACACCCCCGCCGGTCCGTCGATCGTGGTCGCCGCGTTGGCGCTGTTCATCGTTGCCGGCGCGCTACGCGTGCCCCGCGCCGCCTGAGTTGGCGCACGCAGGGACGACATGACCACGTTCGATCGCCAGTCCCTTCACCGGCTTGCCGACGCGCTGAGCCGCCTCGACGACGGCTTCGGGTCGTTGCCGCCGCTGGCGGTCGTGGAAGACCCGCGCGTTGCCGCGGTGCTCGACGCCACCGCGACGCGACTGCAGGACAACTACCCCTACCAGCATCCGCTCTACCTCGGCCAGATGCTCAAGCCGCCGCACCCGGTGGCGCGGCTGGCCTACTCGCTCGCCATGTACGTGAATCCCAACAACCATGCGCTCGACGGCGGTCGCGCCAGTTCGCGCATGGAAAAGGAGGCGGTGGCCGAAATCGCCCGGATGTTCGGCATGGACGGGCACCTCGGCCACTTGTGCGGGGGCGGCACCATGGCCAACTTCGAGGCGCTGTGGGTGGCGCGCGAGGAAACCGGCGGCCGCGCCGTCGCCGCCAGCGGGCAGTCGCACTACACGCATTCGCGGCTGTCCTCCGTGCTCGGCACGCGGTTCGTTTCCGTGCCGGTGGACGCGCGTGGCCGCATGGACGCCAAGGCGCTCGAGCAACTGCTGGTGCTGGGCGATATCGGCACCGTGGTCGCAACGCTCGGTACCACCGCCTCCGGCGCGGTGGACCCGCTCGACGAGATTGCCGTGCTCAAGCAGCGATTCGACTTTCGTCTTCACGTCGACGCCGCATACGGCGGCTACTTCCGGCTGGTCGACAACCTCGATGCCGATGCGGCGCGCGCCTTCGCCGCCGTCGACGCGGCCGATTCCATCGTCATCGATCCGCACAAGCACGGGCTGCAGCCCTACGGCTGCGGCTGCGTACTGTTTCGCGACCCGGCCGTCGGCCGTCATTACCGGCACGATTCGCCCTACACCTACTTCAGCTCGGACGAATTGCACCTCGGGGAGATTTCGCTGGAATGCTCGCGCGCCGGGGCATCGGCGGTTGCGTTGTGGGCGACGCAGCGGCTGTTGCCGCTCGAGCGCGGCGGCGAGTTCGCCGACTCGCTCGGCGCCTGCCGCGACGGTGCCCTGGCGTTGATGGACCACCTGTCGTCGCGTGAGCAGTACGTGCCGATCGCCACGCCCCAGCTCGACATCGTCGCCTGGGCCGTGAAGGCGCCCACGGCGAGCGAGTCGTCGCGTCGCGCCCGCGCCCTGTTCGAAGCGGCCGCGCGCGAGGACCTGCACCTCGCCGTCGCCACGTTTCCCCGCCACATGTGCGAGGGCGCGTCCCCGGTGCGCGAGTGGGATGTCGGTCAGCTCGTGTGCCTGCGCGCCTGCGTGATGAAGCCCGAGCACGGCGAGTGGATGCCGGCTATCGTCGAACGACTCGATCGCGCCGCCCGTGTGGACCGGCGGCAACCACTGCACGCTGATACCGCTGGCGTCTGCCGCGACGACGACCCCCATCGGTGCGGGCAGCAGCGAGGCCGCGTTGCTCGGCGAGGCCGCCTCGTCCTGCGACGCAGAGGTGGGCAGCGCGCCCGGCTGCGTTCGCGAGGTCGGCTGCGCGAGCGTCGCAATCGCGGCAAACAGGCTAGCGGCAAGGGCAATCAGGCCGACGCGGGCAATCATGGGCTGGCCTCGGGTTGGTCGAACCGGTCATCGTCCTGGCCCGGCAGGCCGTCGTCCGACTCGACGAGCAAGGCCTCCAGGGCGACGGCGAGCTCCGGCTCGTGGATCTCCCGCCGCATGTCCTGCAGCAGCGCGTCGACGGTAACATCCGAAACGTCCGCGTCGATCGCCGCGCCGAGCGCCAGCGCCGCCGACCGATGCTCCCGCGCCTCCGCCTCGCAATCGCCCGGAATCGCAGGCCGAACGCCTTCGAGGTCGATGACGACGTTGGCCGCCGCGTCGAGCCGCTCCAGCGCGAAGGCCAGGCCAAGCCGGGCGGTCGGGCTGTTCGGATGGCTGCGGACAATCGTGCGGAAGCAAAGGATCGCGTCCAGCGGGTCGGCCTTCGGCCCGTCATCGTGCAGCGACCGGACGCCCTGTTTCAGGCAGAAAAGGTGGAATCGCATCACGACATGCGGCTCCGGCATGCGGGCGATCGCCCGGCAATAGGCGTCGTAGCCGTCCCGCACGTTGCCGAGCAGCGAACACAGCGCCGCCAGCTGCAGCAGGTTGCCGACGTCCTCCGGCCGGAGTCGGCCGATGCGTTTGCGTAGCAGCAGGGCAGGGGCGTAGCTGCGGTCGAGGGTCAGCCAGGTCGCGACCTCGGCCAGCACCGTCGGATCGTGCGGATGCTCATCCTGCAGCACGCGCAGCACGCGGCCGGCATCCGAAAAGCGGCGGCGACGGACCAGCAGCGAAACCAACGCGAGGCCGAGCTTCGGGATCTCCCGCGATCGGTCCATCGCCCGCTGGTAGGCCTCGATCGCCTCGTCCATCGCGGCGTCCGAGTCGTCGACGGCAAGCCGGCACTGGCCGATCCCGGCACACGCTCGGGCCGCCTCCGCACTCGGCTCGTCGCCGAAGATTGTCAGCGCCTGCTGATAGTGCGCAACCGCCTCCGGGAAGCGGCGGCGAATACGGTGCAGATCGCCGAGCTCCACGCGTGCCCGGCCGGCCTGCGCCGCCGTATCGGACTGCGTCGCCTCCGTGTACCAACGGATCGCCTCGTCGAATCGGTAGTGCCGATGGGCCTCGAGCGCCGTCCGAATCGCTGCAGTGCCCGGCTCTCGGCGTCGCACCCGGCGAGCCCGTTTCACGGCACGCGTCCAATGCTGGTGCGACCGGCGAAGCGCGTTGCGGATCTGCCGGGCGAGGTCCGGCCGCGTCGTATCGGCCCACGGCTGCAGCGTCGTGTAGTGCTCGTCGAGCGTCGGGTCCAGCAGCAGGCAGCTGATCTCTTCGGCTTCCAGCTCCGCCATCCGCTCGACCAAG
>JAUIDF010000057.1 GCA_030429125.1 Gammaproteobacteria bacterium | reverse complement strand
TTACGCGCACGATAAACCGCATGTGTCAGGGCAGGGGCAGACAAGATAAAGGCAAACGCTTGCACCTGCAGCAACCGTGGGGCTTGCCGCAGACCGATACGCTGACGGAACCGTAGGCCATCCACTTTTGGTCGGGGCAGCACTAGGGCAGCCCAGAAGACGTGTATCATGATCAGGGGCCAGAACAGTTCAACCGTCAGAACCCCTGCGATAACCGAGGCGACATAAGCAATCTCAAAACCCGGGCGCGGCTCGTCGCTGCCGCCTCCCATATGCCACTTGCCGACGTGGCTGGTTGCATATCCTGCCTGTTTCAAGACTTCGGCCAGCGTCACTTCATCACCAGCGACCCCAACGGCGTGCTGATCGACGTGATCAAGCCGATTCCGCCGTCACCGGAGTTCGCGGCCCAGTATGCCGACGGCGCGGTGCCCGCGTAGTCGACCGGTTCATTGCTACAATCGCGGGCCCTTCCAGCCCCGGCCACGCCACCATGCCCGATTCCGCCAGCCTCCTGACCTTCGTGATCGCGGCCTTCGTCATCGCCGTGGTGCCGGGACCGGTCGTCACGGTGATCATTGCCAGTTCCCTGTCCCGCGGGACGCGGGCGGGGCTGGGCATCATCGCCGGGACGCAACTTGCCGGGGCGACGATGATCCTGGTCGTGGCGGCGGGCCTCGAGGCCATCGTGTCTGTCATGGGCTACGCCTTCGAGTGGATCAAGCTGGTCGGCGCTGCCTACCTGGTGTGGCTCGGGATCAACATGGTCCGCGCGTCGGGCCGGCTCGAGTCCGCCGGACCGGCGCCGGCGCGACCGTTCGGCGGCTACGTGGTGCAGGGCTTCCTGGTCAACTGGGCCAACCCGAAATCGCTGTTCTTCTTCGGCGCCTTCCTGCCGCAGTTCGTCGACCTGTCCGTGTCCGCCTTCCCCCAGATCCTGCTGCTCGGTGCGCTCTTCCTGGTCGTCGCCGGACTGACGGATTCCCTCTACGCCGTGCTCGCCGGCCGCGCGCGACACCTGGTGACCGCATCCCGCGTGCGCATGCTGAATCGCGTCAGCGGTTCGTTGCTGATCGCCGGCGGGGCCTGGATGGCGTTGCAACGGCGCGCCGCCTGACATGCTCCCGCGCCGATCCACGGCGCGGGAGGTAGCGGTCAGACCCTGGCGCGGTCGAGACGCAGTGCGTTGCCGATGACCGACACGGAACTCGCGCTCATGGCGGCGGCGGCAATCATCGGGCTGAGCAGCAACCCGGTGACCGGGTACAGCACGCCGGCTGCGACGGGCACGCCGAGGGCGTTGTAGACGAAGGCGAAGAACAGGTTCTGGCGGATGTTACGCAGTGTCATCCGACCCAGTTGCCGGGCTCGCACGATGCCGTCGAGGTCGCCCTTGACCAGCGTCACGCCGGCGCTTTCCATGGCCACGTCCGTACCGCTGCCCATGGCGATGCCGACGTTGGCTCGTGCCAGCGCCGGGGCATCGTTGATGCCGTCGCCGGCCATGGCGACGATGCGGCCCTTTGCCTGAAGTTGCTCGACGAGCTCGGCTTTTTGCTCGGGCAGCACCTCGGCGTGCACCGTGTCGATGCCGAGCTTGCCGGCCACCGCGCGCGCCGTGGTGCCGTTGTCGCCCGTCAGCATCACGATGTCGACGCCCTCGTCGTGCAGCGCCGATATGGCGTCGGCAGCGGAATCCTTTATCGGATCGGCCACCGCGACGAGTCCCGCGGCCCGCTGGTCGATGGCCACCAGCATCACGGTGGCGCCGTCCCGGCGCAGCGTTTCGGCGCGATCGACCAGGTCGCCGGCGTCGATGCCGGCCGCCTCGAACAGGGCGCGGTTGCCAATGTGCACGGTCGTGCCGCCAACGCGGCCGCGTACGCCCTTGCCGGTGGTCGACTCGAAGCCGTCCGCCGCGGTCGGCTCGATCCCGCGTTCGCGCGCGCCGCGCACGATGGCGTCGGCCAGCGGGTGTTCGCTGGCGCGCTCGACGCTGGCGGTCAGTTCGAGCAGGCGCGATTCGCCGACGTCGCCGAGGGCGACGACTTCGACCAACTCGGGACGCCCGCGGGTCAGGGTGCCGGTCTTGTCCACCACCAGCGTGTCGATGCGGCCAAGGGTTTCGATGGCCTCGGCGTTGCGGAACAGCACGCCCATGCGCGCACCCTTGCCGGTGGCGACCATGATGGACATCGGCGTCGCCAGCCCGAGCGCGCAGGGACAGGCGATGATCAGCACCGCCACCGCGTTGACCAGCGCGTGGGTCATGGCCGGTTCCGGTCCGAACCATGCCCAGGCGACGAACGTGATCACGGCGATGGCGATGACGATGGGCACGAAGTACCCAGCCACCACGTCGGCCAGCTTCTGGATCGGCGCGCGCGTGCGCTGGGCGTCGGCCACCATCTGGGCGATGCGCGACAGCAGCGTGTCGGCGCCGACCTTCTCCACTTCCATTACCAGGCTGCCGTTGCCGTTGAGCGTCGCACCCACCACCGCGTCCCCGCGCGCCTTCGCCACGGGCACCGGCTCGCCGGTGATCATGGACTCGTCGACGTGGCTCTCGCCCTCGATGACGACGCCGTCGAGCGGCACCTTTTCACCCGGTCGAACGCGCAGGTGGTCGCCTGGACCGACCTGGTCCAGCGGCACGTCGGCTTCGTTGCCGCCTGAGTCGATGCGGCGCGCCGTGGCCGGCGCCAGTCCCAGCAGGGCCCTGATCGCCGCGCCGGTCTGGCTGCGGGCTCGCAGTTCCAGCACCTGCCCCAGCAGGATCAGCGTGGTGATGACGGCGGCCGCCTCGAAGTAGACGGCAACCGCGCCGTGGTGCCGGAACGACTCGGGGAACAGGTCCGGCATGAGCGCCGCGACGACACTGTAGCCGTACGACACGCCGACGCCGAGCCCGATCAGGGTGAACATGTTCAGGCTGCGGTTGACCACCGATTGCAGCGCGCGCTGGTAGAAGGGCCAGGCCGACCACAGGCACACCGGCGTCGCCAGTGCCAGTTCCAGCCACACGCGAACATTCGGCGACAACAGGCTCGAGACCGGTTCGCCCGGCAACATGTCGCCCATGGCGACGAGGAACAAGGGCACGGTAAAGGCGGCGGCGAACCACAGGCGCCGGCTCATGTCGACGAGTTCGGGATTCTCCGCTTCTTCCGCGGTGACGGTCCGCGGTTCCAGCGCCATGCCGCACTTCGGGCACGAGCCGGGTCCGTCCTGTACCACTTCCGGGTGCATCGGGCAGGTGTACTCGGTGCGCGTCGCCGGCGCCATCGGCCGGTCGGGCTCCAGCGCCATGCCGCACTTCGGGCAGCTGCCGGGACCCTGTTGGCGAATCTCCGGATGCATCGGGCAGGTGTGGATCGCGTCGTCGCCGCCGTCAACCGGTGGGCGGGCGGAGTCGGCGGCGTGATGATGCCCGTGATGGTGGGCATGATGATGGCAAGTGCTCTGAGACATGATGTTTACCTCGTCCCGGGGCGTGGGTGATCTGGATCGATGGCGGCTCCGCGACACCGCAAACCGGCGGCGCGGGGCATTCCGCGAGGGTAGTGCCTGCCCCGGGTTGGCCTGTGCAACACAGGCTAAACCTTCCAGTGACTGGAAGGTCAAGCCATTTTTTTAACCGCTCTCTTCGCGGTTTGTGTGCGTCGTCAGGTCACCTCGAACCAGGTCAGCATGCCGCCGGCCGCATGCTCCAGCATGTGGCAGTGAATCAGCCAGCGCCCGGGGTTGTCGGCGACGAAGGCGAGCCGGCTGGTATCGTGCGCAAACATCAGGGTGGTGTCTCGCCAGGGCGAGTCGGGCAGCGTTTCGCCGTTGTAGCCGATGACCCGAAAATGGTGCCCGTGCAGGTGCATGGCGTGGGGCCAGCGGGTGTCGTTGACGATCTCCAGCGCCACCGTGCGGCCGCGCTCGACCGAGAACAGCGGCACTTCGGGCATGCCCGCCACGCCATTCATCGACCATGCCATGCCGTGATCGCGGACGAGCTCGCGAATCGGCACCTCGCGCCCCTTGAACATCGCCGACGCCATGGTCCCCATGGCGCCGCCGCTCATGACGAGCCGGATGTCGAGCGCGGTGTCGAGTTCGAGCGTCTCGATGAGCGGGTTTCGGGGCAATGGCGGTGGCGGCTCGCGTGGCGTCGTCGGCGCCGACCCGGCGCCGGCAACAAGCGAAGCGACGTTCAACACGCCGCGATCGTGCACGTAGTCGATGGCGGCGCGGGCGCCGGCCTCGAGCGTGACGTCGACCACGAGATCGGCGCGCTGTCCCGGCGCCAGCGTGACACGGCCGGCCTCGAGCGTGGTCGGCGTGACCGGTTGACCGTCGAGCGCGATGACCCAGGGCGACACGTCGGCAACGCGCAGCGTGAAGATGCGCGCATTGGCCGTGTTCGCCAGCCGCAGCCGCAGCCGTTCGCCGGGCATGACGTCGATGTCCGGCCGGCTGGCGCCGTTGACGGTGATCCAGTTGCCGAGACGTCCGCCGTGGCTGACGTCGCGCAGGTTGCCGAAGTCCCCGGCGATCTGGTCGTCCTCGGTGAGCCGCCAGTCGTCGAGCACCAGCGTCAACTCGCGATCCACGGGGTAGGGCGTCTCTTCCTCGACCACCAGCAGTCCGTAGAGTCCGCGCCCCACCTGCTCATGCGAGAAGCGGTGGGAGTGATACCAGAATGTACCGGCGTCGGGGACGTGGAAGTCGTAGAGAAACGCACCGCCCGGCGGCACCGGCGGTTGGGTCACGTCCGGCACGCCGTCCATGGCATTGTCGATCCGGATGCCATGCCAGTGAACGGGGCTCTCCGCGTCGAGCCGGTTTTCGAGCCGCGCTCGCAGGCGCTGACCCTGTCGCACCCGCAGCGTCGGCCCCGGCACCGCGCCGTTGAACGCCCAGACATCCGTGCCGTCACCGGCGCCGAGATCGATCCGGGCAGGGCTGGCGCTCAGCACCACGTCGTCGTTCGCCCGAACCGCCGGCCAGGACAGCCAGCCGGCGATCGCGGCGGCGCCGCTTCCTTGCAGGAATCGCCGCCGCCCGGGGTCGGCCGCGGCGCGTGAGCGATTCACTGGACCACTCCCAGGGCGCGCAGCAGGTTTGGATAAGGCTGGTAGCCGGGAATCATGCGCCCATCGGGAAGGATGATCGCCGGCGTGCCGCCGATACCGATCTCCACGCCCAGCTCGTAGCCCGTGGCCACCGCCGCGGCGGCGTCGCAGTCCGTGTCGCCGATCAGGTAACCCGTTTCGGACTTGGCCTCGGTCATCGCCGCGGCGCGGTCGGACTCACACCATACGGAGCGCATTTCGTCATATCCCTGGCCTTCGAGGCCATTGCGCGGGAACGGCAGGTATCGCACCGTGACCCCGGCGGCCTGTAGCTCGGGCACCTCGCGATGCAGTCGACGACAATACGGGCAGGTGGTGTCGGTGAAGATTCGCAGGCTGGCCTTCTCCTCGCCCACGGCGGGGAATACCACCATGTCTTCGGCGGGGAAGGAGGCCAATGCCTCGAGGCGGATCGTACCCATCAACCGTTCGGTCAGGCTCTGGCGCGTTTCGATATCCATGAGCTCGCCGGTGAACACGTAGCGGCCGGTCTCGTCGACGTAGAGAAAGCGCGGTCCGGCGCGCACGCTGTAGATGCCGTCGATCGGCGTCGGCTCGGGTTCGCCGATCGTCGTCCCGGGGGAGAGCATCGACTTCAGGCGCGCCGTGACGGGGTTGTCGTCAACGCCGCTCGTCGATGCCGGGGTTATCCGGCGCGCGGCATCGTCAGGATAGTTTTTCGCCCACGTCGCGTAGACCTCGTCGGGCCACAGCGACTGCACGTAGGCGATCACCGCGGCGATCTCGTCTTCGGACAGCACGCCGGCAAAGGCCGGCATCGATCCCCCGAGCCTTGCGCCGCCTTCACGGACCTGCCGCCGCAGCGTGTCCAGGTCGTGATGCCAGGTGTGCGCGGTGCCGTTCAGTGGCGGCGCCGGGTAGGTACCGTCGGCGTTGCGCTGCTGCCAATGGTCGACGCCGGCTCCGGCCGCCTGGTGGCAGGCGACACAGTGAGTCTGGTAGAGGGATTGGCCGCGTTCGACCATGGACGGATCGAACCAGCGGTGGTTGTCGGCGAATACGCCGAGGGGCATGGCGAAAAGCCCTGCCAGGGTGACGTGTTTCAGTACGGTATTCATGTCTGCGTCCGAACCATTCCGGTTTCGTTGCCTGTTCGTTCGCGGGCGTCTCTCGGCCGGCTGCCGTTCGCGACGCCGCGTCCTTCGTCGAGTTCGGAGTCAGGCTCGGCGCGGGGGTGGGGCGGGCGGTGCATCGTGGGCACGGCCGACGGGTGGCGTCGGTTTGAGCGCGGAGCGGGCGGCGCCGCCGTATCCGGTGCCTGGCGCCCGGTCAATGTCGATGATCATCGCCGCGCAGACGGTGCAGTGCGACGTGCCGCAGTCCGATGCATGCGAATCGCCGAGGCCGGTCGCGTCGGCCGGCATGGCGTTCGCGCAGCAATCATGACGGGCTCCGTCGCCCGCAAGGAGCGGCGGTCCCGACAGCAGCGCCAGCAGCACGGTGAGCCGCACGAGGATCGCGGAGACGGACCGGATCACGGCGTCGAGGTCGGGCCTGTCAGTGGCTGCTGAACACGCCGGTGTTGCCGTCGCCGTCAAAGTGCACGACGTCGTAGCGATCCACGCGTCCGGTTTCCATGCCAGGCGACCCCTGGGGCATACCCGGCACGGCGAGGCCGGCAACGGTCGGCATCTCGGACAGCAGGCGCCGGATGTCATCGGCCGGTACGTGGCCTTCGATGGTGTAGATACCCACGCGCGCGGTGTGGCACGAGTAGAGCGCGGTGGGCACGCCGAAGCGCTGTTTCTCGGCGGCGATGTCGTCGCGGTCGTGGGTCTCGACCGTGAAGCCGTTGGCCTGAAGATGCTCGACCCAGCGTCCGCAGCAGCCGCAGCTCGGGTTCTTGTACACGGTGACCAACGGGTTCGCGGCGTTCTGCGCCTGCGCACCGACAGGGCCGATGACGAGGCCAGACAATAGCAGGACCGGTGCGGCTGCCGCCGCGAATCGCAGGATCCGGCGTCGGGCAGCGGACAGCAGGAAAAAGTACTTGGCCATAACCATGCTTCCTGTGGAGGTTGGCGTGATCGGGATTAGACTACACGGCGTCGCCGGCCGCCATGCGAATTACGTGATCGCAAGGATGGCGGGCCGGGCAGGAACCCCGGGCCCCATGCGATATGATCGGGCGCCCACGCAACCGGACAGAGAATCATGTATCAGTTGTCAATCCTGGTCGCCTCGTTGGCATTCTCTCCCTCGGTCTTCGCACAGACGCTGACTTTCGGGGACTACTACCCCCACCGGATCTCGGCTACCCAGGTGTACGACTACGTGTCGACCGCCGAGGGCGAATCGTCCTGGCGCTACCAAGGACAGCTCGTACGTCGGGCAGCCGGCGCGGAGGAACGTGACGGAAAGCGCTACGAGACCATCGTGCATCGATCGAAGAACCTGCCGGACTTCTTCCCGACCGAGTGGAAGACGTTTCACCGCGAGAGCGAAGCCGGCCTGTATACCGCCCAGCTCGACAAGGCCGGACGGCTCGACGAGACGCTCGAGTTCCCGGATTCCGCCGAGCCCGGCGAGCCGTGGACGCCGACGCAGGCGTCATTCTGGTCGCGCGAGGTGCCCGAACCCGTCGACACGGTCGAAACCGGTGCCGGGGCGTTCGAGCGCTGCGTGAAAGTCTCCCGCCGCAACGAGGACACCGAGCAGGAGCAGGTCCTCACCAACGTCACGACTTATTGCCCGGGCGTCGGCGCCGTGCTCGAACGCACGGAATTCATCGCGCCCGGCGTGACGACGGTAACCGAGGTTCGTCTGGTCGAGATCCAGCGGGAGTCGGATTGATCCGGCGGGTTGGCCGGCCGTGCGTCGTCCGCGGGGACGACCTCGCGTCAGGGTCGGGGTGGCGCTCCGTCGCCGGTGAACTCCCGACGCTTCAGCAGGAGGAAGACGAGGAACCACGCGGTGACCAGCGTGCCAACGGGATAGACCACGAGATACGGCGGCGCCAGCAGTAGCGACAGGCGCAAAAACCAGGCTCGCCTCAGTCGCCAGTATCCGGCCGCGAGAAAGCTGATGATCACGCCGAACAGACCCACCGAACCAGTGAACAGAATGTGCGCCGCCGTGAACCCGTAAAGTTCGCCGAGGCTGAGCGGCCACGCCGCCGTACCTGCCAGCGTGTCGTGATAGCGTTCCACCATCGCAAGACAGTCCCAGGCCACGATCGCGATCACTGCGCCCTGGATCGAGAGCCCGCCGGCGCCGATCAGCGCCGCTTGCGGCGATACGGCCGGTGATCGGCGCCTGCGCACGGGCCCGCGCTCGCCCAGGTGGCCGGGCATGCCGCGACCGCCTGAGCGAGCGGATTTCTCATCCGGGTCTGTCATCGCCGCCTCCGGGTGGCATGGGCAGGGCGCGATTGACATTGTGCCGTGCAATCGCCTGTTGCGTCACTCGCCGGTGCGGTCGAGCGGTCGGGTAAAATGAGACCCTCGTAGTCATCACCGCCCAACCCGACCACGCCACCCGTGACGCGACCGCGCCGTTCCTGTTCGACCGAATCCCCCTCGCCGCCGGAGGCGCCGTGACGGCGCCGCCCGTGCCGGGGTTGCTTGCCGGTCCCATCCTGCGTCGCGCGACGCCGCAACGCCTGACGTGGTGGCTGGCCCTGGGCGAGCCGATGCGCGTGAGACTGACGCTGGTGCCGGCGCAGGGTGATGTTCGCACCATCGAGCTCGAGCCGGGCCATCGCGCCTGGCGGCACCTGGCGGCGGGCAGGCACCTGCACTACCTGCTGATCGACCTGTCCCTGGACGAGCCGTTGCCGGTCGACTGCTGGATCGGCTACGACCTGTCGTTTCAACCGGTGGAGGGCGAAACGCGCGCGTGGCGCGACCTTCGTGAACTGGCCGGCGACCTGGTCTACCCGGGGCGCGACACGCCCGGCTTCGTCATCACCTCCAGGGTTCGTTCCCTGCTGCACGGTTCCTGCCGTCGGCCCCACTATCACGGCGGCGAGGGGCTGGAGCGCACCGACGACCTGCTCGCGCGCTGTCTCGCGGCGGACACCGTCGCGCCGGTACGCGACGACGATGGCGATCACGCACTGCCCGCCTGGCCGACGGCCCTGGTGCTGAGCGGCGACCAGGTGTACTGCGACGACGTGGCGGGACCCATGCTGTGCGCCACGCACCGCCTGGCGGAGCGGCTCGGCCTGCCGTCGGAGCGCCTCGACGATCTCGGCATCGAGGGCCTGACCGACGCCGAGGGCCTGTACCGGCATCCGGCGGGCTATTACCGGCGCGAGGAGTTGCTGCCGCGCAAGCGGCGCAACTACGCGCTGCTCGAAGTCCTGTTCGGCGGCGTCGAGAAGCCGGTGTTCACCACCGCCAACGCGCACAACCACCTCGTCACCCTCGGGGAGGTGCTGGCCATGTACCTGCTGGCGTGGTCGCCCGCCGCCTGGGACGGCATGGACCTCGATCCGCCCGCGGGACTCGACCAGGCACACCGGCGCCGCTATGACGACGAGCGCGCCGCCATCGAGTCCTTCGTCACCGCGCTGCCGGCGGTGCGCCGCGTGTTCGCCCACCTGCCCGTGGCCATGATCTTCGACGATCACGACGTCACCGACGACTGGAACCTGAGCCGCGAGTGGGAGGAGGTGGCCTACGGTCACCCGTTTTCCAAGCGGGTCATCGGCAATGCCCTGATCGGCTACCTGCTCAACCAGGCCTGGGGCAACGCACCCGAGCATTTCGACGACGACGTGATGGACGACCTGCAGGCGACGCTGGCCGACCAGGGTACGCGCGGACACGACGCCTTCATCGATCGCCTGCTGCGCTTCGATCGCTGGCACTACACGTGGCCGACCACGCCGCCGCTGGTGGTCATCGATACGCGCACGCACCGCTGGCGGTCCGAGTCAGCGGCGCGCAAGCCGTCGGGCCTGATGGACTGGGAGTCGCTGACCGACCTGCAGCAGACACTGCGCGACCTGCCGGCAGTGCTGCTGGTGTCGCCGGCGCCGATCTTCGGCGTGAAATTGATCGAGGCCATCCAGCGCGTGTTCACCTGGTTCGGCCGCCCGTTGCTGGTCGACGCGGAGAACTGGATGGCGCATCCGGGCGCCGCCCACGCCATGCTCAACGTGTTCCGCCACGCGAAGACGCCGCGTCATTTCGTCGTGCTCTCGGGAGACGTTCATTACTCGTTCGTCTACGACGTGGAACTGCGTGGTCGCGTACGGGGACCGGACATCTGGCAGATTACCAGCAGCGGGGTGCGCAATTCGTTCCCCGGGCGCCTGCTGGCGGTGCTCGATGCCTGCAACCGCGTGCTGTATTCGCCGCGCTCGCCGCTCAACTGGTTTACGCGCCGTCGCCACATGCGCGTGGTGCCGCGCAAGCCGGCGGGCTCTCCCCACGGCCGCCGGCTGGTCAACGGCAGCGGTGTGGGCCTGGTCGAGCTCACCGACGAGGGCGTCCCCTGGCGCATTCGCGAGCTGCTGGCGAACGGGCGGACCGTCGCCTTCGCGCGCGACGAATCCGCCTCGCGCTGGGACTGAGCCCGGCCGCGGGCGGTACACTGCACATCTCTTTCTCAACGGTCATCCGGGTTCATGCACGATCTCGTCATCGTCGGTGCCGGCGCCGCCGGGCTTGCCGCGGCGCGCACGGCCATGGATCGCGGACTCGACGTGCGTGTGCTCGAGGCGTCCCACCGGATCGGCGGCCGCGCCTACAGCGAGGACATCCTGCCCGGCGTCGCGTTCGATCTCGGCTGCCACTGGCTGCACTCGGCTTCCATCAACCCGTTGGTCGACATCGCCGGGCGACTTGGTGTCGAGTACCAGCGGACCGCGTCGTGGACGCCGCGCGTGCACCTGGGCTCGCGCTGGGCGAACGATGCCGAGTACGCCGATTTTCTTTCCTTCTGGGAGGCCTGCAACCAGTCGGTGGATGCGTGTCGGGCGGCGCGCCACGACGTCGCCGTGGCCGACGTCATCGAGCGCAACCGTCCGTGGACGGCGTGGTTCGACTACTGGACGTCGTTGATGACGTCCTCGGACAGCGACCGCGTCTCCGCCGGGGACATGGCGAGCTATCGCGACACCGGGGAGAACTGGCCGGTGGTGGGTGGCTACGGCAACCTGGTGCATCGCCTTGGCGCCGGGCTGCCGGTGACCCTGAACGCGGCGGTGGAACGCATCCGGTTGACGCCCTCGGGTGTGCGCGTCGACAGCGCGGCAGGCAGGCTCGAAGCCCGGACCGTGCTGGTCACGGTTTCCACCGGCATACTCGGCAGTGAGCATATCGTGTTCGATCCGCCGCTGCCGGACGACAAGCGGCAGGCCATTGCCGCCGTGCCGCTCGGCAATCACAACCGCATCGCGATCGTCTTCGACGGCAATCCCTTCGGCGTCGACCCGTCGACCAGCGTCATCGACCTGGAAGGCGACGTCCCCATGTTGCTGCACCTGCGGCCCTACGGTCACGCCTATGTCGTCGGTGTCACCGGCGGTCGCTTCGCCGACTGGCTCGAACGCGCCGGTACACGGGCCGCCAGGGAACACCTGCTCGATCGACTGGTGCGCATTTTCGGCGCCGCCGTGGTGCAGGCCGCGCGCGGCGGCATCGTCACCGCCTGGGGCAGTGACCCCTGGACGCTCGGCGCCTATTCGACCTGCCTGCCGGGACAGGCCGGCCAACGGACCGTGCTGGCGCGCCCCGTCGACGACAGGCTGTACTTCGCCGGCGAGGCGACGTCGTCCGACGCCTTCGCGACCTGTCACGGCGCCTATCGAACCGGGGTCGACACGGCGACCCTCATTGCCGACGCACTGGCGGCCTGAGGCAGGGCGCCAGCCATTGGTGGCGGCCCGGCGATGGGCCATAATCAGCCAGGTGTCTTCTGCCGTGCCGGTGAAGTGATGCACGAACCATGTCGACCATGAACCCCCTCGCCGGCCGGCGCACACCGGCCTTCGCACTCGCCCTGCTGCTCGTCGCGTGGACCGCGTCGGCGGGCGCCGAAAGCGTGACCGTCGACGTGCCGCTGCGCCTGGACGCGGCCTATCTGCGCGAGGCGCTGGTGAGCCAGGTGTTCACCGACGCCGGAGAGACCGCGCGAGCCTGGGACGACGGCTCGGGCTGCAATCACATGGTGCTCAGCGAACCGCGCGTCGACACCGACGGCTCGGCGGTGCGACTTGCCACGCGCGGCGAGGCGCGGGTCGGCAAGGCGATCGGCGAGCGTTGCGTGCTGCTGCTCGACTGGGCCGGGTCGATTCAGACGATGCAATCAGTCAGCCTCGACCCGGGCGGCGCCGCGGTGCGTTTCGAGGTGGTGGATTCGGCCCTGGCCGACGGCGGCGCACTCGGCGGCACGCTGTGGGACCTGGTCAAGGATCACGTGCACCCGCGCCTCGGCGCGTTGCGCATCGATCTTGCGCCGGCGCTGAACGAGCTGCGCGCGGTGCTGCCCTTTATCCTGTCCGCCGACCCCGCCGTGGTGACGGGCATCCTCGATTCCGTGTCGATTCGCAACGTCTCGGTGGTCGAGAACGGTCTCGAGGCGATTCTCGCCTTCGAGGTGCCGCTCGGACAGTCCCCCGCCGATGCGCCCGGCGCGCCCGAACCGGCGCTCACCGCGGAGGAGATGGCGCGCCTCACCGAGGCGGCCCGATCGTTCGACGGCTTCATCACCTTCACCGTCAAGTACCTCGCGGCAACCTCCGCCCGCGTCGATGTCAATCGCGACCTGCTGTTCGTACTGATCGAGGCGCGCTATGACATCCTGCGCATTCTCACCGAGGAGTCGGCCACCATCGGGCGCGACCCCGTGCGCGCGTTGTTCCTGCGCACCTGGTCGCGGTTGGCGCCCATACTCAAGCGCCTCGAATCGACGGCGCCGGGGCAGCAGGGTTTGAACCTGCTCGGCTTCATTGCCGCCGCGGATGCGCTGCGTGCGCTCGACGCCATCGGTCCGCGGCTCGACCTCGAGTTGAGCGCGGACGGACTGCGGCGCATGGCGCGGTCGCTGGCGCCGGAGACGACCGCGGACCCGCTCGATGTGCAGGAGGGTGTCGACCCGGGACTGCGTGAACTGTTCGACTTCGGCCCGGCACCGTCGCTGCCGGCGGAACCGCTCCAGCCCGAGCCGGTTGAGGCGCCCGCGGGCGAGCCGCTGGGCTGGGTTCCCGGCGGCATGCTGCGCGCGGCGCACGCCCGGACCGGGCCGGATCCGAAGCTCGTCGACCGGCTCAATCGCTGGGTGCCGCAACCCGAGGAGATTCCCGACTACCTGCCCCTGGTTCGCGACCTGCTTCACGGCACCGCCGCGCGCGTGGTGGGGGACTCGGCGCTCGACGGCGGCCTGCACCGGATGTTCCGCGCCATGGTGCTCGCCACCGCCTGGCAGGAAACCTGCTGGCGGCAGTTCCGGATCGAGAACGGCAAGGTCGCGCCGATCCAGTCCGGCGGCGGCGCGGTGGGCATGATGCAGGTGCTGCCAAGCGTGTGGCGCGGCTTCTATGACGGCAAGGGTCTTGCGCGCGATATCGGCTACAACGCGGCGGCCGGCAGCGAGATTCTCATGCACTACCTCGTGGACTATGCCATCGCGCGCGGCGAACACGAGCAGGACGGCGGTATCGACAACCTGCCGAGTGCGGCCTATGCCGCCTACAACGGTGGACCCGGCCATCTCGGTCGCTACCGTTCGGGCAAGACTTCCGACTCTCTCAAGCGCATCGACCAGGCGTTCCTGGAAAAATACCGCGCCATCGCCGGCGGCGACGAGCTCGCGGTGCTTTCCTGTTACGGCGACGGTTGAGCCGTGCGCCGGTCGCGCCACGTGCGGGCCGATCGTGCAGAGGCATCCACTGCCACGCGCAACGGCGATCGGCTCGTGCCGGTGACGGCGATGATGCGCACGACCGGCGCCGTCGGCCGTTACCGCGCCGGCGCGCCGGGCCGGATTCCCTGCGTCGAATAGAGCCATGCTATCTTCACGCGGTTACCGCCGCGGTTCGCGTGCATGTCGATATTTGCGAAAATGCTGATCGCTCCCCTCCTGAGCCTCGTGCTGTACACGGCATTCCTCGCGTATACCTGGTTCGGATACAACGACAGCGCGGAACGGCTGCACGCGATCCGGGATCAGTACCTGCCCGCCACGCGGCTGGCCAGCGACAGCGTCCGGTTGTTCCAGGAGATTCGCGCGGTGTACAAGGACGCGGTGGTCGCGGGCGAGCCGGAATGGATTGCCGAGGCCGCACGCCTTCGGGACCAGCTCGCCACCCGGATCGAGCGCATGGCGCAGTATCCGCTGGTGGTCGACGCGGAACGGCTCGCGGGGCTTCGCGCGTCGGTCACCGATTACCTCGAGAACGCCGAATCGTTGGCCATCTCGATCATGGACAACGGCGGCCGGCTGGGCGGCGACGACGCCCTGATGCGCCAGGTCGTGATTTCGCACAACGAAAGCCTGGACGGCCTCGAGCGGCTGGAGACGGATATCGGTTCCCGGTTCCTTGCCGACGTGCAGTCGACCATCTCGCAGTTGAACGGGCTGTTGCTCATGGGCAGCCTGATGACGGTGGGGCTGCTGGTGGTGGTGGCCGCGGTGTCGCTGTTCATCTCCTTGCAAACGCGCAACAGCCTGCGCGACGTCATCGGCGGCATGAAGTCGCTGGCGAGTCGCAAGACCGATTTCGGCGCCCGCCTGGATTCGGATGAAGTGGGTGAACTCGGATCGCTCGTTCGCTGGTTCAATCACCTGTCGGAGAAACTCGAGGACGACTTCAAGGCCATGGAGCGCACGGCCATCACCGACAAGCTCACCGAGCTGAACAATCGCGTCCGTTCCGATACCTATGTCGCGGAGATGCTCGAGGACGAATCGCGTCGCGGCACCTTCGTGTCCATCATCCTGTTCGATCTCGATCACTTCAAGACGGTCAACGATCGCTACGGGCACGTGGTGGGCGACAGCGTCCTGGTCCGGTTGGCGGAAGTCCTGAAGGCATGGGCACAGCCCAGCGAGTTCATCGCGCGCTGGGGCGGCGAGGAATTCATCGTGGTGCTGCCCGGCGTGAGGGAGGTCAAGGCGACCGAGCGCGCCGAATCGCTTCGACGGGAGATCGAGCGCTGCGCCTTTCCCGGTGCCGGCGACATGACGGCCAGCTTCGGCGTCAGCGAGGCGGCCTGGGGCGAGGACACGGTGGAAGTGATGATGCGTGTCGACGCCTGCCTGTACCTCGCCAAGCAGCATGGTCGCAACCGGGTGGTGGCGGCATCCAGCGGGCCGGCCGCGTCTTGAAGGGCCGCGGTTGCGTGCGATGTTGATCAGCTGCCTGACGGTGACGCAGCCCGGCAGACTGGACCTGTTCGAGCGCAGCCTGCGCTGCTTCGTCCGCCAGAGTTGGCCGCACCGTGAACTGGTGGTCGTGCATGACGGCGACGAAGCCTTCGATGCGGCCCTGGGCGCGCTGTTGCATCGCTATCCCGGGCAGTCGACTCGCCGCGTGCGCGCAGACGGCAGGCAGTCTCTCGGCGCATTGCGGAACCTGTCCGTGCAGGCGGCGACCGGGGGCGTGATCTGCCAGTGGGATGACGACGATCTGTATCACCCGCATCGTCTCGACGTTCAGTACCGGCACATGCGCGACGACGGCGCGGACTTCTGTTTCCTCACGGATCAGTTGCACTGGTTCGAGAACATCGGCGAGTTCTTCTGGGACGACTGGAGCGTGGAGCGTTTCCCGATGAATCTCATCCAGGGCACGATCATGGGCCGGCGCGACCTGATGCCAGACTATCCGGCCCTTGACCGGGGCGAGGACACGCCGGTCCTGCGCGCGTTGCACCAACGCGGCGCGGGGTTGTCGGCACTCGGCGGGTGCGGCTATCTCTACATTTACGGCTATTCCGGCAGGAATGCGTGGGACCTTTCACACCATGCGGCGATTTCCCGCTGGAAGCGCCTCGGCCGGGAGGCGCTCGAGTCGCGACGCGATCTCCTCTCGCGCCATCTGCGGGACTACGAACTCGGGCTCGAGAGAGCGAGGTTCACCCACGACGAGGGCGCGATGATCGTCGAGCTATGAGCGCGCGATTCGCTCGACCGGGGATCTCGCGCGCCGCATATCCCGGGCGGTGAATAGCTGGTTGGAACCGGCGTACCTCGCGTTCGCTGGCAGGGCGTTTCGATCCGTCAGGTCGAGCCGGTGGCCCAGTGTCCGGCGGCAGGCCAACGACTCGGACGCGACAAGTGGCGCGGGGTCTCATTCATCGATGGCTGAGAGGAGTCGGCGGGTGATCTCCACCGCGTCGAAGCGGTCGGCAACGGTTGCCTTCAGCCGTTGTCCGCGCGCGCGAGCTTCATCGGGGTGCGCTCGAAGATGCCGCATCCATTCGATGGCGTGATCGATGTCGGCATGCGCCCAGTGCTGATCCTGCGGGCGGTGGCTGGCAAGGTGTCGGCCGACCTTGCGCAGGGAGAAATTCACCAGGCAGGCATCGTCTGCCGGCAGGAAGTCGAGCTGCCCGCCCCAGCCGGTCATGACGACCGGGGTGCCGGCGGTGGCCGCATCGAAGGCGCCGAGCCCGAACCCTTCCGAACGCGTCAGCGAGAGATAGGCATCGGCGCAGAGATGAAGGCGGCCGATGTCGTCATAGGTCATCTCGTCCGGGATGAATACCACGCGTGCGGGATCGTCGTAGTTCGACAACACGGCCTCGAACAACTGTCGGCTCGACAGCCAGCCGTCGCCTTCGCTTTCGCCGTGCGGATTCGTCTTGACGACGAGGGCGACGCGTTCGTCGGGTTCGAAGGCGAGCAGAAAGGCGTGGACGGTGAGCCACATGGCCTTGCGCACGATCCACGTGTTGATCGTGTAGAAAACGAAGTCGTCCGCGCCCAGACCGA
>JAUIDF010000360.1 GCA_030429125.1 Gammaproteobacteria bacterium | reverse complement strand
GGTCGGCACGGGGCTTTGGGGCATCGAGCACCGCGTGGAACCGTCGACGCCGGTGGTGGGCAACGCGTACGACGTGAAGTTTCCGCGCAAGCACCAGCTTCCCGCCACGTTGATCGAGGCCGCGGGCCGCCTGTCGGCATCCAAGCCGGCGCGCGAATTGTTCGGCGACGATTTCGTCGAGCACTATGCCGCCACCCGGGAGTGGGAGGAACGCGAGTTTCGCAAGCACATCACCGACTGGGAGATGAACCGCTACTTCGAGATCATCTGAAGCACGCGACCGACGACAACCTGCAGCGAGAGAGCATGAGAACGTTTTTCGTCAAATCGCCGGTCGACGGCGAAACCTACATCGAACGACCCTACGCCGGGCACGCGGACATCGACGCGGCGCTGGCAGCCGCCACCGGCGCGGGTGCCGGTTGGCGCGCGACGCCCGTGGAAGAGCGCGCCGCGCTGGTCGAACGCGCCGTGGACATCTTCGTGTCGCGCAAGGCGGAACTGGCCGAGGAACTGACGTGGCAGATGGGTCGGCCGATCCGCTCCGCCCCCGGCGAGATCGCCGGCTTCGAGGAGCGCGCGCGCTACATGGCGTCGATTGCGCCGGCCGCGCTGGCCCCGGTGAAACCGGCAGCGAAACCCGGGTTCGATCGCTACATCCACCGCGAGCCGCTCGGCCAGGTATTCGTCATCGCGCCGTGGAACTATCCCTACCTGACCTCGGTCAACGCGGTGGTGCCGGCGCTGCTGGCCGGAAACACCGTGCTGCTCAAGCACTCCGCGCAGACGCCGCTGTGCGCCGAGCGCTTCGTGCAGGCGTTTCGCGAGGCGGGCCTGCCCGACGGCGTGTTCCAGTATTTGCACCTCGATCACGACGACACCGAACGCCTGATCAAGGCGCCCGAGATCGCCTTTGTCGCGTTCACCGGCTCGGTGCCCGGCGGGCGCATGGTGGAGCATGCCGCGGCCGGACTGTTCAAGGGCGTGGGGTTGGAGCTCGGCGGCAAGGACCCGGCCTACGTGCGCGCCGACGCCGACCTGCGTCAAGCGATCGATACGGTGGTCGACGGCGCCTACTTCAATTCGGGCCAGTCATGCTGCGGGATCGAGCGCATCTACGTGCACCGCGACGTCTACGACGACTTCGTCGAGGGCGCAGTGGCGCTGGTCAACGAATACCGGCTCGGCCCGCCCCAGGAGGAAGCCACCACGCTCGGGCCGCTGGTGCGCGCCGAGGCCGCCGAATTCGTGCGCGGGCAGATTGCCGAAGCGGTCGAACAGGGCGCGCTGGCCCACGTCGACGCCGCCCGGTTCGAGCGGGACGCGCCCGGCACGCCGTACCTTGCGCCGCAATTGCTCACCAACGTTAATCATTCGATGCGGGTGATGACCGAGGAGAGCTTCGGACCGGTCGTGGGCGTGCAGCCGGTGTCGGGCGACGACGAGGCCGTCGAACTGATGAACGACAGCGAGTTCGGCCTGACCGCGAGCGTGTTCACGCAGGACGCGGACGCGGCGCGGCATATCGGCGAGCGCGTGAGCACCGGGACGTTTTTCATGAACCGCTGCGACTACCTGGACCCGGCCCTGGCCTGGACCGGCGTGCGCAACTCCGGGCGCGGATGCACGTTGTCGAGCATCGGTTTCGAGCAGCTCACGCGCCCCAAGTCGTTTCACCTGAAAACCAGCCTTTGAGCTCGAGGTAGCCGATCAATGAAGGCGAACTGGAACTACCCCACCGCCATCCGCGCCGGCGCCGGCCGCATTCGCGAACTGCCGGCGTGCTGCCGTGAGCTCGGCATGCAGCGGCCGCTGTTGATTACCGACCCCGGGCTGAGGGCGCTGCCCATGGTCGATGCCGCGCTGGCCGATTGCCGCGAGGCCGGACTGGGCGCGGACGTCTTCAGCGACGTCAAGCCCAACCCGACCGGCGACAACGTGGAGGCCGGCAACGCGGTGTTCCGCGAGGGCGACCATGACGGCGTGATCGCCTTCGGCGGCGGCAGCGCGCTGGACGCCGCCAAGGCGGTGGCGCTGATGGCGAAGCAGGCGGTGTCGGTATTCGACCTCGAGGACGTGGGCGACAACTTCCTGCGCGCCGATCCCGCGCGAATCGCGCCCGTCGTCGCGGTGCCGACTACGGCGGGTACCGGTTCCGAGGTTGGACGCGCCTCGGTCATCGTCGACGAGACGGTGCACGTGAAAAAGATCATCTTCCATCCGCACATGCTGCCGCGCATCGTCATTCTCGATCCCGAACTGACCATCGGCCTGCCGGCCTGGCTGACCGCCGCGACCGGTATGGACGCCCTGTCGCACAACCTCGAGGCATTGTGCTCGCCGGCGTATCACCCCATGGCCGAGGGCATCGGCATGGAGGGCGCCCGACTGGTGCACGAATACCTGGCGCGCGCGGTCGCCGACGGGGGCGACATCGAGGCCCGCATGCAGATGCTGGTGGCATCGAGCATGGGTGCCACGGCTTTTCAGCGCGGCCTCGGCGCCATGCACGCGCTGGCGCATCCGCTCGGCGCGCTCTACGACGCCCATCACGGCACCTTGAACGCCATCCTGATGCCCTACGTGTTACGCGCCAATGCCGATGCCATCGCGCCGGTCGGCGACAGGCTGGCGCGTTACCTCGGCCTGCCGTCGGCGGGCCTGGACGGCGTCATCGACTGGGTGCTTTCGATGCGGGAGGGCATCGGCATCGCCCACACGCTGGCGGACATCGGCATCGACGACGCGCGCGCCGACGAGATCGGTCCCATGGCGGTGGCCGATCCGTCCGCGGGAACCAACCCCATTGCCTACGACGCTGGTCAGTACGCGACGATACTCGGCAATGCGGTGCATGGCCGCCTGTAGCCACGAAAGGGGAGTTTCGACATGAAGATCGGCATACTGCAATGTGATCGCGTGCGCGAGGCGTTGCGTGAACAGGGTTTCAATGACTATCCCGACATGTTCATGGAGCGTCTTCGCGCCGTGGACCCCGATCTCGATTTCGCCGTGTACCGTTGCCTGGACGGAGAGTTTCCCCCCGA
>JAUIDF010000359.1 GCA_030429125.1 Gammaproteobacteria bacterium | reverse complement strand
GCTGGAAACGGGCTTCGGTGCCAATTCGGGCAACCTGCCGGTGATGCAGTCGCTGGCGACGCTGGCGTACGATTGTCGGCGCAGCGAGTTTTTCACCCGCGAACTGCTGGCGGCGCTGCAAATCGTCGATCGCGGCGACATGCGTCCCGAGCAGATGCGCGGTGCCTGGGCCGGCGAGATCGGCCAGACCCAGTTCCTCGCCGAGCGCTACCTCAACTACGCGGTGGATTTTGACAATGACGGCCGGCGCGACCTGATGCGGTCTGTCCCCGACGTGCTCGCGTCCACGGCCAACTGGTTTGCGCGCAACGGCTGGCGGCCTGGCCAGCCGTGGGGACCGGGAACCGCGAACTACCAGGTCATCGCCAAGTGGAACCGGGCGAGCGTCTATCAGGAGACCATTGCCCGGCTCGCCAACGAACTCGCGAAGTAGCGCAACCGGTGCGCGCGGCGCGATGCCGCACCTTTTGATTGACGGTATTGGGCCGATCTGTGCGCTCGATCACAGCTCGGCCCCGCGTCGATCGCTACGATGGGTGGAACCGGACAGCCCCGCCTCGGGTTCCCTTTAAGGAGCCGGGCGCAGAATCGGAGATCACTGCCTTGTCGATCGCACGTATTTCTCTGGTCCTCGTGCTTGCGAGCACGCCAGCAGTCGCCGAAGAAATCGGCGCCGTCATTACGGGTAACAAAGGCTGCCCGCGCTGCGAGCTGGTCCTGAAAACCCTGCGCGGGCTCGATATCGAAAACGCCGATTTCGCCGGTGCCACGTTGCGGGAAGCCGACCTCAAGGGCGTCAACCTGCCCAACGCCGACTTCTCGAAGAGCGATTTGCAGCGCACCGAGCTGGAAAAGGCCTCCCTGCAGGGCGCGAAATTCGACAACGCCAAGATGCGAGGCGTCGATCTCGAGAAATCGAACCTCGCGGGCGCCTCCTTCGTCGACGCGGACCTGCGTGACGCCGACCTGATGGAGGCGGAACTCGGCGAGGCCGATTTCCACGAAGCGGACCTGCGTCACGCGACGCTGCGCCGCACCCTCCTCGTGAAGGCCCGTTTTACCGACACCATGGCCCGCAACGCCGACTTCGAGCGCTCCGACGCACGCGGCGCCGACTTTACGGATGCCGATCTCGAATGGGCGGATTTCGACCGTGCCAATCTTGCCGGCGCCCAGTTCGAGCGTGCCAATATGGAGGGGGTGCGCCTCACCAGTGCCAACATGACCGGAGCGAACCTGCGCGGCGCGCGGTTTTCCGAGGCGCTGCTGCGGCGGACCGATCTGTCCGGCGCCGACCTGTCCGACGCGCGCGGCCTCAGCCAGGCCCAGCTGGACGTCGCGTGTGGCGACGACAAAACCATTTTGCCGAGCCACATGACGGTTCCGTCCTGCACGCACTCGCCCACCAACTGATCCGCCGTGCGCGCGGTGCTTCGGTGCAACAGCCGCGCGCGAACCGGCCGACCCCCGATTGCGGCCGCCGCGAGGGGACTGCACTGTGGTCGTAGCAATCGTGCGGGGACGACACCATGCGTATTCTAGTTTTGGCAGCCGCGATGGCTGTGACGCTCGCCGCCTGTCAGAGCACCCGCCTGGGCGGAGGCATCGACGGCACCTGGACCTCGCCGGACGGCGTGTTGGTGTCCACGTTCACGCGGGGGTCATTCACCTCGCGCGTGACGACGACCGGCGAAACCGTGGTTGAAGACGGCCGCTACTCGCGCACCGGCGACCGGCTCACGCTGGCCTGGACCAGCCTCATCGCCAATCAGCAGCGCGCCGCCGAGTGCATCGTCTCCTCACCCACGGTGATGACGTGCACCCCCAGCCAGGGCGACCCCTTCACCCTCACCCGCTCGGCCTGAGCCGAGCCGGGGACGGTCGCGGCGATCAGGCCACCGCGGCCTTGAGTTCGACCGACTCGCCGCAGCCGCAAGCCGAAACCTCGTTCGGATTCTGGAATATGAAGCCCGAGCGAAACTTCGTCGTCTCGAAATCCATGCGCGAGCCGAGCAGGAACAGGACGGCCGCCTTGTCGACAAAGACACGAGCGCCGGCGGCCTCGATCACCTCGTCCTTCGGATCGGGCTCGCTGACCGCATCCATGGTGTATTCCATGCCCGCGCAGCCGCCCTTCTTGATGCCGACGCGCAGGCCCGCGATCGGCGGATCGCGCTGCGCCATGATCTCGCGGACCCGGCTCGCGGCCGCGTCGGTCAGTGTCATCACGGCAGGAAGCGGCATGACCAATACTCCTTAGAACATGTCGAGCGCGACGCGGGCCTCGTCGGACATGCGAGAGGGATCCCACGGCGGGTCGAACACCATGTTGACCTCGACCGCGCCCACGCCCTCGACGCTGCCGACGGCGTTTTCCACCCATCCCGGCATCTCGCCGGCCACGGGGCAGCCCGGCGCCGTCAGCGTCATATCGACGCGGATGGAGCGGTCGTCTTCGATGTCCACACGGTAGATAAGGCCGAGCTCGTAAATGTCGACCGGGATTTCCGGGTCGTAAACGGTCTTCAACGCGGCGACGATATCCTGCGTGATCCGGTCGAGTTCCTCTTCCGGGATCGTGGAACCCTCGCTGGCGTTCAGCGCGGCGTTTTCGGCTACGGCATCCATCGCCTACTCCTCAACAGAAGAATCTATGGGCCTTCTCGATGGCGGCGGCAAGGCGGTCGACTTCCTCGACCGTATTGTACATCGCCAGCGAGGCGCGGCAGGACGCCGTGGTTCCGAACGACGCCAGCAGCGGTTCTGCACAGTGCGTGCCGGCCCTGACGGCGATCCCCTCCCGGTCCAGGATCGTCGCCACGTCGTGGGGATGCGCCCCTTGCAGGTTGAAGGAGAACACCGGGCCCTTGTCCGGCGCGTTGCCGTAAAGGGTGATGATGTTAAGCGCCCCGAGCCGCTCGCGCGCATAGTCGCGCAGCATGGTCTCGTGGGCGTGGATCGCGTCCCAGCCGATGCCGCGGGCGTACTCGATCGCCGCGCCGAGGCCGATTGCCTGCACGATGGGCGGCGTGCCCGGCTCGAAGCGGTTGGGCAGGCCCGCGTAGGTGA
>JAUIDF010000358.1 GCA_030429125.1 Gammaproteobacteria bacterium | reverse complement strand
CGTGCAGCTCGTAGTCGCTGTCGCCGCACCCGGCGCGGCGCTCGAGTTTCCCCGCCAGGGCGCGCAACGACTCGGCCTCGAGACAGGTGCCGATCAGCGGGCAGTGCAGCCGGATCGGCACGTCCCAGAGTTTGCGGCGCGCGCGTCGGCGTGCGGGCCCCCCGGCAGGCGGTGGGATCGGCAGCGTCGAAGATTCTTTGAGGAGCGAGACGGAAAAGGGCGGCGCAGACTGTTGCCGCGGGGCGGGGTTCAGCGGCCACCCGGCGTGCAGGGTGCCGGTCTTGCTGGCGCTCATGCCGGATACCTCGAGAGTTTCTGTCGCAATCGAATTGAGGCTGGCTGAGTGCCGCGTCGGCAGGGTCGTCGCGGTTTGCTGGCATCGCGCGCCGTCAATCCTGCGGCGCAGGCGAATTGTCTCGAAGTGGATTCTTATTGTCAATAAGAATCATTCGCAATAATGAATATACTTTGCGATGCAAGGCCGGATGTGCATGACATGTGCGCGCCGGAAGGCGACGGCCAACCAAAGTCGCCCGTGCGTGGACAGGAGATCAAGCGTCGGCAGGACGGGCGGCGGGAAGGCGGTGCGCGGACGTCGCACCGCGATCGACGCCTGAATGCATCCCGGGCCCGGGTGTCAGAAGTGTATAGCGCCGCCGAGAATGTAGCCGTCGGTCTCGCGCGAGCCGCCGGCATAGTCGAGTTCGAAGACGCGGTAGCCGAGCCGCAGGTTGAGGAAGGGGAAGGGCGTGAGGGACACGCCGACCTGGTACTCGGTCGCTTCCATGTTGCGCAGTGCGCCGGCGTCGCCGAGGTCGGGCATCCATGCGCCCTGGCCGTAGACGTACAGGATGCCGAGACCGACCCGCCCGTCGAGTGTCAGCCGCACCCCTTCCGCGTTTCCGCCCGTGATCAGTTCCGAGTCCTGCCAGCCGGCACCCAGGGCGATGAAATTGTTGTCGGTCGGCGACAGCAGGCGTCGCTTCACGTTGAGGGAAAACGACGACCCGTCGGCAAGGCCGCCGCCGTCCGGTTCGGACTCGAGAAACTCGCCGGTCAATCCCCAGCCATCGGCCCACCACAGCTCTGCGTAAGCGCCGTTGCCGTCCGCGTCGGTATCGCCAATGCCGCTGTCATCGATGTCGTGGGCCCACCAGGTGACGCCGACCTCGGCGTCCAGCGGGCCGAGGGCGTGGGCGGACGCGGGCAGCCAGCACGCGCCCATGAGCACGACCGCGGCCAATGGAGGGAGTAGACGAATCGTGGTCATCGACATCACTCGGTGCAGTTTCGTTCAGCCTGGGTCCCGCGTTGGCGCGCAGGACGCACTCGTGTCCCGAGTGTACCGCAACTGGCGCAATCGGTGGACGCGATCGCGGTGCGTACCCGGCCTACTTGAAGAACGACAGGCCGCCGCGGGCGCCGACGGAGATGCTGCCGAGGCATCCGTCGACCGCGCCGTCGGCGCTGTCGCAGTCGATAACGTCGTTGAGGAGCAGCCGCGAGACTTCGCTGCAGGGCAGGCCGTCGATATCGAAGACCCTGAGCATGGTCTTGTTCGCCGGCAGCGGCGCGGCATCGACGGCGAGGCGGCGGGCGACGATGCCGTCGGGATTGAACATGACGAGATCCAGTTTCAGCGCGGTGAACGTGGTACCGGAGTCATTCGCGAGCACCAGGTAGGCTCGGCAGGCATCGTCGCCGGCTTCGAGCTTGTTCAACTCCACGGACAGCTTCGTGGATTGGGCCGCGGCGCTGGCAGCGAACAGCGCGCCGACGACGGCAGTGTGAACAATGAACCGAATCACGGTCGATCTCCTCTGTCAGGCATGGGAGCGCGCGGCCGGCGCCAGCCGGCCGCAGGCGAGCAGGGTGCCGGACGGTGTACGCGCGGTTTCGATATCGACGCCGTACACGTCGCCGAGCACGTCCGAGGTCAGCAGCGATTCCGGCGCGCCCGCGGCCGCGATACGACCGTCCTGCATCAGCAGCAGGTGATCGGCGAATCGCGCCGCCAGGTTCAGATCGTGCAGGGCGATCACGGTGACGACATTACGATTCGCGGTCATGGTGCGAGTGATCTCCATCAGCTCGAGTTGGTGTCGCAGGTCCAGCGCGCTGGTCGGCTCGTCGAGCAGGAAAAGTTTCGGCTCGCGCGCCAGGCTCTGGCACAGGGACACCAGCTGCTGTTGTCCGCCGGACAATTCGCCAATGTATGCCTCGGCCAGGTGTTCGATGCCGACGAGGGCCAGGAGCGATTCCACCCGGGCCAATTCGGCGCGACCCGTCTGCCAGCCGCGCAGGTGCCTGCGGGCCAGCAACACCACTTCGAACACGGTCAATGCCGCGTTGCTCGAGAAGTGCTGCGACATGAAGCATACCACGCGGCTGCGCCGGGTCCGTCCGATTCGCGTCACGTCTTCCCCGTGCAGGAACAGCGTACCTGGCGGCGTGCGAATCAGTCCGGCAGCGCAACGGAACAGCGTCGACTTGCCTGCGGCGTTGGGGCCGATCAGCGCCGTGACGGCGCCGCGCGGGAGCGGATCGATATCGACACCGCGCAGCACCGGTCGGCCGGCGTAGGCAAAGTGCAGATCGCGCGCGGAAAACGTCACTGCCAGTTGCGGCGGCGTACGCCGAGGACCAGGGAGATAAAGAAGGGAATACCGATCAGGGAGGTGACGATGCCGATCGGGTATATCACGCCCGGCGTGATCGACTTCGTCGCGATCGATGCGAGCGACAGGATCAGGGCGCCGCAGACCGCGGACACCGGCAGAAAGCTGCGCTGGTCTTCTCCCACGACGAGCCGCGCAATGTGTGGGCCGACCAGGCCGACGAACATGATGGTGCCGACAAAGGATACCGCCGTGGCCGCCAGCAGCGATACACCGATCATCATCTCCACGCGCAGCCGCTGCACGTTCACGCCCAGGCTGGCGGCGCGGTCGTCGCCCATGCGCAGCGCCGTCAACTGCCAGCTACGCCACAGGAACCATGGCAGGACCAGCGCCAGCACCACGGCGCAGGCGTTGATCGCCGACCAGCTCGAGCGCGACAGGGATCCCATCATCCAGA
>JAUIDF010000056.1 GCA_030429125.1 Gammaproteobacteria bacterium | reverse complement strand
CGGGTGGAAGTGGTCGGCAACCGGGTCCGTTTCCTCGGCCGTGCCAACGGCGTCATCAACGTCGGCGGCAACAAGGTCCATCCCGAGGTGGTGGAACACGAGCTGCTGGCGCACCCGTCGGTGTCGATGGCCCGGGTGGGAGGCAAGGCGAACCCCATCATGGGCAGCCTGGTGGTGGCCGACGTCGTGCCCGTCGAGGGCGCCGCGGCGTCACTCGATGTCGAGCTGCTCGCGTATCTGCGTGAACGGCTCGAGCGTCACATGGTGCCGGTTTCGATCCGGATCGTACCGACGCTGGACTACGGTCCGGCGGGCAAGGTGGTGAGGGCGCCGGCATGAGAACCGTCATCGTCACCGGCGCATCACGGGGGCTTGGACTCGCCACGGTGGAACGCCTGGCGCGCGAGGACTACCGGTTGATCTGCGTCGCGCGCAATCCGTCGGCGTCGCTCGCGAGCCTCGGCGAGGCACATCCCGGTCGTATCGTCTTCCGTGCTCTCGACGTCGGCCAACTGGATGCGATTGCCGGCTTCGTTGCCGGGCTGTCCCGCGAGTTCGGCGCGATCTACGGCGTGGTCAACAATGCCGCGATCGGACTCGACGGGGTACTCGCCACGCAGCACGCCACCGACATCGATCGCATGCTGCGCGTTAACCTGCATGCACCGATTCTCATCGCGAAGCATGCCTGCCGCGGCATGCTGGTGCGCGGCGAGGGGCGCATCGTCAACGTGTCGTCGATCATTGCCTCCACTGGCTTCAACGGACTGTCCGTGTACGCGGCGACCAAGTCCGGGCTGGAGGGGTTTTCGCGCAGCCTGTCGCGCGAACTCGGCCGTGCCGGGATCACGGTCAACTGCGTCGCCCCGGGCTACATGGAAACCGACATGACGAGCGGGCTTGGCGGCGACAAGCTGGCCTCGGTGCGGCGGCGTGCGCCGCTCGGGCTGCCGACGACCGCGGACGTGGCGGAGGGTGTCGCCTACCTGCTGTCCGACGCGGCGTCCCGGGTCAGCGGTACCGTGCTGACCATCGACGGCGGCAGTACCGCGTGACCCATCGAACCGTCGGGGGTGGCGCGTGAGCATCCGTCTCGAGCCGTTCGGCAGGGACAACGCGTCCATGGTTCTCGGCTGGCGCAACGCCGCCCACGTGCGTGCCAACTCCCTGGACGACCGCGTCATCGAAGCGTCGGCGCACGAACGTTTCGTCGAATCGCTCACGCCGGAATCGGGCCGGCGCTACTTCGTCGTGCACGTCGACGGCACCGCCTCTGCCGTGATGAATGTCGATGTCCAGGGCCGCGAGGGCCGATGGGGGTGCTATCTCGGTGGAGACCCGCGCGACCTGCGCCCGGGCCTGTTCCCGCTGCTGGTGGGTCTGTCCGGCGCGCTGGCCTTCGGCCCGTTCGACTGCCGGATGCTGCGCAGCGAGGTCCTGGCCCACAATCTTGCACCGCAACGACTGAATGCCCATGTCGGGATTGCCGAGAGCGCACGCTGGTCACATGAGAGAACGACGGGGGAATCGGTGCCGGTGGTGGGTTACGAGGTGGCGCGACGCGAGTGGCCCGGCGTCAAAAGACGGGTGCGCTCGTTGCTCACTTCCGCTCTGCGTGAAACCCTCGACGCGTTTGGCCGCGACCCGCTCGCTCACGTCGGCTAGCGGTTTCCGCGGCCGACCGATTGTGTGAATGTCGCGCACGGGCGTGGCAGCCGGGTAACAAAAAGTTCATCGTGGACGGGCGCCTGAACCGGCCGCGAGAGTCGACGGTCGGGCGCGACGGCGTTAAACTACGCCGCTTCCGATACCCCGTCCCGTGGCCGTCACCGCCCCCTGCCGATTGCTCCCGCCCCACGCCGCGCGGGTCGTCGTTCCGCCTCCGGGCGTCCGTGGTGTGAGGACAGCCGCTCCTTCGATGGAATCTGCGCATGCGCCTCGTTTTCCGGCTGTTCGTCGTACTACTCTTCCTCGGTGCCATATTCGGCGGCATTTTCTACCTCAAGTACCAGCAGGGGCAGCGCATGGCGCAGATGCAGTCGTCGCCGCCGCCGCCGGCTGCGGTGGCCGCCACCGAGGCCCGGGCCGAGCAGTGGCAGCCGTCCATCCGTTCCGTGGGCAGCCTGGTCGCGGTCAACGGCGTGGCCGTGACCACCGAGGTGGCGGGCACGGTGCGTGAGATCAACTTCGATTCCGGGCAGCAGGTCAGCGCCAACGACGTCCTCGTGCGCCTCGAGGACAGCGTGGATCGCGCCACGCTGTCCGGACTGATCGCCGATCGCGAACTGGCGCGCACGCAGTACGAGCGTGCATCGGAACTGTCGTCGCGGCGCGCGATCTCGCAGTCGGAGATCGACGAGACCCGTTTTCGATACGAGGGCACGCAGGCGAGCGTTGCCGAGCAGCAGGCACGGCTGGGGAAGAAGACGATCCGCGCACCATTCGATGGACTACTCGGTCTTCGCCAGGTGGATATCGGCGAATTCGTCTCGCCCGGAAACACCATCGTACGTGTACAGGCGCTCGACCCGATCTACGTCGATTATTCGATTCCGGAGCGAGAGTTTCCCAACCTGGACGTCGACCAGGAAGTCGTCGTGCACGTGACGGCCTTCCCCGAGCGTGAGTTCACCGGCCGGGTGAGCGCGATCGACTCCGGCGTCGACGAGGGCACGCGAAGCATCACCGTGCGTGCCACGCTGCCGAACGAGGACCA
Organism: Gammaproteobacteria bacterium; assembly: GCA_030429125.1. GTDB lineage: Bacteria > Pseudomonadota > Gammaproteobacteria > Arenicellales > CAJQKF01 > BQJD01. The sequence goes on along the minus strand of JAUIDF010000056.1, from coordinate 14,735 downwards.
GTCGCTTCGACCGGGCATGTTCGCCGAGGTGAGCACGCTGCGGCCGGCCATGCGCGACGTGATCACGGTGCCCCGCACGGCCATCTCCTTCAACACCTACGGCGACTACGTCTTCATCATCAACGAGGGCGAGGGCGGCCAGCTCACGGTGTCGCGCCGACAGGTACAGACCGGCGACTCGCTCGAGGGCCGCATCGAGGTGACCGAGGGCCTGGAGGCCGGTGAGCGCGTGGTTCGCGCGGGACTGCTCAAGCTTCGCGAGGGTCAGCCGGTGCAGGTGGACAACTCGGTGCAACTCGACGATGCCGAAGTGACCGGCCAATGAGATTCACCGATATCTATATCCGGCGGCCGGTCCTGGCGTCGGTGGTCAGCCTGCTGATCCTGCTCGTCGGTCTGCGCTCGATCACGCTGCTCGAGGTGCGCCAGTATCCCGAGACGCAGAACACCGTGGTCACCGTGACCACGGCGTATCCGGGCGCCAGCAGCGACCTCGTCCAGGGCTTTATCACCACGCCGCTGCAGCAGGCCATCGCCGAGGCGAACGGTATCGATTTCCTGACCTCCACCAGCAACCAGGGTGCTTCGACCATCGAGGCCCACATGGAGCTGAACTACGATCCGAACGCGGCGGTCGCGGAAATTCAGGCCAAGGTGGCAAGCCAGCGCAACGTGCTGCCGGCAGATGCCAACGACCCCGTGATCGAATCGCAGACCGGCGATTCCACCGCGCTGATGTACATCGCGTTCTATAGCGAGACCATGCCGGTGCCGGGCATCACGGACTTCCTCACTCGCGTGATCCAGCCCCAGGTGCAGGCACTGCCGGGCGTGGCCAAGGCGCGCATCTTCGGCAAGCCCTACGCGCTTCGCATCTGGCTCGACCCCAGACGCATGGCGGCCCTCGACGTGACGCCGGACGATGTCGCGTCGGAACTGCGCGCCAACAACTTTCTCGCCGGCATCGGACAGACCAAGGGCAAGTACGTATCGATCAACCTCACCGCGAACACGGACGTCGCCAGCGAGGCCGATTTCCGTCGCCTGATCATCAAGGCGGACAACGGCACGCTGGTCCGGCTCGAGGATATTGCCGCGGTCGAGCTGGACGCGGAGGAATACAACAGCGCGGCCTGGTACAAGGGTATTCCGGCGGTCTTCATTGCGGTCGAGCAGGCCCCCGGCTCGAACCCGCTGACCGTGGCGCGCGCGGTGCGCGAGATCCTGCCCGATCTTCGCGGACAGGCGCCCGAGGGGCTGGACGTGGTGCTTCCCTATGACGCCAGCCAGTTCATCGAGGATTCCATCAGCGAGGTCTACACCACCATCGGCGAAGCCCTGGTCATCGTCCTGGTGGTGATCTACCTGTGCCTCGGTTCGTTGCGCGCGGCGATCATCCCGGCGCTCGCCGTGCCGCTGTCGTTGATCGGTGGCGCCTTCGTCATGCTGCTGCTCGGCTATTCGCTCAACCTGCTCACGCTGTTGTCGATGGTGCTCGCAATCGGACTGGTGGTGGACGACGCCATCATCGTGGTCGAAAACATCCACCGGCACATCGAGGAAGGGAACAGGCGCATCGACGCCGCGATCCAGGGTGCGCGGGAGCTGGCGGTGCCCATCATCGCGATGACCACGACGCTGGTCGCGGTTTATGCGCCGATCGGCTTCATGGGCGGCCTGGTCGGCACGTTGTTCACGGAGTTCGCCTTCGCGCTGGCCGGGGCCGTGGTCATTTCGGGCATCATCGCGCTGACCCTGTCGCCGATGCTCTGTTCGCGTGTGCTCAAGCCGGCCGGTACCGGCGGCCGTTTCGAACATCTCGTCGAGCGCTTCTTCGACGGCCTGTCCAGTGGCTACAAGTCGTTGCTCGCACGTTCGCTGCAGACCGTTTCGGTGACCATCTTTTTCGCCGTCGCCGTGCTCACGTCGATCTGGTTCATGTTCTCCAGCAGCCAGAACGAGCTGGCGCCGACCGAGGACCAGGGCATCATCTTCTTCCAGGGCAGCGCACCGCAGACCGCGACGTTCGATTATCTCGAGGCCTATGGACGCGACATGCAGTCGCGCATGGAGGAAATGGATGGCTATCACGAGACCTTCATGATCCTCGGCTTCAACGGCAATACCGTGTTCGGCGGCTTCAAGATGGCGAATTTCGCCGACCGCGACATTTCGCAGTTCGAGGTGCTGCCACCGTTGCAGGGTACGCTGTCGCAGGTGGCGGGTCTGCAGACCGCGGCGTTCCCCCGGCCATCGCTGCCGGGATCTTCGGGCGGCCTACCGGTCCAGTTCGTGATCACCACCGGCGCAAGCTTCGAGGAACTCGACCAGGCGGCCTCGCAGCTGCTGGGCGAAGCCATGGGTAGCGGCAACTTCGTCTTCCTGCAGAAGTCGGTGGAGTTCGATCGTCCCGTCACCCGGGTGATCGTCGACCGCGATCGCGCGGGCGATCTCGGCATCTCCATGCAGGAGATCGGTGTGAATCTCGCACGCATGCTGGGCGGCGGCGAGGTAAACCGCTTCAGCCTCGAGGGTCGCAGCTACAAGGTGATTCCGCAGGTGGATCGCCAGTATCGGCTCGATTCGAAGATGCTCGAGGACTTCTACATCCGGGCCGGCAACGACGACCTGGTGCCCATGGCCAACCTGGTCAGCTTCAGCCAGGACGTCGAACCGTCGAAGCGCACGCAGTTCCAGCAGCTCAACTCGGTGACCCTGCAGGGCGTGATGGCGCCGGGCGTAACGCTCGGCGACGCACTGAATTTCCTCGAGACGAGGGCGCGGGACATTCTCCCGCGCGGTTATGGCGTCGACTACACCGGCGGTTCGCGACAGTTCAAGCAGCAGGGATCGGCGCTCGTCGTGACCTTCTTCCTCTCGCTGCTGGTCATCTACCTCGTGCTCGCCGCCCAGTTCGAGAGCTGGCGCGATCCGGCGATCATTCTCGTGTCGGTTCCCATGTCCATTGCCGGCGCCATGGCCTTCATCACCGTGGGCTTCGCGACCATCAACATCTACACACAGGTCGGGTTGATTACGCTCATAGGGGTGGTGGCGAAGAACGGCATACTCATCGTCGAGTTCGCCAATACCCAACAGGTGGACAAGGGATTGTCGAAGCTCGACGCGGTGCTCGAAGCGGCAGCCATTCGACTGCGGCCGATCATCATGACATCGGTGGCGCTGATCGTGGCCATGGTGCCGCTGCTGACCGCTGCCGGACCGGGTGCGGTCAGCCGGTTTCACATCGGCCTGACGATCGCCACCGGGCTCGGCATAGGCACACTGTTCACCCTGTTCGTCCTGCCGGCGTTTTACGTACTGCTGGCGCGCGATCACAATCGCACCGCGCACGAGAGCCAGCCCGAGACCGACGAAGCGGCACAAGGCGCCGGCGGCTAGGCCGGATCCATCGCCAATCGGGCGCATGACACGGGCCCGGCTGCTCCACGGCCGGGCCGGTAGCGATACCGTGTCCGGACGTCCGCCCGTTTCGGGCAGTAGCGCCAGCGATCCCCCATCGCATCGTTCATCCTCACCGGCGCGACTTACGTGAGAGGGCGTCGACGGCAGACATTGACGTGACGTGCAGCCGTGCATGCGGTCGCCGAGCCGTTCATCCATTGCCATCAACCTCCTGTAACCGGTGCGCCGCGGTTCGTCGTTGCAATCCGTAAGTTCGTCAGTTTCGAGATGACCGCCAAGGTCTGTAGGCGGTTCGATTTCTCACGTTTTTCTTGCGCCCGCGCCGTATACGATCGGCGACAGCCAGTGGCAGAATGAACTTCAACCGGCCGCGCGCATGCGGCCGTCACGACGACAAGCACAGGACGAGCCGAATGGATTTCGTTGCCGGCAATGGCGCAGGGGACTGGCAGCTCATCGACACGATCGAAAACGTGTCGTGCCGGCCGACGGTGATCGGGGGTGGATTGCCGGAGATTTCGATATGAAGGATTCGAACGGATTGCGACGCGCCGACGCTCGCACTGGCTGCACGACAAGCCGCGAGCCGTCTGCCGTCTGCCGGCTCGTCGCGAGCGCCTTCGACCTCACCCCGGCACCACCGCCACGGTGCCCCCGCCAACGATCATTCCCCTGCCCGCGAGACCCGTCGGCCGACGCCGGAGTTCACTGTTTTTCCACGCGGCGAACCGATCGCCGTCCATCGTCATCAAGTAAGGAGACATCACATGGCAGCACGTAAAACCAACCCGGACCGAATCGAGGACCTCGCGGGCCGACTCGAACAGGTCGAGGCGCGGCTCGATGACAGTGGCCCGAGGCGCGGCGACGCCACCGCCGGCGGGCGCGCCGCTTCCGGCTATTGCTCGGTACCCCGGGTGCCGGAGCGCGTGTTCGACGCCGACGTCTCGCCCGAGCGCGCCGGACTCATACAGGTCATCTCGAAAAAGTGGGTCAATGCCACCGTGCTTCATTACTATTTCTTCGACAGTGGCCCCTGGGCCGGCGGATCGGCCCAGGAGGACGTCGTTCGGGCGGGCTTCGCGGCCTGGAGCGAACAGGATATCGGCATCGAGTTCAAGGAAGTCGATTCGCGCGACGATGCCGAGATCAGGATCGGCTTTCTGCGCGGCGACGGCGCCTGGTCCTATGTCGGTCGCGACTGCCTGTTGCAGGGCCAGAACGAGCGGACCATGAACTTCGGATGGGACCTCACCCGTGCGGGCGAGGTGGACACGGCCATTCACGAAATCGGCCACGCCCTGGGGTTCCCGCACGAGCACCAGAATCCGAACGCAGGCATCGTGTGGGACGAGGAAGCCGTTTACGACGCACTGGCCGGGCCGCCCAACTTCTGGTCTCGCGACAAGACCCACTGGAACATCATTCGCAAGATCGAGCCGGATTCCGTCGAAGGCTCGAACTGGGATGCCGATTCCATCATGCACTACCCGTTCGGACCCGGCCTGATCGAATCGCCGGTCGAGTTCCGCGGCGGCATCGACCCGGCGCCGGGCCTGTCGCCCAAGGACATCGCACAGGTCCGCTTCTTCTACCCGCCGCAGACCTCGGTTCGCCGCGAGCTGAAACTGCTCGAATCGGTGCCGTTGTCGCTGTCACCCGGAGAGCAGAAGGACTTCTCCGTGCTGCCCGCCGCCAGCCGCGACTACCATATCGGCACGTTCGGCAGTTCGGACACCGTCATCGTGCTGTTCGAGGAAGTCGACGGCAAGTTCGTGTACGTGGACGGCGACGACGACAGCGGCACCTCCCTGAATGCACGACTCGACGTGCGCCTGGTCAAGGATCGCCGCTACGTGCTGCGGGTGCGCCTGTACTACAGCTTCAGCGGCGGCGATACCGCGGTCATGCTCTGGTAGCCCGGGTCGGGGATGGCGGACGGTCAGAACCGGATCAGGCGGTGCTGGCGCAGCAGCTTCAGCGAATCGCAGACCTGGGTTTCCAGGTCTGCGGGCGGAGGCGACAGGGTGCGGCGAAGCTCCTCGACCATGTCGACCACGGTTCGTGATCCGTCGCAGCGCGAAAACACCCAGGCGGCACTTTCGTTGCACGACACGGCGTGGGCGTAACGCGCGTGCACGATGCGGCAGCCGTCGGCGTCGCGCCGAAGAAACCACGACGGCCGTTGGCGCGGCGTGGCGTGGTGGAGCAGGTACAGCCGCTCGCGATCGTCGAGCCAGGAACCGTACTTCGCCTCGTCACGCCAGTGCTGCGAACCGTAGTGGTGGCGAACGAGTCTGCCGTTGAGGGCGTCGGCATCGAGAAGCTGCACGTTGGCGCAGGTGCCGACGCATTCACGGTACACGGTGCGCGCGTCGCCCTCGGCGCCGAACAGCCGCCTGACGGCATCCGTCCACAGTCCTGGCCCGGTATGGTGATGGACGAAATGCTTGCGCGAAGTGTCGATACCCTCGTGCCAACGCTCCATCACGAGATCGAGCGCATGCGCGGTCAACGCGCTGCCGGGCGCGGTCGCGAAGGTCCACTGGCAGAAGTGCACGTCGTTTTCCAGGCCGACGACGATATCCGCCTGCGGCGACAGCCAGTCGTCCAGCGGCGCCATGCACTCGGCGTCGAGATCTGCGTACACGCCGCCGTTCACGTGCAACACCGCATAGCGCCAGATGTCCGCACGCATGACCGGCACCGGCATGGCACGAAAGGCGTCGAGCAGCGAGCGGTCGAAGTGAGAGGCGATGAATTCATCGATCCCGGCATCGTCGCACAGCACGGTACGCCAGCGCGGATTGTGCCTCTGCCAGCTTTCGGTCAGTGGCCGGGCCGGTGGTGGCAGGTCGAGACTGCGGGCGGTCTGCCACACGGTTGCGGGAATCGTCATGGGTCGATTATTGGTGTTTTGGACATGCACGTCACCAGGCTCGACGATCAACCCGGTGATCGTGGCCGGCGAGGCCGCCCCGATCACCCGATCCGGGTCGAGGCGGGATCGGTGTGCGCGGTGGCCGTCAATGCCAGCATGTCGTCGACGATGGCATGGAACCGCGTGTCGGCGGACTCGGGCGGATTGTCGGCCGCGAACCGGCGCGCCCGCTCGTGCTGGGCCTCGCCGGTCAGCACCGCTTCGATCATGGTGGCATAGTCGTGATGCGCCGGGTCGGGATGGGCGGCGAAAGCCAGTCCGGCGCTCGCCAGGCGATGGGCGAGCATCGTTTGTTCCACGAAGCACGGTGCAATGAGCGGCGCCACGCCGCCGCGCAGGACGCGCGCCAGCATGCCGTGCGAAGAGTGACAGATAACCACCCGGCACTCGGCGGCGACCGTATCGAGGTCCACCAGCGCATCCTGCAGGCGCAGGTGCGGCGCGTCGGGCCATTGCGACCGCGACGCCTCGATGCCCGGCGCCACCACCAGCGCGGGGCGCCCCAGCGCAGCCAGTTGCTTGACCATCACCGGGAACTGCGGATAGTCCGGGTGCATGTAGGCGAAGATCTTCTCCCCCTGGCCGCGCGGCCATCGCGGCGCTTCGCCGACCCCACGCTGCGCCGGCGTGCCGTAATAGACGACGCCGGGGCGCTCGCCAAAATGATCCATGGACGCGTAGGTCGACAGGAAACTGTTCGACGGCGCATAGAGGTCGGCGAGTTGCTGCACCGCTGCCGTTCCGTAGCGCGACAGCGCCCGGTTGATCGAGGCCACCGCCGACGATTCGATGGCGTCGAGCCGGTGCCGGTCGACGCCGCCACCGATGGCGTAGGGCGGCAGTGGCGATGCCGCCGGTGGCACGAAGAATCCGCTGCCCTGGACTGCGGCTGGCACCCCCGATACGCGCGCCGCGAGCAGCGCCGTCGGCGCATGCTCGGTGATGACGAGATCGGCCCGCCGACGCCGGATAAGCGCTCGCCAGCCGTCGATCCACGCACACAGTTCGTCTGTGCGCCCCCAGCCGAGCTTGAGCAGCAGGTCGGCGGGGCTGAACGCGTTCTGATGTCTTCCGAGGGGCCAGATGACCGGCGCCTGCACCATCGTGAGGCTGCGGGTCAGGGGGTAGCGGGCGGTTGCACCCAGATCGCGCGTCGCCAGCGTGACGTCGTGCCCCAGTTCCACCAGTCGCTGGCCGATGGCGCCGATCGGTTCGAGGTGACCGCTGCCGGCGCCCAGTTCCCAGCACAGGAGAATGCGCATGGACCGATCCCCTAGATCCGCGACACGATTCGGGCGCCCTGGAAGTAGCGCACGCGCACGTGCCGTCCGGCGCTGTCGTAACCGACGAAGACGAAACCCGAATGCGGCCAGATCGCCTGGTTGTGCTCCCGGTTCAGGACCCGGTTCTCGACTTCGGCGATCATGCCGATGACGTCCGGGTTGGCACCCGCGCGAAATTTCTGGTCGAAGAAATCGAAGGCGCCGCAGATCAGGCGGGCGGCGAGCAGTGAACGGCGGTGGTCGGGGGCGACGAAGCAGCGGAATGAATAGAACTTGTGGCCGAGACCCGGGTGGGCCCGCACCTTGACGCTGCTGACGGCCGCCAGCGTCTCGTCGCCGGCACGGGCGAGAAGCACGATTTCCGCGAGGCGTTGGCGGGCGATATCCGCCGAGGGCAGGGCGCCGTGACGCTGCCAGAAGTCGATGACTTCCTCGCCGAGCGCGTCGTCGATGGACTGCCAGGCGTTGTGGAGACGATACGGGTCTGCGGGTTCGGTCATGGCGTCGATGGCTGCGGTCGATGGTCGGTTCGGGATGTTGGCGCGGTCCTTGCTTTTCAATCGCGTATGGCGTTGGCGGATCATCCGCCGCCATCTCGATGTCGACGGTGGCGGCGAGTCGCTCGATCGTGCGAATATACGACAGTTGAGTCCAACGCCACGACATGGCTGGACGACGGGTCGTGCTCGGACGATGGGACGACGGCGGGAATATTCGCCGTTCAAGGGGTAGGGCCAGACCAATCGACGCGCCGGATGCGGGGTATGCGCCCTTCGGCGCCAGGTATCGAGAAGAAATAATCATGAGCTGGATAGTCCGGTGGATCGTTGCAGGCGTCGCCGTGTGTCTGTGTGTCGGTACGGCCTCGGCGCAGGACATCGAATTCACCGTCGACGCCTGGACCCTCGAAGGAGACGTCCCGATCGGTGAGTCACGGGCCCAGGGCGTGCTCGCACCGTACCTCGGGCCGCAGCAGGGACTGGCGGGACTGCAGAAGGCCGCTGCCGCCCTGGAGTCAGCGATCCACGACGCGGGCTACACCTTCTACCGCGTCGTGCTGCCGCCGCAGGCGGTCGAAGATGGCGCCGTGCGGCTGCAGGTCTACGTGTTTACCGTCGGCGAGGTGGTGGTCGAAGGCAATCGCTTCCACGACGACGAGAACATCCGCGCCTCGCTGCCGTCGCTGGTCGAGGGCGAGTCTCCGAACGCACGTGACGTCTCGCTCAACCTGGCACTGGCCAATCTCAACGTCTCCAAGCGAGCCCGCCTGACGTTCGGACCGGGCGCCGAGCCCGGCAGGCTCGACGCGCGGATCGAGGTTGCCGACCGCGATCCCGACCGCTACTACGTTTGGGCCAACGACACCGGCACCGAGGCGACCGGCGACTACCGCGTCGGCGCCGGCTTCCAGATGGCCAATTTTCTCGACCGCGATCAATACCTGAACGGCACCGTCGCGACGTCTCCGTCAAAGCCCGACCAGGTTGCCCAATACGGACTCAGCTGGCGCGCCCCGCTGTACACGCTGAACTCGCTGTTCAACCTGTTCGCCGTCTACTCGGACGTGGACTCGGGGACGGTCGCCGAGTTTTTCGACGTGCGCGGCTCCGGCACCGTGTTCGGCGGCGGCTACAGCAAGATTCTCCCCCGGGTCGGCAACTACCGGCAGGCGGCGACGATTGGCGTCACCGACAAGAAGTTCGACAGCGACATCGATTTTTCCGGTCAGCCCATCGGCGTCGACGTGCGCAGCCGGCCGGCCTGGCTCGACTATCGCGGCGAGTACGAGGGCGAGTCGCTGGACTCGACCGTTTCCGTTACCGCGCTGTCGAACCTGTCGGGCGGCAGTCACAACGACGAGGCGGCCTATGCCGCTTCGCGCGCGGGCGCGGACCAGGACTGGCACGCGCTGCGCTTCGATGCCTCGCTGGAGAAAACGTACCGCGAGTGGATCGTGCGCACGCGGCTGGCTGGACAGTACGCCAACGAGCCGCTGATCTCCGGTGAACAGTTCGGCATTGGCGGGGCGGGAAGCGTGCGCGGATTGAACGAGCGCGAATTCACCGCCGATCGGGGTATCAGCGGCACCATCGAGGTCGTCGCGCCGGCCTTCTCCAACGGCCTGCGGGTGGGATGGTTCTTCGATGGTGGCGCACTGGAAAACGAAGCGCCGGTGCCCGGCGAGGTCGACCGGCTCGACGTGGTCAGCAGCGGCCTGACGGCGAACTGGCGCTATCGGAACCACTGGCAATTCGACCTGGATCTCGCGCGGGTACTGAATATCTCGGGCGTCGCGCCCGAGGGCACCACCACCGAGGACGACTCGAGGGTTCACTTCAATGTCACCTACTTCAGTGATTGACCGTCATGCCGTCGGCGCCGGCCGGCCCGGGTGGCATCGGGCAACGCGCCTCGCGGCGCTCGTCCTGCTGCTGCCGATCGTCATCCATGCATCGATGGCCCGCGCCGCGGTGGAGGTGGGTAACGTGGTGTTTGCCAAGGGTGCGGTTTCCGCGCGGGACGCCACCGGCGGCGTCCGCCTGCTGGGAAGGGACAGCGACGTGTTCCAGGAGGACACCGTCGCCACCGCCGACGACAGCTTCGCGGTGATCCGCTTCGTCGACCAGACGAAGATGTCGATTCGTCCCAACAGCGAGGTCGTCATCGACCGCTTCAGTGCCGCCGAGGGCGAGGAAGCGGCGGAGTTCAATCTGCTCAAGGGTGGCCTGCGCGCCATAACCGGCGCCATCGGCAGTCGCAAGCCGGAAAGTGTGCGATTCAGGACGCGCGCCGCGTCCATCGGTATTCGCGGCACCGATCTCGTCATCCGTGACTGCCGCGACGACGCCTGCGCTCGCGAGGAGCTCGAACTGTCCCAGTTCGAGCCGCTCGACACCGAGTGCGTGGTGCCGTTAACCGACTATCCACCGGCCGTCTACTACGCGGTCCTCGACGGCGGCATCTACGCCGAGAAAAATGGCCGTGAAGTGGAACTCGACGCACCGGCGGCGGGCTATGCCGACGAGCAGGAAATGTCCTGCATGAGTGCCATTCCGCGCTTCATCCTGCACGACGATGCGCTCAATCGCATCGATCTCGACTGGGACGAGATCCAGGTATTCGACATCCTCGGCGTCGGTGGCGACGACAATCCCATGTGCGAAATACTTTGAACACGCGAACGGAAGAACGGACAGGCGGCGGTAGCACCGCGTTCGCCGCGCATTGCCGGAGGTGGACGACCATGATCGAGCGAAATTCCATGCCCGAACCTGAAGCCGGTCCCCCACCGCGCGTGTTCTTCAGATCGGTCCTGGCGGTCGCCGTGTCGGGCGTGCTGGCGTCGCCCGCGGCCGCCAATCCCACCGGTCCGCAGGTGGCGCACGGCAGCGCGGCGTTCGCATCGGGCCGGCCCGGCGAACTCAACGTGACCAACGCGCCGGGCACGGTGATCAACTGGCAGGGCTTCTCGATTGCGCGCGACGAGGTCACGCGATTCATCCAGAACAACGGCGCCTCCGCGGTTCTCAACCGCGTCACGGGCGGTGTGCCGTCGGACATCCTCGGCCGCCTGCAATCCAATGGCAGGGTGTTCCTGATCAATCGCAACGGTATCGTGTTCGGTGAACACGCCGTCATCGATACCGCCGGCTTCGTCGCCTCGACCCTGAATATTTCCGACGCCGATTTCCTGGCCGGTCGCCTGGCCTTTGCCGGGGACGGTGCGGCGCTGGAGAACCATGGCTACATCCGGGTTCGCCCCGGCGGCGAGGTCATGCTGATCGCCCCGGACGTGACCAACACCGGCCTCATCCACGCCGACGATGGCGCCGTACTGCTGGCCGCGGGCCGCGACATCGTCATCGAGAGCCTGGACTTCGAGCATGTGCGCTTCCGCGTGCAGGCGCCCGGCGACCGGGTCCTGAACCTGGGCAGGATCGTCACCACCGGCGGCGTGGCCGCGCTGTTCGCCGGCACGCTGCGGCACGACGGCGTCATCGAGGCCAACCGCGTGTCGCGCGATTCGGCCGGCCGGGTTCGGCTGCATGCCGCGGCCGACGCGACCGTCGGCGGACGCATCTCGGCAACCGGGCAGGGCGCTCGCGGCGGCGACGTCGCCGTCACCGGTGCACGGGTCGAGCTGACCGCCGCCGGCATCGACGTCTCGGGCGACACGGGCGGCGGCCGCGTTCGCATCGGCGGCGACTACCAGGGCGGCGGCGACCTGCCGCGCTCGCAGACCACCCGTCTCGACGGCGCCACCCGCGTGCATGCCGATGCCCGCGTCGCCGGCGACGGCGGCGAGATCATCGCCTGGTCCGACGGCGACACCGCGACGTTCGCGACGCTGACCGCGCGCGGCGGGCCCGGCGGCGGCGACGGCGGCCTGGTGGAGACGTCGGGACGACGCCATCTCGCCTTCGGACCGCCCGCCGACGTCAGCGCGCCGGCCGGCAAGGGCGGTACGTGGCTGCTCGACCCCGAGGACATCACCATCGGGACGGGCGAAGCCGAGTCCATCAGCACCGCGCTCAACAGCGGCAGCAGCGTCTCGGTCAAGACCAGCGACAACGGCGAGGGCGAGGGCAATATCAGCGTCGACGCCGCCATCAGCAAGACCGCTGGCGACGACGCCTCGCTGTCCATGGACGCGCACAATCGCATCGACGTCAATGCGCCGATCACGTCCACGTCGGGCAAGCTCGATGTCAGCCTCAGGGCGGGAAGCAAGGTGCATGTCAAGGCCGACGTGAAGACCAACGGCGGCAGCTTCTCGCAGGTGGTCACCGGCCTGGCGCTCGACATCGAGTCGCCGGATGACGAACCGACCGTGAGCGAGGGATCGAACACCGTTGCCGTGGACGACCCGGCAGACGACTCGCCGCTGGCCGATGGCGCCGAGACGACGCCGTCAAACGAGCCGGCGCCCGATGCCTCGAACGCCGTGGTGGCCGAATCGACCCCCGCGGCGTCGCCGGTCGACGTGCCGGACGTGCCGGACGCCGACATGCCCGAGGTGGCCGTGGTGGAACCCCACCAGGCGCCGGCCATCGACGCGCCGGACACGAACGTTTCGCCCCCGGCGCCCGACTCCGTGCCCGAAGCACACGCCGCCAGCGACGAGGGCGACGCTGCGGCTGCCTTCAAGGCCGACCTCGAAGTCCTGGTGGACGGCGACATCGACACCGACGGCGGCGACGTCTACATCGACGCCGGCCGCGACGGCGACAGCGGCGTGTTCGGCCGCATCGACGCGTCCAGCGACGACGATGCCGGCGGCGACATACACATTCTCGGCCGCAACGTCGGTCTCTACGCCGACGCCGAGGTGGATGCCTCGGGCAGGCGCGGCGGCGGCAGTGTCAAGGTCGGCGGCGGCCGCCAGGGCAAGGATCCCGACGTGCCCAATGCAAGCACGGTCCACGTCGGCGAGCGCACAGCCATCCGCGCCGATGCCACCGGCAACGGAGACGGCGGCGAGATCATCGTCTACGCCGACCATACCGCGAATATTCTCGGGCGCCTGTCCGCGCGCGGCGGCCCCGACGGCGGCGACGGCGGTTTCGTCGAGACCTCGGGCAAGGTCAACCTGCAGGTGGCTGGCGTGCCGGACACCCGCGCTCCGAAGGGCAGGGGCGGGACGTGGCTGATCGATCCGATCAACCTGGAAGTGGTCAATGGAAGCGTCTCCACGAACGTGACGAACGCGGGCGGCTACACGTACTACAGCAGTGCCACCGGTGCGCAGATCGGCACCTATCAGATTCTCATGGGGTTGTACTACGGCGGCGCGGTCACGCTGGTGGCCGATGGTACCTACGGCGACGCGCCCGGCGAGAACGGCGATATCAACTGGCATGCGGATCTCGATGCCTCGGATCTCTATACCTACTTTTTTACCGCGGACATATCCGGTGACCTGAGCCTCATCGCCGATGGCGATATCAATTTCCGCGGCAGAATTCATCGCTCCGACAACGACCTTTCCTACGGTGGAATCAACAACCTCACCTTCACCGCGGATGCCGACGGAAACGGCGCCGGCGGCATCAACATTCTCGCCGCGCCGAACTACACCGAAGACACGGAGATCGAGATAGAAGGCAACTTCACCGCGACCGGCGCGCATTTCAGCGCAATCGGCGGTGACGAGGCGTTCGAAGACGTGGATATCAGCGTTGGCGGCAACCTGTCGATCACCACCGATGTCGGCGACGTGGAGTTCATGGGCGGCAGCGCCAACTTCAATTACGTTGACGTGCGAGCGAGCGGATCGGTCGATATCGAGGCGGCCGGAGATTTTCGCCTCGTTGGCGGCACCGGCAGTAACAGTCGCGCCTTTATTTACGCATTCGAGGACATGACGGTTCGTGGCGCGAACGTCCACATCCTCGGCGGATCGGGCGACAACTCCGATGCCCGCTTGCAGATGACCGACGACACCTCGGTGAACCCTGCGCTGGACAGCGAGGAAACGGCAACCCAGTGGGTCGAGGCCACCGACGGCGACGTCGTGGTGCGCGGCGGCGGCGATTCTTCCAGCGCCGGGATCTATGCCTACCAGGCCATACACGTCAACCAGCTCAGCGATCCCGAGCCGGTGTCACTCGGCGCCAACCTGTACCAGACGGTCAGGGCGAGCGGCAATGTCATCGTCGAAGGGGGAACCGACGACGATTCGTTCGCGACCATCGATCTCGAACAACGGTCGATGGACACCGCCTTCTACAAGTACAACGGTTCGAATTTCACGGAATCGTACGGAATCGAATCCTATATTTCCGCGAATTTCTCGCTGACCCTGAACGCGGTACAGTCAGTTGAAGCCGAAGGAAACGTGAACATCCTCGGCAGCGACGCATCCTACGGCGATGCCAGCGTCCGGTTCAGTCAGTACAGCACCGTCGACGTGGATTTTCCGTCGGGCGACAGTACCTTGCAGGTAACCCTCGACGGTACACAGCAATTGACTGCCGGCGCCGAGATCAACGTCATTGGTGGCGACGGCAACTACGCCTATGCCGCCGTGCAGTTCGAACAGCACGGGGTGGCGGAAATCAACATGGGCGCTGGCGCGGGCGGTG
>JAUIDF010000055.1 GCA_030429125.1 Gammaproteobacteria bacterium | reverse complement strand
GCCTTGCCTTCTAGCTCTTCGGGCGAAGCGTAGTCCAGCATCGCCGTTTGGGTGCCGTTCAGCACCGCTTCGGGACGGCTGGCTATGCTTGGAATGCCTAGATCGATCAGGACGGGGGTTTTCTCGTCCCGCATGTAGATGTTTTCGGGGCGTAGGTCGTGGTGGATGAGACCGGCGGGGTGGGCGACGCTGAGAGCGCTGGCGAGCTGGCGGCCGGCCGATCTCGAGGCGGCGCTCGGGCTCGCGGTGGAGACCGAGCGGCGATGCAAGCGGGCGAGGGCACCCGAGCGGCTGTTGCTGCGGCGCCTGATCCACGAGATTGCACTGCTGCCGCGGTGATCGCTGGCCGTTTACGGCTGGCCGATATGGCATCACGCGTTAAACTCCGGCCAACGCGGGGGAGAGGGCGTGCTTCGATACGTGCTGCATCGGTTGATCGTGATGATCCCGACGGTGATCGCCATCAGCGTGGTCACCTTCGTCATCATCCAGCTCCCGCCGGGCGACTTCCTCTCGGCGCAGATCAGCGAGCTGCAGGCGCAGGGCGAAGGCGTGCAGACCGAGCGCATCGAGTACCTGCGCGAGCTCTACGGCCTCGACCGGCCGCTCTGGCAGCAGTATCTCCAGTGGGCTTGGGGCCTGCTGCATGGCGATCTCGGCTGGTCCTTCGAGTATGACCGGCCGGTGAGCGAGGTCATTGGCGACAAGATCTTCCTCACGGTCGTCATCTCGCTCGCCACGGTGATCTTCACCTGGATCGTGGCCTTCCCGATCGCGCTCTATTCGGCCACCCACAAATACAGCTGGGGCGACCACGGGCTGACCTTCCTGGGATTTCTCGGCCTCGCCACGCCGAACTTCCTCCTCGCCCTGGTGATGCTCTACCTTGCCAACGTCTACTTCGGCACGTCCATCGGCGGATTGATGGACCCGTCGTACATCGACCAGCCGTGGAGCTGGGGCAAGTTCCTGTCGATACTCGAGCACCTGTGGATACCGGTGGTCGTCATCGGTACATCCGGCACCGCGGGCATGATCCGGCGCCTGCGCGCCAACCTCCTCGACGAGTTGCAGAAGCAGTACGTCACCACCGGCCGAGCCAAGGGCCTGCCGGAAGGCAAGCTGGTGCGCAAGTACCCGCTGCGCATGGCGCTCAACTTTTTCATCGCCGATATCGGCACCATCCTGCCCAGTATCATTTCCGGCGCCGAAATCGTCGCCGTGGTGCTCTCGCTGCCGACCACGGGACCGATGCTCCTCAGCTCCCTGCAGAGCCAGGACATGTACCTGGCTGGCTCGTTCCTGATGTTCCTGGCCACGCTCACCGTCGTCGGCGTGCTGGTCTCGGACCTGCTGCTCGCCATGCTCGATCCGCGCATCCGGCTGTCGGGCGGGGTGGAAAAATGATCGGCTCGCGCTTTCGAAAGCTGGAGCATTTCGTCTCCCAGGCACCCTTCGACCCGCGATCGGTCGAGAAGCTGTCGCCGGAACAGGAGCGCTTCTACCTCGCCTCCCAGTGGAAGCTGATGTGGTGGAAGCTCAAGCGGCACAAGCTCGCCCTGGTCTCCGGGGTGATCCTGCTGCTGCTCTATTTCTGCGTGGTGTTCGCCGAGGTTCTCGCCCCTTACAGCCTGGAGACCCGCGACGCGCAGTACATCTACGCGCCGCCCCAGTCGATTCATCTGTTCCACGAGGGAGAGTTTGTCGGGCCGTTCGTCTACGGCTACAAGTTCACGCTCAACATGCAGAACCTGAAGCGCGAGTACACCGAGGACGCCTCGCGGATCCAGAAATTGCGGTTCTTCTGTCGTGGCGACGACTACGAGTTCTGGGGGCTGTTCGAGGCGGATTTCCATGTCGTCTGCCCGGCCGAGGACGGCACCGCCTACTTCGTCGGCACCGACCGGCTCGGTCGCGACATGCTGTCGCGAACGCTCTACGGCGCCCGCATTTCGCTGACCATCGGCCTGATCGGCATTCTCGTCAGCTTCACGCTGGGCATCGTCATCGGCGGTATCGCCGGCTATTACGGCGGCATCGTCGACAACATCATTCAGCGCATCATCGAGATCCTGCGCTCGTTTCCGGAACTGCCCCTGTGGATGGCGCTGTCGGCGATACTGCCGGTAAAATGGAGCCCGCTACTGGTGTTCTTCGGCATTACCGTGATACTCGCACTACTCGACTGGACCGGGCTCGCGCGCGCGGTGCGATCGAAACTGCTGTCGCTGCGCGAAGAGGATTACTGCACGGCCGCCGCCATGATGGGGGCACGGCCAAAACGCATCATCTTTCGCCACCTGCTGCCCGGGTTTCTCAGCCACCTGATCGCCTCGGCCTCGCTGTCCATCCCGGCGATGATCCTGGGCGAGACCGCGCTGTCGTTTCTCGGTCTGGGCCTGCGGCCGCCGGTCACGAGCTGGGGCGTGCTGCTGAACGAAGCCCAGAACATCAATGTCGTGGCCCTGTATCCCTGGCTGATGTTCCCGGTGCTGCCGGTAATCATCACGATACTCGCCTTCAACTTCTTCGGCGACGGCCTGCGCGACGCGGCGGACCCTTACAAGTAGCTTCGTCGGGCGCCCCTCGGGATGGGAGCGCGTGTATTTCAAAACCATAACAAGCGAGGTGATCGCATGACGACTCAAGAGCTGGGCCCTGTCAGGCAGGCCATCGTGGGCTTCCAGATGCTGTTCGTGGCCTTTGGCGCGCTGGTGCTCGTTCCGATACTTACCGGCCTCGACGCCAATGTCGCCCTGTTCACCGCGGGCGCGGGCACGTTGATATTCCACCTGTTGACCGGGCGGCAGATACCGATCTTCCTCGCCTCGTCATTTGCCTTCATCGCGCCGATCATCTACGGCGTACAAACCTGGGGGATTCCCGCCACGCTGTCCGGCCTGTGTGCCGCCGGCATCGTGTACATCGTTCTTTCCGCCGTCATCGCGCTACGCGGTCCGGGCTTCATTTCCCGCGTGCTGCCGCCGGTGGTAATCGGACCGGTGATCATGGTCATCGGCCTGTCGCTCGCGCCGGTGGCGATCAACCTGGCGCTCGGCAAGACCGGCGACGGTGCCGCCGAACTCGTACCGGGCAACCAGGCCATGCTGATTTCCATGGCCGCCCTGCTGGCCACGGTGCTCACCGCCATCCTCGGCAAGGGCCTGCTGCGGCTGGTGCCCATCCTCGTCGGCGTCGTGGTCGGCTACGTGCTGAGCATGGCAATGGGGCTGGTGGACACGTCACCGGTATCCGCGGCGCCGGCCTTCGCGATGCCGAACTTCGTCATGCCCGAGTTCAGCTGGCAGGCAATCCTCTTCATCGTGCCGGTGGCCATCGCCCCGGCCATCGAACATATCGGCGACATGCTCGCCATCGGCGGCGTCACCGGACGCAACTACGTCGAGAAGCCGGGACTGCATCGCACGCTGCTTGGCGACGGCGTCGCCACCAGCGCCGCCTCGCTGGTGGGCGGGCCGCCGAACACGACCTATTCGGAGGTCACCGGGGCGGTGGCACTGACGCGGGCCTTCAATCCGAACATCATGATCATCGCCGCCGTGTTCGCCATCGTGATCTCATTCTCCGGCAAGCTCGGCGCCTTCCTTGGCACCATTCCGACACCGGTCATGGGCGGTATCCTGATCCTGCTGTTCGGCGCCATCGCGGCCATCGGCATGAACACGCTGGTCAAGGACGGACGCGACCTGAGCCGTCCACGCAGCCTGGTGATCGTGTCCATCGCACTGGTGTTCGGTATCGGCGGCATGAACCTCGGCACCGACGATTTCAGCCTGCAGGGCATCGGCCTGTCCGCGATCGTCGCCATCGTGCTCAACCTGGTGCTGCCGCGCGAGCGGGAGGACTAGGGCCTGTTCACGCTACGCTGAGCGAGTGAGATATCGTGCCCCGAGAAAACGACCCGTCTCGCATCCGACAAGGCGCATCGAGGCGTCATGGTGGTTCCATGGCGACGAGATGCAACGCCGTCGGGGCGAAAAAGGGCCGAAAATCGCCGCGAACGCGTCGTGTGAACAGGCCCTAGATTCGCGACGCGACGCGCCGACCGGGCACCGGGCCGGACACGCTTCGCGAGCCCGGCCACGGTTCGCGCCGCCACGACCGGTTCGCGGCGGCGCGGGTCGACACGCCCGCTCGGGCCGTGGGCCATGTCGACTCGCCGCGGCCGACGATCGCAGGCGGACCTCGCCGCCAACCTGACCGGCCTGGCCGGGCCGGATAGATCGCGCTGCCATGATCAGATGAATCGGGTCGTCCCGCGGCGCGGCCCGGGAACCGGACGCCACCGACGATGATCAAGATCCTTTCCCTCGTCATCCCGTTTTTCGCCGTGATCGGCTGCGGCTACTTCGGCGCGCGACTGATCGGCGAGGCAGGCCAACGGGGCATCAACAACCTGGTGTTGTATTTCGCCCTGCCGGTGTTGCTGTTCTCGCTGATGGCACGCGCCGACCTGGCCGAGCGGTTCCAGGTGGACTTCGTCGCCGGCTACACCACGGTTTCGCTGGTGCTCTTCGCCGCCACGTACCTGGCCGTCAAGCTCTGGTTGCGGCCAACGCGAAGCGAAACGGCCGTGTATGCCGTGGCGTCGGTTTACGGGAACACGGGCTACATGGGCATTCCCATCGTGGTGGTCATGCTGGGCCAGGCGGCGACCGTTCCCACCGTGGTCGCGCTGATCATCGACCTCGCCGTGATGGTGCCGGTGACGGCGGCCATCATCGAGTCGGACAGCCCGCATGGCAATCGCACCGTGCGCCATGGCGCGCTGAACGCCCTGCGCGGCACGGCGCGCAATCCGCTCATCATCGCCTCCGCCCTCGGCGCCGGCTGGTCACTGGCAAGCCTGCCCATGCCCGGCGTGCTCGACGGCTTTCTCGAACTGCTGGGGGCCGCGGCCGCGCCCTGCGCCCTGTTCGCCATGGGCTGCAGCCTGTATGGAAAACCCCTCGGCGGCACGCTCTCGCCGGCACTGGTACTGAGCCTGCTCAAACTGGTCATCCATCCGCTGGCACTGTGGTTCGCGCTCACCCAGCTATGGCACGTCGATCCCGAGTGGTTGCGGCCGGCACTGATCGCTTCGAGCCTGCCGGTGGCGGTCACGGTCTACGTGGTCGGACGCCAGTACAACACGCTCGTCATCAGCACGTCGACGACCATCCTGGTCTCCACCGCATTGTCACTGGCCACCGTGCCCGCCGTACTGCTGGCGCTCGACCGCCTGCCCGGACTCTGAGTTCGCCGACGCGCCACCCAGGCTCTCGAGGAAGGCGACGAGATCGTCGACCTGGCCGTCGTCCAGGTGCAGCGGACGCAGGATTTTCTCGCCGTGGACGTGCAGCCGGTCCAGGTCGATTTCGGAGTAGTGGCGTACGACGTCGCGCAACGTGGCCAGCGAGCCATTGTGCATGTACGGCGCCGTGGCCGCGACGCCGCGCAGCCCCGGTACGCGGAACTCGCCGAAGGCCGAGTGGCGAAACTTCACCCGTCTCGTCGAGACGGCATTGTCGCCGGTGGGATCGTCGTTGAATTCGCCGGTCAGGTTGAACACGCTGCCATGAAGTCGCCGCATCCCGGCCAGGCGGCCGCGGTCGACACCCCCGTCGGCGGTGCGATGGGCGATGCCGATATTGGCGAACTCGCCGTTGGTGAAGGCGGGACCGAAGTGGCACACGCTGCATTGACCCTCGCCGGTGAACAGCTTCAGGCCACGACGCGCCGCGGCCGGATACCGGCCGGCGCGCGCCAGGTCCCCGTCGAGCAGCGCGTCGCGGAAATCATCGAAGGCGGTACGTGGCGTAACCAGCGTTTCCTGGTAGGCGGCCAGCAGTTTTCCGGTCACCGCCAGCAGTTCGTCGTCGTCCAGTTCGCCGGGCGACGTGCCGGACAGATCGAAAATCGCGTCGCGGTATCGATCGTCTCCGGTCAGCAGCGCGCGCACCCACGCGGCATCGGCATTCATCTCCGAGTCGGCGACGATGGGGCGGATGCTTTGCGCCCAAAGACTGTCGGCGGCGCCGTCCCAGCCGAACCAGCGATTGAAACCGACGTTGAACAGCGTCGGCGTATTGCGATCGAGTGCCCGCCGGCCCGCACCGACCTCGAGTCCGTCGGCAAATGCCCTGGCGGGGCGGTGACATTGATCGCAGGAAAGGCCCGGAGTCCTGGCGAGGCGGGCGTCGCCGAACAGGCGCCGACCCAGCTCGATGGCCCGCGGATCGCCGGAAAACCGGTTGCCCGGATCCGGTCGATATGCTGGCGGCCAGGGGCCGTGCGAGGACACGAACGCCCGCTCGGCGTCGCTGAATTCGAGCTCGCCGCTGGCGAGACCTATCGCGGCAAAGACGAAAGACAGGCAGGTTCCGACGCCGATGCCGAGGGCGCGGAACGTCACGATTCGAGAACGCATCGATGCGCGCCCTCAGCGCACGTCGTCGCGAACCTCGAGCACTTCGCGTCCCGTCTCGCCATCGAGCGTGAATACATAGCGCCATTCGCCCGGCATGTGAAACATCATGCCACTTGCACGCACCTTCCCCGCCCCCTCGTCGACGATGTCCGGCGCGTAGTTCATGCCGTGACCGTGTGCCGGCATGTCGGCATCCACGTCCACCCGTCCCCGGAACGGCGCGCCGTCCCGACACACGGTGACCAGCACGTCGAAATGCCGTCCGATCGCGATGTCGGCGGGTTGCGTAACGAACTGCACGGCAAAGTCGCCGGCCGTGACACGACGGGTGCCATGCCCCGGTGCGGCGCAATCGGCCGCGGCCGCGGATCCCGTGACCGCGAGGAACGCGCCGACGATCATCGGGCGGATCACCATCGTCCCACCCGTTCGAGCAGCCGCTGCGCGTTGTCGTGGGCAATGGCGCGGCGCAGGTCGGGCGGCAGGTCATCGAGCCACTCGCGGCACCACGACGCATGGTCCTCCACGTAAAACCAGCGTTCGGGCGTGAAGGTATCGGTGCCGAGAAGAAACCGGTCCGGAAACGATTCGAACAACAGTCGCCAGGCGGGATCGACCTCGCCTTCCAGCGCGTGCTCGCTTCGGAAGGCAAGATCTGCCCAGAGATTCTCATATCGGCCAAGCATTTCCGACACCACCTCGGGACCTTCGAAGCCGGCGTGGGCCCAAAGGACCAGGGCATCGGGATCGTGTTGAAAGATTCGCTCGATCGCGTCCGCGTCCGAGTGGGCGTGAAGAAAGATTCCGTACTCGCTGGCGAGTTCGATGACCTCCATGAACACCGGCAGCTCGACGTCGTCGCCGAAGGCATGGAATTCCCCGATGCCCGCGTAAACGCCACTCTTCAGGCGACCGCGCAGCATCCCGGGCACCGTGTCGTCGGTCAGCCATGTGGACAATTCTCCGCGTTCGCGATAGGGACGGAGAACCGGGACCACCAGGTCCGGTGCTGCCGCCAGCAGGGCCAGCGTGCCATCGTCGCTGGAGCTGGAGACAAAGGCGCGCGTCAGCCCCGAACGACGTAACAGCGCGACTGCCTCGTCCGGCGGCAGGCTCGTCCAGGCATCGTGGCTGTAGTGAATGTGTGCGTCGATGATCGGCAGCGTGTCCGGTTCCGCCATGGCGACGGGAGACACGGCCAGGCAGGCCGAGAAAACGATTCGCAGGTCAACGGTCAATGGTCACTCTCTTTCGTCGTCGGGAGTCGGGCGTCGTTTGGCTCGACCGGTCACTGGCAACCGGCCCGCCGTCGTCGCGACACGCTCGATCAGGCCTCGCATTTCAGCAGCACGTTGCTGCGTATTGCCATTTCGAAGCGGTAACCCTTTTCCACCTTGGTGCCATGGCGGAAGAACCGGTCGCGAAGGCGGTCGCGATTGGCGTCGACGATGTCGCGCCGCGCGGGATCGACACGGATGATCTGCTCGAGCATGTCGTCCGGCCCGTGGAAATCCCGATAAGACCGGTAGTACCGCTCCGGCCCGGGCGCCAGTCCATGTGAAGACGAGTCGTTGATCGCCTCGAGGGCCAGTCGCCTCACGTGCGTTTCATCGTCGACGATTTTCATGACCTCGAAATAGTCGCCGTCGGCGACCGGCTCGACGACCAGCACCCTGCCCTCGTCGACCAGTACCCGATGCGCCTCGGCCAGGGCGGCGCGCATGGCGCCTTCAGGCACGTGATGAAGACTGTAGGAAAACACCACCGCATCGAACACGGCGTCGTCGAAGGGAAGCGATTCTCCCCGGCCGTGGTGAAAGGTCTCGTCGCCGATGGTACGCGAACGAGCGGATTCCACCAGCGCTTGCTGGGTCTCGATACCGGTCGCGGTGGCGCCCTGGCGAACCAGCCACCGCACCAGCGCGCCGTCGCCGCAACCCACGTCGAGGACACGCCTCGCGGTCAGATCGAGGGCGTCGACGATGACGTCGAAAACCGTGCCCACGACGGGTGCACCGCAATAGCTCATGAATGAATCCGCACGGAATTGAATCAAGAGGCCGACCAGGCCTTTCGGATGAGCCGACACCCAGCCCGGCTATGGCGACGAAGTATATCTTCACATTCGCAAATCGACTGCAAATACTTGATAAATTGCAATACTTTGTAACTTATCGGTTAATCGCCGCAGACCACCGCGCTTGACTCATCGAACATGGCCTCAGAGAATGACTTGTCAGCGAGGAAAGACGCCGCGTGACAATCACTATTCGAAAACGGGGTGAGCGCCATGACGCATGATAAGTTCTACCTGCCCGATCCGCTTTACCGCATCCTCCCTGTCATCTACATCGTCACCGGCATCCTGACGCCATTCACCCTGTCGTCGGCGATGACGTGGTTTTCCGGCCTGTTGCTGATTGCCGCCGGTGTCCTGGTCATCATGTGGCGGCTGTCGGCGCGGTCGCGCCGCCGCAAGATGGCGCGGCGAAGGGCCGAGCGCCGCGCGGCCGCCATGGACAGCCTCTCGCCGAGAATATCCGAACAGGGCGACATGCGATGGGAGTGACATAGCAGGTACCGCGAACGCAATGAGCCACTAATTGGCGTGCGGGCCTTGTTAAACGCGCGGGCATCGTGATAGCTTCGCTCCCCGATGCGTATAATTCCAATAAAAACAATTCGTAACATGCTGCTGGCCGGGTTGCTCTCATGGCCGGCATGGACCGTCGCCGACACGTGCCAGCCTTCGCTCGTCGGTCGGCACGCGAATCTCAAGCCGGCCGAGGTCGCCCCTGTCGTCACCGGCAATGACATCGCCGACGAGCGCGTTCGATCGATCGCCCGGGCGCGCGGCTACCAGCCGCAGGTTCAGCTTGCCGATCGTGCCGATCTCACCTTCCCCTGGTCGGTGCATCGCTGCGTGGTCACCGCGTGGGAGAAACTGAGGCTCGAGGCGGAGGCGGCGGGCCACGAGCTCAGCATCGTGTCGGGGTACCGGTCGCTGGCGCGGCAGCGGCAGATTTTCCTGAGCAAGCTCTACGCGCGAGGCATTACGCCCGAGGGCATTGCCGCGGGCGAAGCCGATGACGAGCTGAACGCCATTCTCGATTTCAGCGCGCCGCCGGGATACTCGCGCCACCACAGCGGATTCACCATCGACATCCAGTCCGGCCACTCCGGATTGAATGCCTTTGGCGCCACCGATGCCTATCGGTGGCTGGCCGCAAACGATTTTCTCATCGCACGCCGCTTCGGCTTCCTGCCGAGCTATCCCGAAGAGATGCCGCACCAGGGCCCGCTGCCGGAACCCTGGGAGTTCATCTGGGTGGGCGACACCGCCGCGCTCGAGGCCGCGAAGCCGGCGGCCAACGAGTTCCTGGAATCCGCCCGCCGCATCATGGCGGCGCTACTCGCGGACGACGAGTCCCCGCGAACGGCCCGCGCCGCGACGCGGGACAGCGGCCGCGCGGTGGACGCGCTGCCCGGCGGCTGACACGTCCGCCGGACCCGTCATCGACCGGGGGCGTCGTCCGGCAGCGGGATAAACTCGCGGTCATCGCCGGGGATGAGCGGGAACTCGCGCTCGCGCCACATCCGCCGCGCTTCGTCGATTCGACCGCGATCGAAGGAGACGAAGTTCCAGTTCAGATGCGGCGTTTCCTCAAACGCCTCCCCACCGAGCAGCATCAGCCGCGCGTCCTCGTCGACGGTAAGCGCCTCGTCATCTTCGCCGAACACGACGAACGAACCCGCTCCGAACGACTGCCCTGCGAGCGTGATGGCGCCTGTCTGGACGTAGGCGGCCGTTTCCATGCCAGCATCGGGACGCTCGACTTGTCGGCCGGCGGACGCCACCACGTCCAGGTAGAACATCGGCGAATAGGTTTTCACGGGCGATTGGGCGCCATAGGCCGCGCCGGCCACGAGCCGCATGACGATGCCGTCGTCAATCACGTGCGGTAACTCGTTGCGACCGAGATGGAAGAACGCCGGTTCCACCTCGGCGTCGTCCCGGGGCAGCGCTAGCCACACCTGGAAGCCGTTGATGCGGTGCGGGCGGCACCGCACCTCGAGACTCTCCCGTTCGGAGTGCACGATACCGCGCCCGGCGGTCATCCAGTTGACGTCGCCCGGATGAATCTCCTGCACGGTGCCGAGGCTGTCGCGGTGAAGGATACTGCCCTCGAGAAGGTAGGTGACCGTGGCCAGGCCGATGTGCGGATGCGGACGGACATCGATACCCTGTCCGGCGGGAAACTCCGCCGGTCCCATGTGATCGAAGAACACGAACGGGCCGACCGTGCGCTTGCTCGCATGCGGCAGAATGCGCCGCACGCTGAAGCCGCCAAGGTCTTTCTCCTTGGCGTTGATCTGGAATGCCATGAATTCTCGCTCCCGGTTGGATGTGTTGATTGGACTGGCCGCCGCCGCGTGCCGGCGTCGATCGTTGTCGCGCGTCAGCGGTCGGGGCGAAGTCGCGTGCCGCGCCCGATGGCGCCGCGCCCGAATCGCGACCGAATGCGATCGGTGAGTTCGTCGACGCGCGCCTCCTTCTGCGTCGCCGGCGCCTGGAACAGGTCGACCTGCTCCAGGTAGACGGCATCGAATCTCGACACGCCGATCCCCAGCAGACGAACGGCCGACCCGGTACGATAACGCTCGGCAAGCAGTGTCCGGGCCACGCGCCAGATCGTCCCGGTGGCGCAGGTGCGCGCGGGCAGGCTGCGAGACGCCGTCGTCGTTCGAAACGCCGCGTCCCTGAGTTTCAGGGTGATCGTTCGACCTTCGAGTCCCGCCTCTCGCAGGCGTTGGCATACTGATTCGGTCAGCCCCATCAGGACCGATTCGAGAATCTCCCGATCGTCGACGTCTTCTGCAAACGTGGTCTCGTGGGAGATGGACTTCGACTCGTGCTCCGGGCGCACCGGCCGATCGTCCTCGCCGTGCGCCAGGCGGTACAGGTGCGAACCGCCGCTGCCCATGACCTGCTGCAGCCGGCTCGCATCCGAGAGCCGCACGTCACGCACGGTATGGATGTCCATGGCATTCAACCGGGTCAGCGTGGCCGCGCCGACGCCCCACAGCCGCTGCACCGGCATGGGATCGAGAAAGTCCTGCACGTCATGCGGTTCGATCACGGTAAAACCATCGGGCTTATCGTGGTCGCTGGCCAGCTTGGCAAGGAACTTGTTGGGCGCCACGCCCACCGAGGCGATGAGGCCGAGTTCGTTTCCAATCGTCTCGCGAATGGCCCGTGCCACCTGTGCCGGCGGACCGTGCAGACGCGTGCTGGCGCGCGTGTCGAGGAAGGCCTCGTCCAGGGACAGCGGTTCGACCAGGGGCGTGTATCGATGAAAGATGTCGCGAAGCTGGCGCGATACGCTTGCATACATCGACATGCGAACCGGCAGCACGATGAGATCCCGGCACAGGCGCACGGCGCGCGCCATGGGCATGGCGCTGTGAATGCCATAGGCTCGCGCCGCGTAGTTGGCGGCGGAAACGACGCCCCGTTGTTCCGGCCGCCCGCCGACGACCAGCGGGCGTCCGCGCAGCGCCGGGTTCTCGCGTTCCTCGATCGACGCGTAGAAGGCATCCATATCGACGTGGATCAGCATGAGCTGGCCGCACGCGCCGTGGCTCTCGCGAGGCAACGACGCGTCCCCGCGGCCGACGTCCTGACGGCATCGCCAAGGGTCATTCTCGACCGCTCCGCCGCATCCGCCATCGCTCGAGACTCGCCGCCGGCCAGTAGTCCCGCGCCCGGTAATAGCCAGGCACGGCGGCAGCCTGGGGCGGAATCACGACCCAGGGCTGCCTGGACGCGGTGTAAATGTGAATGTCCGGGGGCATTGAATCGGGCTCGTCGAGCGTCCCGACGCGTATGAAGTGGACCTGGTCGCCAGCGCCCGCATAATTGCTCCACACGGCGATGCGGCAGGCCGGACAACGCGAGATCACCTGGCCCCGTCCACTGGCCGACGGCGTCGTCACCTGCTCGACGTCGCCACCGAGCAGCTCGACGCGGTCGGCTTCGATCAGCGCATTGAGGGCGAACGCGCTACCCGTTTCGCGCTGGCACCAGCGGCAATGGCAGCAATGAACGAACAGGGGCGCATCGAGCAGTCGGTATCGCACGCGCCGGCAGGTGCAACCGCCGTCGCGGGGGGCAGGATCCGGGGTCATGGGACGGGCGCAGTCGGACGTTCGGAACTGCATCGTAGCACGACGTCCGCACCCTGCGACACGCGCGGCGAAAACCGGCAAGGGGCAGGACGGGAACGCCCTGCCCCTTGCGATCGGGCATCGTCGAGCCGCCGAGCCGGGTCGACGGTGACGGCGGCTCCCTATTGGGTACTGTCGTCCGACTTGAACTCGTTCATGACATTGTCGAACTTCTCGCCCAGCGTGTTGTAGGCATTGACGAAGCCGCCCTTGACCTCTTCCCAGGATTCGGCCGAGCTGTGCTTCATGGCACCGAACCACTCGGCGAGATCGTTACGCTGCCTGCGCAGGTCGCTGATCGTCTCGCGCTTGTCTTCGCGTGCCTCCTCGCTCAGCTTGTCCCAGTTCCTGGCGACCCAGTTTTCCATTTGCTGCAACCGGGCGTCGATCGCCTCCGCCGCGGAGCGGCTGGCGTCCACGGCCTCGTTTTTCTGGTCGGCACCGTAGGCCTGGATCTGCTCGATGGACTCGGTCCATTGTTCACTGGCGCTCTTGGACTCGTCGGCGAGGGCGGCGCCAGCGCTCAGCGACAGGGTCATGACGCCGGCGACGGCCGGTACCAGCAGTTTACGATAGGTGCGAGTGTTCATTGTTGACTCCCGTTAAATGAGTGAATTCGAAAGATCTGAAAAGTCCGGACGGCCTAGCGCTTGAAGCGTGAGGCCGCTTCGTCCACGGCGCGGCCCAATTCCTGCCAGGCCGAAGCAACTCCCTTCTTCATGTCGCTGAACGCCTCTTCGCCGGACGCACTCAGCTTCTCGAGCTTCGCCTCCATCTCCTTGCGGCGTCCTTCCAGTTCGTCCAGGTGTTTCTCGTACTCGATCCGCGCGTCGGCACCCGCTTCAGCCGCCTGGGCGCGGAGCATCTCGATGCGTGCCCGGTACTGATCGAGTTCGGCCTGCATCTTCTGCCGATAGGCTTCTTTTTCGTTGCTCACATTGACCTCCGTACGAATAACTGACCAATTTCGTGAGGGCATTAGACGTGAATACAAGCGGCCAAGCTACAACAATTGTTAATGATTTACCGCTGCCGCGCCGCGCTGAAGGCGCCGTGAAGGCGTTGGCGACGGTATACTTCCTTGCATGAATGTCATTTTCCCGATGGGCGCCGTGATCGTCGTTGCCGCCCTGGCGGCAACGCCCTGGTCCGCCGCGGTGGGCGAGGAACGTCACTGCCTGGCCCTTACGCTGTACTGGGAGGCGAAGCACCACGGTCGCGACAGCATGATCGCGGTCGGGTTCGTGGTCCTCAATCGCCTGCACGATGACGGTTTTCCGCACACCATTTGCGAGGTGGTTCGCGACGGTGGCGAAACGCCGCCGTGCCAGTTTTCCTATTGGTGCGACGGACAGGTGGATACGCCGCCCGCGAATGACGACCAGTGGGCGCTGGCACGCGACGTGGCACGCGAGCTGCTCGACGCGCCACCCGGCGATCCCACGGGATCGGCCCTGTTTTTCCATGCCGAGGACATCGACCCGCCCTGGCAGGTACCGCGGTCGCCGACCGTGCGAATCGGCGGGCACGTGTTCTATCGTTGACGCGGACGGCACCAGGGAGACAACAATGAAACAACTACCCACCCCCGACGCGGCGAGATCGCCACTGCATACGCAGCTCGATGATCTTGCCTTTTGCGACGATTCCGATTTCAAGACTCTCGACGGACTGCTGGAGCGCCGGCAGGAGTTCGAGGCGGGACAATGGGTGGTACTGGAAGACGACGAGCTCGACAGGACCTGGGTCGTACTCTCGGGCTGGGCGATCCGGTTCAAGACGTTCGAGGACGGTCGTCGCCAGATTCTCGAGATTCTGCTTCCGGGAGATATCATTGGCCTGTACGCCGTCATGTTGCGACGCGCGGACTTCGGTGTCGAGACACTGACGAGAATGACGCTGGCGGCCTTCCCGGCGGCTGCACTGATCGACGTGTCAACGCGCGCACCGCGGCTCGCGCTTGCGCTCGGCTGGCTCGCGGGACAGGGCGAACGGCGGCTCGACGAACAGGTCACCCGGGTCGGCCGGCGCAGCGCGACGGAACGCATGGCCCACTTGTTCGTCGAACTCTACCTGCGTCAGCGCCGAATCGGTGTCGAGCGCAGCGAGTGCGGTCAGTTCCCGCTGACCCAGGTCATACTTGCGGACATCCTGGGCATGAGTCACGTGCACGCCAACCGAACCTTCCGCAGCCTGAACCGTGACTCGCTCGCGACTTTTCGCGACGGCCGTATCATCTTGCAGGACATCGTCCGCCTGGCGACGCGTTGCCAGTTCGATCCGAGTTACCTGGAGCAGCCCGCGGTGCCGGAGGACGTGCAGGCCACGCTCGGCAGTCCCGCGTGAAACCGGCCGTTGACAAGCGGCTGTCCCGGGCCTAGTCTGACGCACACCCCCGTTTCGCCCTGGCGGCCGCCCGGCGGGCGTCGAGCCGCCCGCGCGCCCGGCGCGGCGGACTATGCCTGAAGCCTGTTTCCCGAACCCTCGATTCGTCCATGCCCGACACCGGACCGCCGTCGCGATTCGCCTTCATCATGCATGCCGACGTGGTGGACTCCACCGCCATGGTGCAGCAGGACGAGCGCCTCGCACACGAGCGAATCCAGGGGACGTTCCGCCGCTTCGGCCGCTACATCGTCGACTACGGCGGCACGCTGCACGAAGTACGCGGCGATGCCCTGGTGGCGGAATTCGACAAGGCCTCGGACGCGGTCAGCGCCGCCCTGGCCTTTCAGGGCGATCCGGCCGCCGACGAGGACGTCGAGGCCGGAGGCAACGCCCTGCCGAGACTTCGAATCGGCATCGCCATGGGAGAGGTCATCATCGCCGACCGGACGGTCACCGGTGCCGGCGCGGTCCTCGCCCAGCGCCTGGAACAACTTGCCAGCGGCGGCGAGGTGGTCATCCAGGGCGCCGCCTGCGAATCGATTCCGCAGCGACTGCCATTCGCCTTCGATCCGTTGGGCGAAGTCGAGGTGAAGGGTTTCGAGCGGCCCGTTCGCGCATTTTGCGTGCGCCTGGCCGCGGACGCCAGGGTGCCGGAGCCCGTGCGGCGCGGAGTCTTGCGCGGCGCCACCGCTCGCATGCGGCGGATTCCGGTTGCCGTCGCCGCCGTCGTGGCACTCGGGTTGACTGGCTGGATGCTGAGCGGTTGGCAACCCTGGCGGGGGATCGGCGGGTCCGCCCCGGGCGCCGTCGCCGAAGCACCGGCAAGCCTGCGCTCGACGCTGGCCGTCCTGCCACTGGTGGCCGACAACGAGGAACAGGAAATTCTCGCTGACGGATTCTCCGATCACCTGGCCTCGACGCTGTCGCGCGTCGAGGGCCTGTTCGTCGTCGGCCGTGCTTCTGCCTTCTTCTACAAGGGCACGGCCATCGGCACGCCCCAGCTGGGTGAAGCGCTGAGCGTGCGCCGCCTGGTTCGGGGTACGCTTCGACGCGACGCCGATCGCCTCGAAGTCCGCTTGCAGGTCGTCGACGCGCCTACGGGCAAGGTCCTGCGCGACGTGCAACGCCACCGTCCATGGTCCGAGGTGTTCGACCTCGAGGCGCAGCTCGTCACCGACATCCTGGACGCCCTTGGGCGCCCGCTGGGCGACTCAGAACGCGCGGCAGTGTTACGTCGTGACACCACCGACCCGATCGCCTTCGATTTCTACCTGCGCGGTCACGCCCTGTCGTTCGGCCACTCGGGCGACGACACGGCGCGCGCGCGGGAAATGTTCCTGCGCGCCACCGATCGGGACGGGCAGTTCGCACGCGCCCTCGCGGCCCTGGCAATGACATACGTCAACGACGTTCGCTATGGCTGGAACGATGCCGGCGAGGCGACCCTGGCCCAGGCGCGCGAGGTGGCGTCACAGGCCGTGGCGGCCGACGAGACGCTCGCCGAAGCGCACCTGGCAACGGCACATGCAGCCCTGCTCGGCGATCGCGCCGGCGACGCCCTGGACGCGGCCGAGCGAGCCATCGCGTTGCGGGCCGGCCTTGCCGACGCGCACGTGGTGGCGGCCGAAGCGTTGTCCCGTACCGGCAACGCCGAGGCCGCGGTGGAGCGCATGCGCGAGGCTATGACAATCAACCCGCATGCGCCGCCGTTCTACGAAATGGTGCTCGGTCGCGCGCAGTACTTCACCGGCAACGTCGAGGACGCGCGACGCCATCTTCAACGCGCGGTGGAACTCGATCCGAACGACCTCTCCTCGCGCGTGCTGTTGTCGGCCTCGCTGTGCGAACTCGGCGAGCTGCCGGACGCGCGGCGACAGGCGCGCCAGGTGCTTTCACTGGCGCCGCGAATCAACGTCCAATCATGGACCACCCGCCCGGCGATTGCCGGCGCCGGGCGCCTGCGCCCACTTCGCGACGCTCTCGCATGCGCCGGACTGCCGTCCGGCACACTGGAACTGCCGAGCAACGATACGGGACGCAAGTAACGCCGGTCGCTGGCCCGCCGGCGACCCTGCCGCTGCGATACCGGGCCCGCCTTGCCGTTGACCCGGTCGCGCCGGCGCTAGTTCGTCGCGTCCTTGACCTTGTCGGCGGCCTCCTCGATGCCCTCGCCGGCCTCCTCGACAGCGGCGCAGCGTTCGAGCGCTTCGGGCGGATCGACTCGTTGATCAACAACGCCGCGGGCAACTTCATTTGCCCCACCGAGGAGCTGAGCCCCAACGGGTTCAACGCGATCGTCTCGATCGTGCTCAACGGGACCTTCCACGTGACCCACGCCGTGGGCAAGCACATGATCGAGCGCGGCGAGGGCGGCTCGATCCTCTCGCTGACCGCGGTCTACGCCCCGGCGGGCTCGGCCTTCGTCGTGCCGTCGGCCTGCGCCAAGTCGGGGGTCCTGGCCTTGACCCGCTCCCTGGCCGTGG
>JAUIDF010000357.1 GCA_030429125.1 Gammaproteobacteria bacterium | reverse complement strand
AGGCCAGCTTGATGGAAAGCGTGCCGAGCTTCGAGGCGGGAAGGAACATTTCCGCCTGGATTTGCATGGCCCGGTCCCATACCGGCTCGCGACTGGCGGTGGCATCGAGGGCGAATAGCAGTCGGCCGCTCTTGTCACCGGTCGGCGCCAGTGCCTTGGCCTGGTCGAGAAAGGCGTCGATCTCCCGACTTGACGAGCGTGCCGGGGCGCGGCCGGGCGTCGGGCGCAAGGGCTTGTCCCTGCCGGCCATGTCACTCGTCGCCGGCCAGGGCGCGCGAGACGATCTCGTAGCAGTGCCGCGACAAGCCGGCCTGCTCGCGTATCCGTTCCAGGGACGCGCGCATCGACGCCTTGAACGGATCGCCGTAGCGGCGCCACTGGTTGAACGCGCTCACCAGGCGAGCGGCGATTTGCGGATTGACCGGGTCCAACTGCAAGACCTGTTCGGTCGCGAGGTCGTATCCCGTGCCGTCGGTCGCGTGGAAATGGACCGGATTGGCGTGGCAGAAGGCGCCGATCACCGCGCGAACCTTGTTGGGGTTGGTGGCATTGTAGGCCGGGTGGGCCATGAGTGCCCGGATTCGCTCAATGCCGCCCAACGTCGGAGAAGCGGCCTGAAGGCGGAACCACTTGTCCACGATCAACGGCTGTTCCCGCCAGTCTTCGTAGAAACGCCCCAGCATTTCCTCGGTGCCCGGTGCGCTGAAACGGCAGGCGGCGGCGAGCGCGCCCATTCGGTCGGTCATGTTGTCGGCGCGATCGAATTGCGCCCGCGCCAGCCGCGCGCCGATCTCGGCGTCGCCGGCCGTGACGTACATGAGCAGCCGGTTTTTCAGCGCGCGACGCCCCGCCTGGGCCGGATCGACGGCGTACGGCGGCTCGGGTACGAACGATTCGTAGCGCGCCACCATGGCATCCAGGTACCGCGCCGCGAGCGCGCGCTCAAGCGCGTCGATGGCGCCGTGGACGGCCAGCGGATCGATCACGTCCAGTTCCTCGGCCACGATGGCGTGGTCGGGCAGGGCGAGGGCGAGGGCGTGAAAAGCGCCGTCTTCGATCTCGCTCTCGAGCAGCCGGCCGAAAGCGCCGAGGAATGTCTCCTCGAAGTTTGGAGGTGCGCCATCGGCAATCGACTTCGAGGCAGCCACGAGTTGCGACAATGCGAGCTGCTGGCCCGCGTCCCAGCGGTTGAACGGGTCGTCGTCATGCGCCATCAGTACCGACAATTCCGCCGACGACAGGCCCGGATCGACCTTCACCGGCGCGGAAAACCCTCGCAGCAGGGACGGCACCGGTTCGGCATCCACCTCGTGCAGGACGAAGGTTTGCTCCGACCCGGTCAGCTCGAAGACGTGCTCGTGCACGGCGTCGGTTGCAGGTGCCATCCGGCAGGCGATCGGATTGCCCGCCAGGTCGAACAGCGCGCCGCGGACCGGGATGTGAAATGGCTGCTTGCGATCCTGGCCCGGTGTCGGCGGGCAGGTCTGGGTCATGTGCAGGGTATAGGTGCGCGCCCCGGCATCGTATTCCCCTCGCGCCGTGACGCGCGGCGTGCCGGCCTGGTCGTACCAGCGGCGAAACTGGTCGAGCTTGCGATTGGCGGCGTCCTCGTGGGCGCGGACGAAATCGTCGGTAGTCACCGCCTGGCCGTCGTGGCGGGCGAAGTACAGGTCGCAGCCGGCGCGAAATTGCTCCGCCCCGAGCAGGTTATAGAGCATGCGGATGACTTCCGCGCCCTTGTTATACACCGTCATGGTGTAAAAATTGTTGATCTCGACGTAGGCGTCGGGGCGCACCGGGTGCGCCATGGGTCCCGAGTCCTCCGGAAACTGGTGGGCGCGCAGCAGGTTGACGTCGCTGATGCGCTTGACGCCCCGCGAGCCCATGTCGGCGGAAAACTCCTGGTCGCGGAATACGGTGAAGCCTTCCTTGAGGCTGAGCTGGAACCAGTCACGGCAAGTGACGCGGTTGCCGGACCAGTTGTGAAAGTATTCGTGGGCGATAACGCCTTCGATGCCGTCGAAATCGGCGTCCGTGGCGGTCTCCGGGCGCGCGAGCACGTATCGCGAATTGAAGATGTTCAGTCCCTTGTTCTCCATGGCCCCCATGTTGAAGTCGTCCACCGCCACGATCATGTAGGTGTCGAGATCGTATTCCCTGCCGTAGACCGTCTCATCCCATGCCATGGCCTTCTTCAGCGAAGACATGGCATGGTCGCACTGGTCCATGTTGTGGTGTTGCGCGTAGACCTGAAGCGACACCTCGCGGCCGCCGCGGGTGACGAAGGTATCGCGCAGGCAGCCCAGGTCGCCGGCCACCAGGGCGAACAGGTAACTCGGCTTGGGCCAGGGGTCGTGCCAGGTGACCTGGTGACGGCCGTCGTCGAGCGGCTTCTCGTCGACGCGATCCCCGTTGCACAGCATCACCGGGTTCGACGAGGCGTCACCGATGATGGTCACGGTGAACACCGACAGCACGTCCGGGCGATCCGGAAACCAGGTGATGCGGCGAAACCCCTCGGGCTCGCATTGCGTACAGTAGTTCCCACTCGATCGGTACAGGCCGCTCAGGGCGGTGTTCGCCTCGGGGTTGATCACGCATTCGGTCTCAAGCGCCAGTCGGTCGCCAACACCTTCGATGACCAGTTTGCCCTCGTCGACGCGGTACTCGCCGGGCCCGAGATCGCGTCCGTCGATTGCCACGCGCCGGGTGTCGAGATTTTCGCCGTCGAGTACGAGGGGCGCGCTGCCCTTGTTGGCCCGACGCAGGTCGAGTGTCGCCCGTACCCTGGTCGCGACGGGGTCGAGCTCGAACACGAGCTCGACTCGCGCCACGTTGAACTCGGGCGGGGCGTAGTCGGTAAGCCGGATGGTTTGCGGCGAGGTTGACTTGGTCGCGTCGGGCATGAAATCAGGTTCCGTTTTGGTGGGCCTCGAGGGCGCGATTGATCCAGTGGTCGAGGAATCTTTCGGTCCAAGCCTCGACCGACGGCTCGAACACCCGAGCGTCGCGAAGCTGGGTCTCCGCGTCGTGGGCGCCCGGATCGGTCAGCATGTGGCCGCCCTCGCGAAACCACTGCAACATGATATTCGCCGTCACCTCCGGGTGAAACTGCAGCCCGATGATGGGCGGCCGGTAGCT
>JAUIDF010000054.1 GCA_030429125.1 Gammaproteobacteria bacterium | reverse complement strand
CCCAGCTGTCGGCCGGTCCCATGGTCCAGTCCATGAAGAAACACGGCCCACCGCCGTGGGGAAGGAACAGGGTCGGCATGGATTCCGCCATCAGGTCACTCCGGGTAGCCGGCCCTTCACTCTAGGACCAGAAGACGTTGACCAGTCCCAGGGTAAGCACCGGGAACGCCAACAGGATCACGACGCGGACGAGGTCCGAGAGCAGAAACGGCACCACGCCGTGAAACGTGTCGCTCATGGAGACGCCTTCGGCCAGCTTGTTGATCACGAACACGTTCATGCCGATGGGTGGTGTGATGAGACCCACCTCCACGACGATCAGCGTGATCACGCCGAACCAGATCGCCGTCTCCTCCGGTCCGAGCCCGAAGTCCAGCGTCATGATGATGGGGAAGAATATGGGGATGGTGAGCAGGATCATCGAGAGCGAATCCATCAGGCAGCCGAGCAGCAGGTACATGACGAGAATCGCGAACAAAATGAGCATCGGCGAGAGCTCGAGCCCGCCCATGAACACGGCCAGCGACTGCGGCACCTGGCTTCGCGCGAGAAAGGCGTTAAACATGTCGGCGCCGATAAGAATCATGAAGATCATGCCGCTGGATACCGCCGTACCGCCGAGACTGTCGACGAATCCATCGAGGCGCATGCCGTGCGCAAAGGCGATGATGGCAGTGCCGACGACGCCGAAGGCCGCCGCTTCGGTGGGCGTGAACACGCCGGCATAGATGCCGCCGATCACGACCACGAAGATGATCAATGCGGGCAGCGCACCGAGATAGGCGCGACGCTTCGCACTCGGCGCCATGGTGCCCCCGGTGGGCGCCGAATCGGGAAAGATTCGCACGTAGATCGCGATGGCGATCATGTAGCCGATCGCCGCCATGATGCCGGGCACGAAGGCGGCCAGGAACATCTTGGCGACGTTCTGTTCGGTGATGATCGCATAGATGACCAGCACCACCGACGGCGGGATCAGGATACCCAGCGTCCCGCCCGCGGCCAGCGTGCCCGTCGCCAGGGCATCGGAGTATCGGTAGCGCTTCATCTCGGGCAGGGCGACCTGCCCCATGGTGGCCGCCGTCGCAAGCGACGAGCCACAAATGGCGCCGAACATGCCGCAGCCGCCGATGGCCGCCAGCGACAGGCCACCCTTCCTCGAACCCAGCGCCGCGTGGGCGGCGGCGAACAGGGCACGCGACAGCCCCGAGTGCGTGGCGAGGTGACCCATCATGAGGAACAGCGGCACCACCGACAGGGAATAGGATGACAGCGTGGCGTAGGGCGCGGACTTGAGGTAGGCGAGCAGCGGCGTCCATCCCGCCAGCGCCGCGTAACCCGCGGCCCCGGCGCCGAACATGGCAATGGCAATGGGTACGCGAAACGCGATCATGACGACCATGCTCGCGATCACGACACTGACGAGCGGGCCTGCCTCCATCATCGACCCGTCAGGACACTAGCCGCCCACGCCGGGCGCGAGTTCGCCCCTGAGCGCGCGATGGGCGGTGACGACACCCACGATGCCGAGCAGTGCGAAGCAGGGTACCAGCACTGCGTAGGCGATCCAGGTGTTGATCTGCAGGACCATGGTCTGATCGTTGTACCGGTACAGATCGTAGCCGCCGAGTCCCAGGCGCCAGGCCAGCAGCACGCCGGCGACCGCGATCAGCAGGCATCCGGCCGCATCGAGCACGCGCTTCAACCGCTCGGGCGCGCGCACGGTGACGAAGTCGACGATCACGTTGCCGGCACGCAACTGGCAATAAGGCAGGAACAGCGACAACGCCACCGCACAGCCCATTTCGACCAGCTCGAAGTCGCCGTGGATGGGTCGTCCGAACAGGTAACGACCCACCACGCTCACCACGGTCACCAGCGCCAGCGCGAAGAGCACCAGCGCGCCGGCCACGGCCAGGTATCGGCAGACACGATCCAGCAAGGGCATCGCACCTGCGACTCGCGGCACATCATCCACCATGGCGAAGGCCCCGGCAGCGGATCAGTTGCTGTATTTCTCCAGCAAGGCGTCGGCGGCGTCGTAAAGCGCCTGCCCTTCCTCACCCATGTCGCTGATCCACTGCTCGGTGACGACACGGGTCTTGTCGCGAATCACGTCCATCTCGGACGCCGCGATCTCGGTGATCGGATTGCCACGATCGGTGACGACCTTCAAGCCGTTCTCCTCGGCGATGTCCCAGCGCTGGCCGGAAAACTTCGACATCTCGATACCGGAGTTGTCGTCGATGACCTTCTTCAGGTCATCGGGCAGCGACTCGTACTTGTCCTTGTTCATCGCAAAGACGAACACGGCCGTGTAGAAGCCGCGCTCACCCGGGGTGACGGCATGATTGGGTGCCAGTTCCTGCACCTTGAGCGCCGGCACGATTTCCCAGGGAATCACGGCGCCGTCGACGACGCCCTTGGACAGCGCCTCGGGCAATGCCGGCACCGGCATGAACACCGGCGACGCACCGAGCGCCTCCAGCGCGCTGCCGATACTGCGGTTGGGTGCGCGCAGCTTCAGTCCGTCGATGTCGTCGGCCGAATCCACCGTGGCCTCGCGGGTATGGATCAGGCCGCGGGCATGGGTATGGAACCAGAGGATCTTGTAATCGGCGAACTCGTCCCGGGCGTGTTCTTCGTAGTACGCCTGCAGCGCCTGGGACGTTGCCTCGGCGTTCGAGACCATGAACGGCAGCTCGAACACCGAGATCTTCGGGAAGCGGCCGGCCGTGTAACCGGGCAGCGCCCAGGCGATATCGGTGAGGCCGTCCCGCACCTGGTCCAGCAGCTGGGGCGGTTTACCGCCGAGCTGCATGCTCGGATAGATCTCGACCTTGATCCGCCCGCCGGACTGCTCGTTGATGGTCTGTGCCCACGGTTCGATGACGGTTTGCTGGTTCTGGTGCTGCGCGGGAAGGAAGTGATGCAGTTTCAACACGACTTCCTGGGCCTGCACGGCGCCGGCTGCCAGGGTCAACGCGGTCGCTAGCGCGGCGCACGTGAGGGAACGGGTCGATTTCATGGATTTCACTCCTGCGTGATCGGGTCAATCGGTCGACATCTTTGTTTTACTCACGGCCCGGCGCGCACGGCGCGAGGCCGCTGTGCCAGTCTAGTCTATCATTACATTGATTCGGCTGATCATTCGCGGCCGGGCGTCGGTCCGCCGATGCCGCGGGCAAGCCACAGGCCGAGTAGCGCCGCGAGCACCAGGGTCGCGCCGCCGTAGCCCCAGCCGCCGAACCGATCGACGCTGGCGCTGACCAGCATCGGTCCGAGTGTCTGGCCGACGCCAGCGCCCTGCAGTAACAGCCCGGACAATGCGGCGATCTGCGCGGGGTGCGTGGCGAACCGTGGCGCGAGGATGAACAGGGTGCCGGGAATCAACCCGCCGAAGGCGGAGAACGCGAGGCCGGCGCAGACTTTCAATGCGACCGGTGTGGCGGCCGCGAAAACGATGCAGCCGCTGACACCCATGACCAGGAAGGCCAGCCGCTGGAGACGATGGGCGCCGACGCCGCGACGGACCAGCCAGCCGGCGGCGAGATTGCCGACGATGTTGACCGCGACGACGGGTGCGCCGACCCAGGCGGCGACGTCCAGGGGCACCTGTTTCTGGCTGACCAGCAGGGTCGTGAAGAAGGCGGTCAACGGCACGTACATCGCGGAATAGCAGCAGAAACAGCCGAACAGCATCAACGGTTCGCGACGCAGCATGGCCGAAGCCTGAGAAACAGGGTGCCGTACCTTGCGATCGGGTTTCGCGACGGTGCGCCGGAACGTCAGCCACAGCAGCACGGACCATGCCGCCAGCAGTGCGCCGACCGCCAGCCACAGGCCGCGCCAGCCGTTCGCGGCGATCAACCACGGCGACACCAGCATCGCCAGCGCCATGCCGCCCGGCATGAAGGCGGCCCAAAGACCCATTGCCATCGGCCGATCGCGCTCGATGGCCGCCTGGTTGATGAGCGGCGGCAGGCAGACCACGGCAAGGGTGAACCCCATGCCCTCCAGTATTCGCGCGGTGAGCAGCGCACCGAGGGAATCGGCAAAGGCGCCGGCAATGGCGCCGCCGGCACTGACCAGCAGGCCCGCCACCGCCAGCGGCAGGTGACCGAAGCGGTCGCCGAGCATGCCGAATGCGGCGCCCGTCAGGGCCGTGGTCAGCGTAAAAAGGGAAACCACCAGTCCGCCCTGCACCAGTGACAGGTCGAGATCGGCGATGACCACGCTGAGCGCACCGGCGACCTTGCCGATCTGGCTGGCAGCGAAGCACCCGGCGAGGAATGCCGCGTAAACCGGCCACCAGCGGGTGGTCGCGATCGTCGTCACGTCGGCTCCAGCGGTGCCCGACAACGGCGACAACGATAGACGGCGCCCCTGTCGCGGATGCGGTTATGGCGGACTGCCGTCACCTCGTGCACACCGCAGCCGCAACGGTAGGTGAAACGTCGTTGGCGCCGCACCCCCAGTCCATCCAGGTTCCAGTCGTGTCGTACCGTCGCCGGGACGCCGAAGTCCGACATGACGTCTCGCCACTGCACGCCGTGCGGTCGGACGCCGCGGCGTCCGAACACGACATCCACCACGTAGTGTGCCACCTCGTGAGGCACGGTTTCTTCCAGGTTCGCCCCGAAGTAGCGGGCGAATATCGGCACGTTGTATCGAATCAGCCGCTCTCGCCCATCCGACCGGTAAATGCCCGCGCTGGCGCCGCGAAGATCGAACCGGATCGCCACCGGCGCCATGGCGATACCGTAGCGGTACGTTGCCTCCTCGATTCGACCGACGGTCGCGTCCACCACGATCCGCTGTCGTGCCGCATCGAGTGTCGCGGTTCGTGACGACGTCCTACCGGTCACGGTTCCGATCATCGCTCGGGGTGAACGCCGAGCGCGCGGTCAACGTCACGCTCGCTACCACGACCGCGGAGCCGACCCAGACCCACAGCCCGGGAATCTCGTCGAACAAGACGAAGCCGAACAGAGCCGACCAGACGAGACGCAGGAAGTCCGCCGGCTGCACCAGCGTGATGTCGACCCACTTCAGGCCCTGGGCGAGCAGCACGTGACTCAAGGTCGCGAAACCGGCCGCCATCGCCAGCAACAGAAGATCGGTCACGGTCGGCGACTGCCACACCGCCAGCGCGGGAACCAGCATGGTCAGCATGGCAAACAGCGACAGGTAGAGCACGGTCGTGACGCTGGAGTCCTCGCGCACCAGTGACTTGACCAGCAGTTGGGAACAGGCGAACAAGGGCGCCGAGCACAGAATGGCGACCGCGCCGGCCCCGACACTTTCGAATCCGGGTCGTACGATGATGAGCACGCCCGCGAACCCGCAAACCAGCGCCACGACCGTGGTTAGGCGCAACTGCTCGCCAAGAAACATGACTGCACCGATGGTCACGAAGATCGGCAACGATGTGATGGCGTAGAACCACAGCAGCACCCCGAGTCCGTGAACCCCGCCCCGGAGCGCGTGACGAAGCGGGTAGCGCGTGTAAAAAACCGATCCGCCCTGGCGCGCCATCATCGGCAGCAGCACGAGAAAGCCGAATGCGTAGCGCAGGAACGCCGCCTGCACCGGGTTCAGACTCGTTCCTACGAGGCGAATACTGACGATGAAGAGCACGAAGACGAACCCGGCAAGCGCGACCAGGCCGAGTCCGCGCGCTGTTGCACTCACCATCGACGATCGCCGGCAGGTCGAGTCATGGCGATGGCTTGCGCGCCGCGCGGCGGGCTCGAACGCGTTCGAGCACCGCCAGTTTCTCCTCGCGCTCGAGGATCATCCACTCGCGTATCTCGTCGGCGGTGCGCAGGCAGCCGATGCAGACGTCGTCATCGTCGAGCGTGCACACGGCGATGCAGGGCGACGGCACGGATTGGTCGAAAGTTCTTCGCGGACGGCCCGTACGTCGCCGACCGCGTCGTTCGTCGTTCTGCATCAATCGTCGGATCCGATCATTCAATTAATACCGGGGAACGCCGTCATCGGCGACAGCGTCGCGCGAACCGGGTCAGGGCTCGAGGCACCGGGCCCGCGTGAACAAGTCCTCATCCGCCAAGCATACCGCGACCGAGTTGCGTTATCCTTTACGCAAGCGTCTCGAGACCAGCCGCGCCATGCCGAACAAGATCACCAGGGCCGAACACGGCGTCCGCAACGCCGTGCTGCAATTGCGCGCCATCGTGCCCGAAGACGCCATGACGTCTGAACTGCTCGGCACCGAGCGGGAAGGACTGGCGGTTCGCATTCGCGACGACGGTCTCGCCCTCACCGTGGGCTACCTTTGCCTGGAAGCGGAACAAATCTGGCTCAGGAACGGCGCCGGGACCACGTCGCCCGCACACGTTATCGCGCAGGACACGGAATCCGGACTGGCGCTGGTTCGAGCCGACCTGCCGCTCGGTGACGTCGTCGCAAGAACCGGTACGCTCGATCATGTCGCCGCCAGCCAGTCCCTGCAAGTCGTGAACAGCCCAACCGACGTCGCCACCGCCTGCACCGTGGTGGCAATCAGCGAGTTTGCGGGTCGATGGGAATACCTCATCGACGAAGCGCTATACACGGTTCCGGCCTGCGACAACTGGGGCGGTGCCGCCCTGGTCGACGCCGACGGCACACTGATCGGAATCGGCTCGCTGTTCCTCGAACTGCCGGGCCCGAGGGGCGAATCCGTTTACGGCAACCTGTTCGTGCCGGTCGAACTCATCATGCCGCACGTCGACGACCTGTGCCGACACGGCGCGCGCCGCACGCCGGCACTG
This sequence comes from Gammaproteobacteria bacterium, assembly GCA_030429125.1. Classification (GTDB taxonomy): domain Bacteria; phylum Pseudomonadota; class Gammaproteobacteria; order Arenicellales; family CAJQKF01; genus BQJD01. Next base: position 11,009 of record JAUIDF010000054.1, on the reverse strand, counting down.
CCCTGGCTCGGCTGGATGATACAGGAACACGAAGGCCAACTGGTGGTGGTCGGCATTTACCCCGACGGCCCGGCCCAGCGGGCAGGCATCCGGGTCGAGGACACCGTGTCGGCGGTCAATGGCCGGCCGGTCAATCAACTCGCCGACCTGTTCAGAACCACGTGGCAAACCGGCGCCGCCGGCGTCGACGTGCCGGTCACGCTGGCAGGTGACCGCGCCCCGCGCGAGGTCCTGGTCGCATCCGTGGATCGCAATGGCTTCTTCCAAAAGCTCGCGTCGGGCCCCGTCAACTGAGGCGCCGTCGCCGGACACCCTGCGGGTGATCCTTGGCGATCAGCTCACGCACACGATCTCCAGCCTCTCCGATGTCGATGCCGGGCGCGACCTCGTCCTGATGGCCGAAGTCGACGACGAGGCAACCTACGTCAGGCACCACCCGAGGAAAATCGCACTCGTGTTCTCGGCCATGCGCCACTTCGCTCGTGAACTCGAAGAACGCGGGCTGAGGATGCGCTACACGCGGATCGACGACCCGCGGAACTCGCATTCCATCGACGGCGAAGTGGAGCGCGCGCTGGGCGAGAACGCGGTGCAACGGATCGTCGTCACCCACCCGGGCGAGTACCGCGTGCTGCGGTACATCGAGCAGTGGGCGTCGCGATTCGGTGTGAGCGTGGATATCCGCGAGGACGAGCGGTTCCTGGTTTCGATCGCGGCGTTCGGGAAATGGTCGTCGGGGCGCAAGACGCTGCGCATGGAAACCTTCTACCGGCAATCGCGTCGGGACACGGGTGTACTCATGGACGGAGACTCACCCGCCGGCGGACAGTGGAACTACGACAAGTCCAATCGAAGGCGCCTGCCCGCCGATGTCGAGCCGCCACCGATCCCGGTTTTCGAGCCCGACGACGTCACCCGAACCGTACTGACACTCGTCGCGGCGCGATACGCCGGCCACTTCGGCGAGCTGGAACCGTTCGACCTGGCCGTGACACGTCGCGACGCACTCGCGGCCCTCGACGACTTCGTCGCACACAGGTTGGCCTCGTTCGGCCATTACCAGGACGCCATGAAAACGGGCCAGAGCGCACTGTTCCATTCAGTCCTGGGTTTTTACCTCAACATCGGCCTGCTGGTGCCGAGAGAGGTCATCGACGCGGTCGAATCCGCTTACCGGAGCGACCGGGTACCGATCAACGCGGCCGAGGGATTCGTTCGCCAGGTGCTGGGTTGGCGCGAGTACGTGAGGGGCGTCTACTGGACGGCCATGCCGCGATATCGCGATCTCAATGCGCTGAACGCGAAGCGCCGGCTGCCATCGCTGTACTGGGGAGCCGAGACGCGGATGAACTGCCTTGCGCAGTGCGTCTCCCAAACGCGTCGTAGCGCCTATGCTCACCACATCCAGCGGCTCATGGTGCTCGGCAACTTCGCCTTGCTGTGCGGTATCGACCCCGCCGAGGTCAATGAATGGTATCTCGTGGTCTACGCAGACGCCTTCGAGTGGGTCGAGTTGCCCAACGTGACCGGAATGATCCTGTTTGCCGACGGCGGATACCTTGCCAGCAAGCCCTACGCCGCCGGCGGCGCCTACATCAACCGCATGTCCGACTACTGTGGCGACTGTCACTACCGGGTGGGTCACAAGACAGGCGAGTTCGCCTGTCCCTTCAATTACCTGTACTGGGCATTTCTCGACGGCCACCGCGAAGCGCTCAGCGACAATCCGCGGCTTGCAATGCCTTATCGCACGCTGGATCGAATGGATTCGACCCGTCGCGACGCCATCCGGCAGGATGCACGACTGTTCCTCGCGAGACTCGACGACGGGGAGTGCGTTTGAGACTGCCGGCGATCGCGTTGGTCCTGGTCGCCCTCGCCGTCGCGGCCGGACCGGCGGCGGCGACACCGGCATCGAGGGAGGCGGAACGGATCGAGTCGCTGCGCGAGCTTCGCACCTGGATCGCGCCGCACCGCCAGGGTACCGACCCATTGCACCGTGCCGTGCACGCGGACATCGACGCGTTGCCGGCGCGCGGACGGGTATTCGGTATCGACGACGACATGTTGTCGCTCGCCGCCCGCCTGCACCTGATCGACAACGCCCGCCACACGATTGACCTTGCCTATTACATTTTCCGCCGCGACACCGTCGGCTACGCGGTGCTCGATGCGCTGTGCGACGCCGTTCGTCGGGGGGTCGACGTGCGCCTCGTGGTCGACTCCGTGGGGTCCATGCATCCGACGCATGCCGAGCTCAAGGCGCTGGACGACTGCGCCGCCAGCGCCGGCAACATGGTGGCGACGAACGGCGAACGAACGGCGCATCGGGCCCGGGTTCAGGTGGTCCTGTTCAACGCCGTATCCAATGTCTCGGGTCGTTTTCGCGCCGTGGCGCGCAAGCTGGCCAACCGTCTTCGCGAGAACGACAAGCCGCCAATCTCAGTACGCCTGAACCGGCGCTCGCACGACAAGCTGCTGATCACCGACGGCCGCTTCGCCGAACACGCCGCAATACTCATCGGCGGCAGAAACATCGCGGGAGCCTACTTCGGCCTCGACGCCGACGGTTCACCCGAACCCCAGGCCTACCGGGATCTCGGTCTGCTGCTCATGCCGGCACCCGTCGAAGACGGACCACACGTGGGCGAGGTGGCCACGGAGTATTTCCAGGCGCTTTTCCTGCACACGGGCAACAAGCGGCTGAAGAGTCGGGAACCGGCCCGGGCATTGGGATTCTATCGCCGTGAGCAGTCGCGCATGCGCGACGCGCGCGCCAGGCTCGAATCCCTCGAGACGTTCGTCGAAGCGGCAGTGGCCATCGAGGCGGACATTGGCGCCAACGCCCACCCGGTAAGCGCCCGCCTAGCGCACGAACTGGCGAACCTGACCAACCGGGCGGCCGTGACCCGCGCCCTGGCCAACATGCGCGAGAACCCCAACTCGATCATGAACCTGCTGCAGGGATTAACAGACGGGCAGGCGGTTCGACACATCCGCGTCGTGTCGCCCTACCTGTTCTTTGCCCGGTTTCCGCCGCGCGACGAGTCACCGGTCCTGGACGAGGCCCGGGCGCTGCGACAATGGCTGGACAAAGATGCGGGCCGGCGCCTGGATATCATCACCAACTCGGTCCTGACCACGGACAATTCGCTGGCCCAGGCCATCATCGACCTGCAGATGGCGCCGATGCTGTTGTTGCCGGACGACCTGCACCGGCGCTGGCAGGAGTCGCTCTGGGATGGCCGCGTCGACGAAGAACTGGTCAACAGCGCGGCGTGGAAACGTGCCGTCGGCAACCCGCAGATTCGCTTCCTGCAGACGGGGCGAGCCGATTCCCACCATGTTCGCGGCGGCGATACGCAATACGGCTGGTTGCATGCCAAGTTCATCACGGCAGACCGGCGGGGATTCATCGGCACGGCCAATTTCGACTATCGCTCCCGGTTCCTGAACAACGAAGCCGGCTTTTTCTACGATGGCGCGGGCCTGTCGCGCGAACTCGGTGAAACGTTCGACAAGCTCGCCACCGACTCCCTCGCCTGGGGGTCACCCGAATGGCTCGAAACGCGGCGTGCCCTGATCGAGAGCCGCGGTATGCGCGCCTTCACGACCCGATGGCAACGAGCCATCTACGGCTTTCTCCACGGCTTCTATCTCTCCTGGCTGTTCTGATCGCATTGCGATAGCGCCTCCGGGCCCGGGCCCTGCCCCGCGAAGGATGTTCCGCATGGTGCGCCGTCACGCTCGCCGGCAGCCTGAACGGCCCCACCGGATGGCCCGTCACGATTCATGCGACACGCCTTGCCGCGGACCTCGACAGCTGCGCGACTGCCTGGCACTCGATTCACGGTACCGGGACCCGACGCACCAGTTTCGTGTCACGGTCTCGCCGAATGCACGAAACCGGTGCGTATCACCCCCGGTCTCTCCCCGATTCGAGGCACCGGGCAGCGCCGTCCTCGTTGGCACGCGCGTTGCATCATCGACTCGCGTCCGCGGCCGGTCGACAGCGAACCCACGCGTCGATCGCCCGGCGGCGACCGTCCAGTTCCAGGGGGAGACCATGGTATCGATGACTCATACACGGCGACACGCCTGCCGGCGCATGACGCCCGTCGCCTTCGCGATCCTCGCGGCAGCGGCGCCATCCGCGTTCGCGCAAGCCGGGAGCGAATCCCTGGTCAAGCTCGAGACCGACATGGTCTGGCTCGCGGTGGCAAGCGCCATGGTGTTTTTCATGCAGGCCGGATTCGCCATGCTCGAAAGCGGGATGTCGCGAACCAAGAACTCCGTCAACGTGTTGATGAAAAACTACATCGACCTGTCCGTCGGCACACTGGTGTTCTGGATGGTCGGCTACGGGCTGATGTTCGGCGACAACCCGAGCGGCTGGTTCGGCACCAGCGAGTTCATGCTCGCCGCTGCCGACGAACGGGGCTATTCGCTGCTCATGTTCCAGACGATGTTCGCCGCCACCGCGGTGACCATAGCCAGCGGCGCCATGGCCGAGCGGACACGGTTCTCCGCCTACTTCCTGTTGTCCGTGGTCGTCACCGGTCTCATCTACCCGTTGTACGGCAGCTGGGTCTGGGGCGGCGGCTGGCTCGCGCAGGCGGGATTCATCGATTTCGCCGGTTCGACGGTCGTCCATTCGGTCGGCGGATGGTGCGCATTGGCCGGCATCATCGTACTCGGACCACGGCTGGGCCGGTTCAGCCCGGCGGGAAAGCCGGTATACATTGCCGGGCATCACCTCCCCCAGGTGGCGCTCGGTGGATTCATCCTGTGGCTTGGCTGGTTCGGGTTCAACGGCGGCAGTACGACGGCGGCCAGTCTTTCCATCGGACCGATCAATCTCAACACCCACCTGGCAGCCGCGGCCGGTGTCGTCGGCACGTTGTTCTTCTCGAGACTGTTTCGACTGCCGTTGCTGTTGACCAACACGGTCAATGGCGCCCTGGGCGGGTTGGTCGCCATCACGGCCGGCTGCGCGACCATGGCACCCGGGTACGCCGTCCTGACCGGTTTCGTTGCCGGCGCCTTCGTCATCGGCGGGTCCGCCCTGCTCGCGCGATTGGGACTCGACGACGTGGTCGGGGCGGTCCCGGTGCACGGGTTCTGCGGCGCGTGGGGCACGCTGGCCGCCGGCCTGTTTTTTATCGACGATCCTTTCAACTCGACGCGAATCGCCGTGCAGTTGATCGGTATCGGCGCCGCTCTCGCCTGGGCGCTTCCCCTGTCCCTGGTCGCCTTTCGTGTCCTCGACGGCATCGTCGGCCTGCGGGTACCTGAGCGCTTCGAGATGCAGGGGCTCGACTACGCTGAACACTACGAAGTTGCGTATCCGGAATTCTCCGGCACCCGACTGCACCGGGAAAAAACGTCACCGGGCTGATCGCCGAAGCACACCGGAAATATCCGACCAATGAAAATTCCGCACCAGGCGATGAGCGTCGAGGCGCTCGGCAGTTGGGTGGGCCTCACCGACGCGACGAACACGATTGAATCCCTCGATTCGCTTTTCGATTCCGCGGCACCGCGAATCGGCGACCTCGCGCGCCGCATCAACGCCGCACACCCGGACGTTGGGCGCGGTGCCTTGTACGCACGCTTGTCACGCAGCCTGCTTGCCGTTCACCGCCATGCCGACTACTTTCGATCGGCCAGTTACCCGGAATCGCTGCGCCAACACCTGTGCGCTCACCGTGCATTCGCCGTCATGCTGGCCGCCCTCTCGGGCGCCGCGCCGACGATCGACACCGGGATCGACATGATCGCCGTCGCCGTTCGCGACACGGCGCCTGCAATGGGCTTGCCCGAGTTCCTCGCCGAGGCCCTGTTCGACGCGGCCGGGCGTCGTCCGCTATACGTCCCGCTCGCTCTCGACATTGCCGCGCTCGGCGCCGTGGTCGCCGGCATTTATTCGCGGATGTGCAGGCATCACGGACCCGTAGCCACGGACCGGATGTTGACCCATGCCGTCGCAACCGCCGCCAGTGAAGTGCCCGGATTCGACCCGCGACAATTCCTCTAGCAGCGTTCTTCTCCGCCTTCAGGCCGGGGCGATCATCGCTTCGTAGATCCCGGGATCGGTGACACCCTCGGTACCCAGCAGCAGCACGCGGCTTTTGCCGTCCAGGCCGAGCACCGATGCCAGGGCCGGGTCGGTGACCGACTGGATAAAACCGCACAGGCCGGCAACGGCGGACTCGCCCGCCCGCACCGGCGACGCGCCGGTCGAGGCGAGAAATCGCATGGCGGTGGCGACGTTGTCGTCCGTGATGGTAAGGAAGTGATCGGCGGCGGTCTCCAGCACCGACCATGCAAGCATCGACACCTCACCGCAGGAGAGCCCGGCCATGACCGTTTCCTCGGTAATGTCGACGCGCACGGGACCGGCGTTGACGGCACTGCGATAAAGGCAGTCCGCGCGGTCCGGCTCGACCACGACGAGGGTCGGGCGTGAAGCACCGTAGCGCATCCAAAGGCGAGCGGCGACGGCTGCCGCGAGGCCGCCGACGCCACCCTGCACGAATACATGCGTGAGCGGCGCGGATGTCGCCAGTTGCTCCACCACCTCGTCCAGCATGACACCGTAACCGGCCATGACGTGGCGTGGCAATTCCACGTAGCCCGGCCAGGATGTATCCGACACGACGAACCAGCCGTTTGCCTCGGCGTCGGCGGCGGCGCGCTGTACGGATACGTCGTAATTGCCCGCGACGCGCACCACCTCGGCGCCGAGCTCGCGCATGGCCGCCTCGCGATAATCGCTGACGCCGGCGTGAATGTAGATACGGCATTGGCAACCGAAGCGGGCCGCGCCCCAGGCCACCGAGCGGCCGTGATTGCCGTCGGTGGCAGTCACCACCGTGATCTTGTGCGTGTGTTGCGCGCCGTCACCCGAGCGCACCGTCGCGGCCGGCAGACCGGTCTCGCGCATCAGCAGCCGCAGCACCGCATAGGCGCCACCGAGCGCCTTGAAACTGCCGAGACCGAATCGCGACGACTCGTCCTTGTAGTCGATCGCGGCGACGCCGGCGCCGGCGGCCAGTGCGGCGAGCGACACCAGGGGCGTTGGTGAATAATCTTCCCAGCGCCGTATCTCCTCGCCCGCCTCGGCGAACGACGCGGCGTCGAGCACCGCGTCGAGACGCGCCGGCCATGGTCCGTGTTCCGCGCGTGGATTCGCGAAATGGCGCAGCGCCGTCGGCGCCAGGGGCAGGATGTCGTCGAGCACGTTCTATCCTCGTCGTGTAAGGTTCATAATCAAACCGATCGAGCGTCCATGCGAACCGCGTTCTGCGCGAACCAGCCCGGGAACACCCATGCTCACGACTCTCATTGTCTTTTTCCTGCTGGCAATCTCCGTATCGTTCCTCTGCTCCATGTGGGAGGCGGTACTGCTCAGCATCACCCCATCCTACGCACAGGTCAAGTTGCGCGAGGGCACCGCGGTGGGCCAGTCGCTTCAGGCCTTCAAGGAGAACATCGACCGGCCGCTGGCGGCAATCCTGACACTCAACACCATCGCGCACACCGTCGGCGCCATCGGCGTCGGCGACCAGGCGGCTCGAATCTGGGCCGAAACGAACCCGATGGTCACCGGCGTGCTGGTGCCGGTGGTCATGACGCTCGCAATCCTGGTGCTGTCGGAACTGATACCGAAAACACTCGGCGCGAACTTCTGGCAGGAACTGGCGCCCTTCACGGTCAATTCGCTCCGCCTGGTCATCGCCGGCCTGGCACCGCTGATCTGGCTCAGCCAGCTCATCACCCGCAGCCTGAAGAAGGACAAGTCGAAGAGCGTATTCTCACGCATGGATTTTCTCGCCATGACGGAGGTCGGCGAGCGCGAAGGCGTATTCCAGCCTCACGAAACGGAGATCATCGCCAACCTGCTGCGATTCAATACGATCAAGGCCCGCGACGTGATGACGCCGCGCACGGTCGTGCAGATGGCGTCGCAGGACGACACCATCGCAGGCCTGTCGGAATCCGTCGGCGAACTGCGCTTCTCCCGCCTCCCGCTGTTCGAGAGCGGATCACGCGACCACGTCACCGGCTACGTCCTGAAGGACGACGTCCTCGCAGCCGCCGTCGACGACCGTGGCGGCGAGCCGCTGTCCAGCCTGCGACGTGAGTTGACGGCGATTCCCGAAGACTTTCCCATCGTCGAGCTGTTCAACCGTTTCATATCCCGGCGTGAGCACATTGCGCTGGTGGTGGACGATTTCGGCGGGATGTCCGGTATCGTCACCATGGAGGACGTGATCGAGACGCTGCTCGGCATGGAGATCGTCGACGAAATGGACGAGACCGACAACATGCAGATGCTGGCCCGGCGCAACTGGGAAACCCGCGCCAGGCGCCTCGGCATCATCAAGCCGCACGGCGAACCTGACGCTGATTCACGACCGGCCGACGATTCGCATTGAACCCGGCCGCGACGGCAACCGGATGACGGCACGGCAACCCGAACCGGCGGGCCAGCCGGTTCAGAAACGGTCGTGGAAGTGGTAAAACCGGGCAGCGAAACGACAATCACATGGGAGCGCAGATGCCTGAGTCGGCGAAATTTCATCCGGGACAGATCGTCCACCACCTGAAGTTCGGTTATCGCGGGGTGGTCGTCGACGTCGACGCGACCTACTGCGGGAGCGAGGAATGGTACCGCCAGGTGGCGAGGAGTCGTCCGCCTCGCGACCGGCCCTGGTACCACGTGCTGGTGGACGACGCCGACCATCGCACCTACGTGGCGGAGCGGCACCTGGCGCCGGCCGACGACCTTTCCCGAATCCGCCACCCGGCGCTGGACCGCGAATTCTCGGGTTACGCCGACGGCCGCTACGTCAAGACCGGCGCTGCGCACTGAGCCGACCGGCCCGCCGCCCGCGCCGGCCCGCCATCAACCGAGTGCGGCGAGAATGGTGTCGGCGTCGCTCACTTCGAACTGGCGCGGCGCCTCGCGATTCAGCAGCTTGACCACGCCATCGTCGACGATCATGGCGTACCGGTCCGACCGAACTCCCATGCCGCGCGCCGTCAGGTCGAGGTCGAGGCCCACGGCCCGGGTGAATTCCGCGCTGCCGTCGGCCACCATGGTGATCTTTTCTGCGTTTTGCGCCTTGCCCCAGGCGTCCATGACGAAGGCATCGTTGACCGACAGGCAGACGATGGAATCGACCCCTTTTCCGAGGATATCGTCGGCCTTCACCACGTAGCCCGGCAGGTGGGCGGCCGAGCACGTCGGCGTGAAAGCCCCGGGCAGGGCGAACAAGACGACCTTCTTGCCCGCGAACAGTTCACCGGTGGTCACGGCCTGGGGGCCCTTCTCGCCCATGACGTGCAGCGTTGCGTCGGGAATACGGTCACCAATACCAATGGTCATGAGGCCTCCTGTGGCGCGAATCGGGGAATTAGGGGGAGTGCACGCGGCGGGCGCGGCGAGATCAATTTACCCGCATTCCCCTGAACCGGCAACCGACGCCGCGACACGAGTCTTCGACGGGTTGATTTTCATGTTTTCAGCCGTATAATGCGCGCGCCCCAAACCCCCCGGACCCGACCGATCGCCATGATCGAACGCCGACAACCCGTTCGCGTCTACTGGAATTTCAAGCATCGCTGCTACAGCATTTTCCAGGGCGGCGCGGTGCGCGCCTCGGCACGCGCCATCCATCTCGACGACGTCGAGTTCCGGGTGCGCGAAGCGGCCCGGCGCCGCATGGTGGAACAGGGCCGCAAGAGCATTCATGCCTATGCGATCGGACGCCTGGTCGATTTCGTCCATCCCGCGGAAGATCGAGAACTCACGCCCTTCAGCGGCCCGGTCGTTCGCTACGACCCCTACCGCGACACGAGTTTCGTCAGCCTCGACTCGGGCAGGCCGATCCACCGGGTACTTGCCGCACGATTCGACGAGAGCGGCGTGCGGGTCGTCGAGGCGGAACCGGCAGCCGCCTGAACCGCGCGGGCATTACGACCCGGACAGACGATCGAGCAACGCCCTGGCCTGGCGACGTTGCGTCTCGGAGCCCACCTGTTCGATTTGCGCAACCGTCCGGCGCGCCAGGTCGGCGTCGCCGATCTCCACGTAGGCAGTGGCGAGGTCGAGCAGGTTTTCGGCGTCGCGCGTCGGTCCATCGTCAACCGGCGGGTCGACAGCGGGTTTTGCAGTGGTCGTGCCATTGGAACTCGTTGCCAGCGATCGCCGCATGGATTGCGCGGCCTCGCGTTCGGCCTCGTCGCCGTCTTCGATTACCTGCTGCAGCAGCGCCTGTGCGCCGGCGATATCGTCGAGCTCGATGTAGACGCGGGCCACCTCGAGGCGCATGGCATGATCCATCTCCACTTCGTCCACGGTCGCCGGCGTGAATTCCTCGTCCGCTCGTTGCGGCGTCGACGACGCGGCCTCTACCGCCGGTTCGTTCGCCTGCTCGACCTTGACGCCGCCTTCGTCCGAAAGCCTCGACAGGCCCGCCGCGACGCCGTCGCCGTTCTTGCCCGACGTGTCGGACGACCGTCGCCATTTCGGCGCCAGCAGGAGCCCGATCACCAGCGCGGCGCCGCCGAGCCACCACGCAAGATGACCGCTTAGTAATTCCGATGGATCCATGACGATGTCGCTGCCTCCCCGCGTGTTTTTTTCGTAGTCGATGCGCTCTATTGCGCGTGATTCGATTCTAGATCATGCGGCTGACCGGGGCATCAGTGGATTTACCGGCGCTGGCGGACACCGATCCATTGGCGGATAATGACTGGCGTATGGATTGTCCCGACCGGGCCCCTATCACATCATGCCAGGTAATTCCGCGTCTTTCATCGAAACGTCCACCCGGCATCGGCGAGTCGTACGCGCCCGGCCGGGCTGCACGTTGAAAAGACCCTCGCCCGCGTCGGGCGAATCCACCCCGCATCCCGACTGCTGGCAAGACTTCGATCGCGTCATGCGCCATGGAGCGGCCGCATGAATGCCCTGCGACGAGGCATACTGCTTTGCAGTG
>JAUIDF010000356.1 GCA_030429125.1 Gammaproteobacteria bacterium | reverse complement strand
GTTGTCATGGTGCAAAGCGAACATGTTGCGACGAAGTACTGGCACCGCCTCGATGACGGCCGCATCCAGTGCGACCTGTGCCCGCGCTACTGCCGGCTGCGCGAGGGCCAGCGCGGTCTTTGCTTCGTCCGCATGCGCGAGGACGACGCGCTCGTGCTCACCACGTGGGGCCGCTCCAGCGGCTTTTGCGTCGACCCGATCGAAAAAAAGCCGCTGAATCATTTCTATCCCGGAACGCCGGTGTTGTCGTTCGGCACCGCCGGCTGCAACCTGGCCTGCAAGTTCTGCCAGAACTGGGACATCAGCAAGTCGCGCGAGATGGACACGCTTGGCGCGGCGGCGACGCCGCGCATGCTGGTGGACGCCGCGAAACGACTCGGCTGCCGCAGCATTGCGTTCACCTATAACGACCCCGTTATCTTTCACGAGTACGCCATCGACATCGCCGCCGCCGCGCGAGAGGCGGACGTGCGCTCGGTCGCGGTCACGGCGGGCTACATCTGCGCCGAGCCGCGCCGCGAGTTTTTCGCCCACATGGACGCCGCCAACGTGGACCTGAAGGCTTTCACCGAGTCGTTCTACCGAAAGATTTGCGGCGCCGGACTTGCCGAGGTCCTCGACACGCTGCTGTACGTTCGCCACGAAACCGATACCTGGCTCGAACTCACCACGCTGCTCGTGCCGGGGCAGAACGACAGCAACGAGGAGATCGAAAACCTGTGCCGCTGGGTGGCGGACGAACTCGGTACCGACGTGCCGATACACTTCACCGCCTTCCACCCCGACTTCAAGATGCGCGACATCGAACGCACGCCGGCGACCACATTGAATCGTGCGCGACGCATCGCCATCGATCACGGCATCCGCTATGCCTATACCGGAAACGTGCACGACGAGGCCGGTGGCAGCACGTACTGTCACGGCTGCGGCACCCGGCTGATCGAGCGCGACTGGTACCAGCTTGGCGAGTGGAACCTGGGCGCCGGCGGCCGCTGCGCGCGCTGCGGCGAACCCTGCGCCGGCCGCTTCGCGTCGCGACCGGGCGACTGGGGCCGCAAGCGCATGCCGGTACACCTGGCAAGCGCCTGACCGGCCGAATCGATCGCTGCGCGGAAAAGACAGCCCGAAACGGTCGTCAAGCGGCACGGCGCACCGGCGCCTGTAGTTGTTAGAATGCCGACCTCCCGCATTCGGGGGCGGCCCGCTTGACTGATCAACACAAAGCCTACCTGTTTGCCCTGCTGGCCGTTGCCTGCTGGGCCACCGCGGCAGCCGCCTTCAAGCTGAGCCTGCGTCACGTCGGCAGCGATTCCCTGGTCGCGTTCAGCGCCGTCTCGGCGCTGGCGATTCTGTTCGGGTTCGCCTGGCTGGGCGGCACCTTGCCGGAAATCGCGACGTGGAACCGCGCCGACGTGCTACGTTCGGCGACGCTCGGCGCGCTCAACCCGTTCGCCTACTACGTGGTGCTGTTCCGCGCCTACGAGTTGCTTCCCGCGCAAGAGGCGCAGCCGCTCAACTTCACCTGGCCGCTGGTCCTCGTGCTCATGTCCGCGCTGTTGTTCCGCCAGAAGATACGCGCCTGGTCGTGGGCGGCGCTGCTGGTGAGCTTCTCCGGCGTGGTGCTCATCGCCACTCACGGCAATCCGCTGTCATTTACCCTCAGCGATCCGCTCGGCGTGGTCCTGGCGTTGTCCAGCACCATCGTGTGGTCGCTCTACTGGTTGTACAGCAGCCACGACGGGCGAAATGCCGTGAACCGGTTGCTGGTCAATTTCGCCTTCGGCGCGCTCTACGTGCTGGTCTACTGCCTGGTCACGGGACGGCTCGAGGCGCCGAGCCTTCATGCCGTGGCAGGCAGCGTCTATATCGGACTGATGGAAATGGGCGCGCCGTTCGTGTTCTGGCTCAAGGCGCTGCGTCTCTCGCGCACCACCGCCGAGGTGGGCAACCTCATCTACCTGACGCCGTTTCTCTCGCTGGTGGTGGTCGCCGCCGTGGTCGGCGAATCGATACGCGGGTCCACGTGGGCGGGCCTGGTGCTGATCGTCGGCGGTATCGTGCTGCAGCAGCGCTTCGCACGCGGGCCGCGCTGACCCCGGTTCGCTGCCGTTACGATCCGCTGTATCGCTGCCAGGCCAGCGCCGCCAGCGCGAGGTCGCCGAGCGCCAGGCCGCGAAATACGAAGGCGGTGCGCTGCTCGTCGTCCGCGCGACCCGCGAGTCCGCCGTCGACCAGCGCGGTGATGTCGCCGTCGATCAGTTCGCGCGCGACCAGCGGCTTTTCCATCTTTTCCTCCTGTTGCAGGTCGTCGATGACGATCCGGTCGAAGGCGTTCATGCTTTCGTCGATCCACGGGATGCCGAGGTCGGTCACGGCGGCAAATACGCCGGGCTCGAGCCAGGCGGCGTCGATGAAAGGTTCGGTATCGTAGGAGAGCGTCACCGAGGTGACCACGATGTCAGCGCCTTTCACCACGCTTCGGGCGTCGTCGCAGGCCGTGACCGACAAGCCCGTCGCCTCGGCATCGGCCAGGAACCGGTCGCGGTTGGCGGTGCCCCGCCCCATTGCGCGCACGGCGGTGATGCCGAACATCTGGCGAAAGGCATCGAGGTGGCTTCTCGCCTGGGCGCCGCACCCGATGAAGCCGATCGTCCTCGATTCCGCCCGCGCCAGATAGCGGGCGGCCACCGCGCTCAGGCCCGCGGTGCGCACCTCGGTCACCCAGTTCCCCTCGACGAAGGCCACCGGCACCCCGGTCCGGGCATCGTGAAGCGCCACCACGGCGTTGATCTGGGGCAACCCGCGAGAGGCGTTCTCTGGATTCAGGCCGAGCGACTTCACCGCCATGTAGGGCGGGTCGTCGGCGGCGCACAGCGTGGCCATCAGGTAGCGACCGTCACCCGGCATGACCACGGCCTTTGGCGCGTTCCACACACGGCCCGCCGCGGCACCCCGGATCAGCGCCTCCATCATGTCGATCACCTCCCCGGTGGTAATCCCCAGCGACTCGCACGTGGCGCGGGACAGGTAGGGCGGAGTTTCGGGATTCATGTCTTCACCTCGGGAGTCGTTCGGCGCCACCCTAACACGCGTTTACTACCCCGGTCTCGCCTGGGCCGCGCGCTCATGGTACACGTGGTGGGCGTGCACCACC
>JAUIDF010000355.1 GCA_030429125.1 Gammaproteobacteria bacterium | reverse complement strand
ACAAGCACCTCGACGCACTGGCTCACATCGACGACGTCGAAGTCGTCGCCATCGTCGGCGGCGTGGCCGATGCCACCGAGAAGGTGGCGAAAGAGCGCGGCATCGGGTTCTGGACCACCGATCTCGAGGAAGGGCTGGCGCGCGATGGCGTCGAGGCGGCGATCCTGACCACGCCCACGCCCATTCACGCCAGCCAGGCGCAGCAGGTGATGCGCGCCGGCAAGCACGTGCTGGTGGAGATTCCCATGGCCGACAGCCTGGCCGACGCCGAGGCCGTGGTCGCGGCGCAGCGCGAGACCGGCAAGGTCGCCATGGTTGGCCATACACGTCGCTTCAACCCGTCTCACCAGTGGGTGAACAAGCGGCTTCGGGCCGGCGAGTTGCACATCCAGCAGATGGACGTGCAAACCTTTTTCTTTCGCCGCAAGAATCTCAACGCCCTGGGTCAGCCGCGCAGCTGGACCGACCACCTGCTGTGGCACCATGCCTGCCACACCGTCGACCTGTTCCAGTACCAGACCGGCGAGGACGTCTCCGAGGTGTTTGCCCTGCAGGGGCCGAAACATCCCGAGCTCGGTATCGCCATGGACATGAGCATCGGCATGAAGACGCCGTCCGGTGCCCTGTGCACCCTGTCGCTCTCGTTCAACAACGACGGCCCGCTCGGCACGTTCTTTCGCTACATCTGCGACAATGGTACCTACATCGCGCGCTACGACGACCTCGTCGACGGCCGCGAAGAGCCGATCGACGTGTCGGCAGTCGACGTCTCCATGAACGGCATCGAACTATGCGATCGCGAGTTCGTCGCCGCCATCCGCGAGGGCCGCGAGCCCAATGCCAGCGTGGCCCAGTGCCTGCCGGCCATGCGCACGCTCGATCGCATCGAAAAATGTCTCGGAGAATGACTCCATGGTGACGCCCGGGTACCTCGCCTTTCACCCCGATCCAAAGAAGCCGGATCAAGCGCTGCCGCCGAACGCCTGCGACAGCCATTGTCACGTGTTCGGTCCGGCGGCGGTCTTTCCCTTTGCCTCCACCAGTACCTACGAGCCGGTGGATGCGCCGAAGGAGAAGCTGTTCGAACTGCACCGCCATCTCGGCGTGACCCGCTCGGTGATCGTGCAGGCGAGCTGCCACGGCACCGACAACGCGGCCATGGTCGATGCCCTGCAAGCCGGCGGCGACAACTACATGGGCGTCGCGGTGGTTGCCGAGGAGATCGACGAGGGCGAGCTCACCCGCATGCACGAGGCCGGCGTGCGCGGGGTGCGCTTCAACTTCGTCAAGCGGCTGGGCGGCGGCAAGCCGCTTGACGTGTACCGTCGCATCCTCGCCAAGATTCGTCCGCACCAGTGGCACGTCGTGGTCTACTTTGACGCCGAGGACATCGAGACCCTGGCGCCCTTCCTCGGGGAGATACCGACCGAGGTGGTCATCGACCACATGGGTCGTGTGCCGGTGGAGGAGGGCACGGCCAGCCGGGCATTCGAACGCCTGCACGAGCTGCTGGTCGGCGACGACCGTTTCTGGGTGAAGATCAGCTGTCCCGAACGTTTGTCCAGGGAGGGACCGCCGTACGCCGATGTCGACGCGGTCGCGCGCGCGCTGCTCGACGCGGTGCCGGATCGCGTACTCTGGGGCACCGACTGGCCACATCCCAACATGAAGTCGCACATGCCCGACGACGGCCAGCTGGTCGATCGCATCATGCGCATCTGCGACACCGAGGCGCTGCAACGCAAGGTGCTGGTAGACAATCCGGCGCGGTTGTACGGCTTCAAGTAACTGCGAGGAACCCGTCATGTTCAAACCCGTCGCCGTGCGCCGCATCGAGCGCGCGGATTCATCGACCATCGGCGCCCTCGGCGAGATGGGCGTCGCCACCGTCCACGAGGCCCAGGGTCGCGTCGGCCTGCTCAAGCCCTACATGCGGCCGATCTACCCTCGCGCGAGGGTGGCCGGCAGCGCCGTCACCATCCTCGCGCAGCCGGGCGACAACTGGATGGTGCACGTGGCCATCGAGCTCTGCGAGCCGGGCGACGTGCTCGTGGTCGGTTGCACCGCCGACAATACCGACGGCATGTTCGGTGACCTGCTGGCGACCTCCTGCCAGGCCCACGGCATCCGCGCGCTCGTCATCGATGCGGGCGTGCGCGACGTCGCCGACCTGACCGAGATGGGCTTCCCGGTGTGGTCGCGCGCGATCTCGGCCAAGGGCACGGTCAAGGAGACGCTGGGCGCGGTCAACGTGCCCGTGGTCTGCGCCGGGCAGCTGGTGAATCCCGGCGACGTGGTGGTGGCGGACGACGACGGCGTCGTCGTCGTCGAGCGGCCCCGGGCGGCCGCGGTGCTGGACAAGGCACGCGCGCGCACGTCCAACGAGGCGAACAAGCGAGAGCGCCTTGCCAACAAGGAGAAGGGCCTGGACATGTACGACATGCGTGGCCGGCTCGAGCAGGCGGGCCTGGTCTACGTCGACTCGATCGACGACCTGTAGCGGAGCACCCGGCCATGAGCATGATCATCGACTGCCACGGACACTACACCACCGCGCCCTCGCAACTCGGCGCGTATCGCGAGAAGCAGGAGGCCGATCTCGCTACCGACCCCATGCATCGTCACGTCAAGGGCGAGATCGACATCACCGACGACGAGATCCGCGAGAGCCTTCAGGGCGCGCAGCTCAGGTTGCAGAACGAGCGCGGCACCGACGTCACGCTGTTTTCGCCACGGGCCAGCTGGATGGGACACCATCTCGGCAACGAGAGCACCAGCGCGACGTGGACCGCGCACTGCAACGAGCTGATTCACCGCATCACGCGGCTGTATCCCGACAACTTCGTCGGCGTGGCGCAATTGCCGCAGACGCCGGGCGTGGCGCCCGACAACTGCATCGCGGAACTCGAACGGTGCGTGAACGAGTTCGGCTTCGTCGGCTGCAACCTGAATCCCGACCCGTCCGGCGGCTACTGGACCGATCCGCCGTTAGGCGACCGCTACTGGTACCCGTTCTACGAGAAGATGGTCGAGCTCGACGTGCCCGCCATGATCCACGTCAGCGCCGCGTGCAACCCGGCGTTTCATACCACGGGGTCGCACTACCTCGGCGCCGACACCACCGCGGTCATGCAGTGCATTACCTCGGATATCTTCAAGG
>JAUIDF010000053.1 GCA_030429125.1 Gammaproteobacteria bacterium | reverse complement strand
GGCGGCGGCACGCGCGAGCAGCCGGCCATGCTCCGTACGCTGGTCGTCAGCTACGGCCTGTTCGGCTTCGGCTACGTGATCACCGCGACCTTCGTGGTTTCCATGGTCCGCGACATCGAATCGGTGCGGGTACTCCAACCGGTGATCTGGCTGGGGGTGAGGCTGGCCGCCGCACCGTCGGTCTGGTTCTGGTCGAAGGTCGCGGCGCGCGTCGGCCTTATCGCCACCTATGCACTGGCCTTCGTGGTCGAGGCGGTCGGCATCGCCGCCAGCGTGCTGTGGCCGACCATTGCCGGGCTGTTGTTGACCGCGGTCTTTCTCGGCGGCACCGTCGTCGGTATCACGGCGCTCGGGTTGATGGCGGCCGGCAGCCTGTCGCGCCGCGACCCGCGCCGGACCATGGCGCTGATGACCGCCTCGTTCGGGCTCGGCCAGGTCGTCGGCCCGCTCTTCGCCGGTGTCGTGGCGGATCGAACCGGCAGCCTGTCGCTGCCGTCCTTCACCGCCGCGGCAACGCTGCTCGCCGGCGCGGTCATGGTGTTCCACCGGCTGCGACGCGGTGAGCCCGGCGAATCGTCCACGTCGCGTTCCTGAACGGCGGCGCGGGCGCGTTCTTCGATGCGTGCCTACTTCGCCGTCTGCACCTGGCTCTGCTCCACGGTGGTTTCATGTCCGAACCAGGTGCGCGCCACCTCGACGTGCAGTTCGGCGAGCCCGAGCTGGCAGGCGTCGACGAACTCGTGCAGTGCGTCCTGGCGCAGCTCGCCGACGTTGGCGTCCAGCAGCATGCGCTTGATGCGACCGCATTGACGCAGCACGCCCTCGTTGCGGGGCAGTCGCGAGGCGCCGTTCTCCACCGCGCTCGCGCAGTGGAAGACGGCGCGCGGAAACTCGGCGTCGCGGAACAGGAAGCGCAGCACCTCGGAGCGGCGCACCCGGACCTGTCGGCTTTGCCGGTACATCTGGTAGGCGGTCAGCGATTTGAGCACGCTGACCCACTGGATCGTGCTGAAGGGGCGCAGCGCCGGCGTATCCTCGATGAGGTCGGCCGAGCGCACGTCGATGATTCGCGTCGTCATGTCGGCGCGTTCCAGGTTCCTGCCCATGACCAGGAACTGGTAGCCCGGTCCCTTGGACATGGTGCCGGAGAGGATGCCGGTAATGGTCTGCACGCCGAGGATGAGCCGCTTGAGGTACTCGTAGCGACCTCGCTTCGACAACCCGGCCTCGAGGTGGTCGCGGGCGTACAGGTCGAGTTCGTTGATCTGCTCCCACGCTTCGCGCGGAATGATGTCCCGCACCGTGCGGGCGTTCTCGCGTGCCGCCCTGAGCGAGCTGATGGCCGAGCCGGGGTAGTCGCGATCGCCGAGCAGGAACATGACCACCGCGCGTTCCTCGTAGCGGCGGGGCTTTGACTCGAACTGGTCGGTGGCGCCGGTGATGAAGACCAGCGGCTCCCATTCCGGCTGCACCCCGCGCGGCATGTCGAGCAGCAGGTTGGCGTTCACCATGACCATGCGCGCGGTGTTCTCGACGCGCTCCAGGTAACGGGTCATCCAGTAGATACATTCCGCGACACGCGACAGCATCAGCGTCGCCCCCCGTCTTCCGGTACGATCCATGTGTCCTTGCTGCCGCCGCCCTGGGACGAGTTGACGACAAGAGAGCCTTTTCTGAGCGCTACGCGCGTGAGGCCGCCGGTGGTGACCGACTGGCGGTCGGCGCTGAGGATGAACGGCCGCAGGTCCAGGTGACGCGGTTCGATCGCCTTGCCGATGATGGTCGGCATGGTGGAGAGTTTCAGTGCCGGCTGGGCGATATAGTTGCGCGGGTCGCGGCGGACGACTTTGGCGAACTCGGTGCGCTCGCGGCGGGTCGAGGCGGGCCCGACCAGCATGCCGTAGCCCCCCGACTCGTTGGCGGGCTTGACCACCATGTCCTGCAGGTTGGCCAGCACGTGCTTGAGCACGGCGGGTTCCATGCAGCGGTAGGTCGGCACGTTGTCGATCTTCGGGTCCTGGTCCAGGTAATAGCGGATGATGTCGGGGACGTAGGAATAGACGACCTTGTCGTCGGCCACGCCCGCGCCGGGGGCGTTGGCGAGGCCGACGTTGCCGGCCTTCCAGGCGCGCATCAGGCCGGGCACACCGAGCATCGACTCCTTGTTGAACACCTCGGGGTCGAGAAACAGGTCGTCGACGCGGCGGTAGATGACGTCCACGCGCGAGGGGCCGTCCACGGTGCGCATGTAGACGCAGTCGTCCTCCACGAACAGGTCGCGGCCTTCCACCAGTTCGCAGCCCATCTGCTGGGCGAGGTAGGAATGTTCGAAATAGGCCGAGTTGTAGATGCCCGGCGTCAGCACGACCACCTCGGGAAAATCGGCGGGACGCGGCGACAGCGCGGCGAGGGTGTCGTAGAGCTGGTTGGCGTAATCGTCTACCGGCAGCGGTTGGTAGTGCTCGAACAACTCCGGGAACACGCGCTTGGTGACCTGGCGGTTTTCCAGCATGTAGGACACGCCCGACGGCACGCGCAGGTTGTCCTCGAGCACGTAGATCCGCCCGTCGCCGTCGCGCACGAGATCAGATCCGCAGATGTGCGCCCAGGCGCCGAACGCCGGCGATACGCCGACGCACTGCTTCCGGAAGTTGCTGGACGAGGCGAGCACCTCGCGGGGGAACACGCCGTCCCTGACGATCCGCTGCTCGTGATAGAGATCGTTAATGAACAGGTTGAGGGCCTCGACCCGCTGCTTGAGCCCCGCCTCGACGCGTTCCCACTCCTTGTGGGGAATCATGCGGGGAATGATGTCGAACGGCCAGGTGCGGTCGATGGCGCGGCCCGCTTCCTCGCTGTAGACGGTGAAGGTAATGCCCATCTCCTTGATGGCGAGGTCGGCCGCGGCCTGCCTCGAGGCCAGCTCGGCCTCGTCCAGCGAGGCGAGGTACTTCGCCACGTGGCGGGCGTGAACGCGGGCGCGTCCCCCGCGACCGATGAACTCGTCCCAGAACGGCCCGGTATCGTATTGTTTCCATCGAATCGGCATCTGGACTCGCCTCCGGGAACGATCGGCCGTCAGCGCGCCGGGTAGCGCAGGTCGAGTGTATACGGAAAGTCCCCGGACCGCTCCTCGGGCGGGGGGTCGACCGGGCCGGGCGCGTGGCCATGCGCCTCGAAGCGCGCCAGCCGTCGTGCCTCCGCCTCGTAGGCGTTGACGGGAAACGTGTCGTAGTTGCGGCCGCCCGGGTGCGCGACGTGATAAGTACAACCGCCGAGCGAGCGTCCGTTCCATGTGTCGACGAGATCGAACCGCAGCGGTGCCTGCACGCCGATGACGGGATGCAGGCCTGACGGCGGATTCCACGCCTTGAAGCGGATGCCGGCGACCTGCTCGCCGTGGGTGCCGGTGCGACGAAGCGGCACGCGCCGGCCATTGCAGGCGACGACATGGCGTCCCTCGACGACGCCGGTCGCCTTCAGTTGCAGGCGCTCCACCGAGGAATCCACGAAGCGTGCGGTGCCCTGTGCCGTGACTTCCTCGCCCAGCACGTTCCACGGTTCGATGGCGAAGCGGAGCTCCAGTTCCACGTCATCGACATTCACGCGGCCGTAGGTGGGAAATCGGAACTCGAGGAACGGCGCCAGCCAGCGATTGTCGAAGGGCAGGTCCCATCGTCGAAGGTCGTCGACCACGTCGCGCACGTCGCGTTCGACGAAGTGCGGCAGCATGAAGCGGTCGTGCAGCGCCGTGCCCCAGCGCACCGGCCGGCCCTCGTAAGGGTGATCCCAGAAACGACACACGAGGGCGCGCAGCAGCAGCATCTGCACCATGGACATCTGCCAGTGCGGCGGCATCTCGAAGCCGCGAAACTCGACCAGGCCGAGACGCCCGGTCGCCGAGTCGGGCGAGTAGAGCTTGTCGATGCAGAACTCGGCGCGATGGGTGTTGCCGGTGACGTCCACCAGCAGGTTGCGCAGGGCGCGGTCGACCATCCAAGGGCGTTCGCTATCGCCGCGGGGCAGGTGGGCGAGAGCGATCTCGAGTTCGTACAGGGCGTCGTCGCGCGCCTCGTCGACGCGCGGCGCCTGCGACGTGGGACCCACGAACTGGCCCGAAAACAGGTAGGACAGGCTCGGGTGGTGCTGCCAGTACCGTAGCAGGCTGGTGAGCAGGTGGGGGCGGCGCAGCAGCGGCGAATCCGCGGGCCGAGCGCCGCCAAGAGTGACGTGATTGCCGCCCCCGGTGCCCGTGTGCCGGCCGTCCAGCATGAATTTCTCCGTGCCGAGCCGGGCGAGACGAGCCTCCTCGTACAGCGATTCGGCCTGCGACACCAGCGCGGGCCAGCTATCCGTCGGCGGCACGTTGACCTCGATCACGCCGGGGTCCGGCGTCACCAGCAGGCGGCGCAGTCGTTCGTCGCGCGGCGGTTCGTAGCCCTCGAGCACCACCGGCTGAGCCAGCTCGGCCGCGCAGTCCTCGATCGCCGTGACGAGGGCGACCCAGTGTTCCAGCGCCATCATCGGCGGCAGGAAAACGTGCAGCGTGCCGCCGCGCGGCTCGACGCACACGGCGGTGCGCACCAGCGCGTCGTCGTCGCGTTCGGTATCGGCGGGTTCCTGCTCGCGGACGGCCGATCGCGGGACCTCGTGCGTACCGTCGCGTCGATAAACGCCCGCGGAGCGCTCGGTGCCCGGCAGTGGGCCGCGTTCCGCGAAGGGGTCCACGGGTCGTTCGACGCGCCGCTTCTTTTCTTCCTCGTGCACGAGCGCATCGAGCGGCAGCCGCAGTCCCATGGGCGAATCCCCGGGCAGGAGGAACAGCGCGCCGCGCCGGAACGTCCACGGCGACGACACCCAGCGATGGCCGCTGTCGTGGCGGGCCACGGGCAGGGCGTAGCCCACGGTCTCGTCGAGACCGGTCTCGAACAGCCGCCGCAGGCGCGCGCGCTCCAGCGGGTCGCGCAGCTTGCTGTCGAGCACGTCCACGTTGTCGGGCAGGTTGCCCTCCTTCCACAGGTAATACAGGGCGTCCTCGTGCGCTGGCACGGCATGCGCCGCGTCGATGCCGAGCCGGCGTGCCAGGGCGGCGGCGAACCGGGCCGCCGACGCGCCACTCGCCGCGCCGGGCTTGTCCGGGTCGGCGAGCAGCGCCGGGTCGCGCCACAGGTCGATACCGTCGGTGCGCCAGAAGCAGCCGAGCGCCCAGCGCGGCAGCGGCTCGCCGGGATACCATTTTCCCTGGCCGTAGTGCAGCACGCCGCCGGGCGCCCATCGCGCCGCCAGCCGGCGCAGCAGCACCATGGCACGCTCGAGCTTGTGCTCGCCGAGAGCCGCCGTGTTCCACTGGGCGTGGTCCATGTCGTCGATGGAGACGAACGTCGGCTCGCCGCCGAGGGTCAGCCGCACGTCGGCGGCCGCGAGTCGCGAGTCGACCGACTCGCCGAGCGCGTTGACCGCCGCCCACTGCTCCCCGGTGTACGGAAACGTGACGCGCGGATCCTCGTGGATGCGCACGACCTCGTTGCGGTAGGCGAATTCGCTCTTGACCGCCGCGCCGCGGTAGGCGCCGGTGATCGGCGCGGCCGAGGCCGGATCCGGTGTGCAGGCCAGCGGGATGTGTCCTTCGCCGGCGAAGAGCCCGGACGTCGGATCGAGGCCGATCCAGCCGGCGCCCGGCACGAAGACCTCGGTCCAGGCGTGCAGATCGGTGAAGTCGGCGGCCGCGCCGCTCGGTCCGTCCAGGCTCTCGACATCGGGCTTCAGCTGCACCAGGTAACCCGACACGAACCGCGCGGCGAGTCCCAGCCGCCGCAGGATCTGGGCCAGCAGCCAGCCGCTGTCGCGGCACGAGCCGCGCGCCAGCGACAGTGTCCGGTCGGGGGTCTGGACGCCCGGTTCCATGCGGATCACGTAGCCGATGTCGCGCTCGAGGCGCTGGTTCAGCGCCACCAGGAAATTCACCGTCGGCGTCGGCGTGCGGTCCACGGAGGCGACCCATTCGTCGAGCAGCGGGCCGCCGTCGCGGGCCTCGAAGTAGGGCGCGAGCTCCTCGCGAAGCTGGGCCGGGTACTCGAAGGGCCATTCCTGCGCCGACTCCTCGATGAAGAAGTCGAACGGATTGATGGTCACGAGGTCGGCGACGACGCTGACGTCGATGGCGAGTTCGCGGGTCGGTTCCGGAAACACGTAGCGCGCCACGAAGTTGCCGAACGGGTCCTGCTGCCAGTTGACGAAATGCCCGGCGGGCCTTACGTTCAGGGCATATTGGTGCAGCGGGGTGCGGGTGTGCGGCGCCGGCCGCAGGCGGATCAGCTGAGGTGTCAGCTGCACCGGTTTCTCGTAGGTGTACGTCGTGGTGTGCCGGAGGCCGATTCGAATCGCCATGCTACTATTTGCGTTGACCGTTGGTGACGAAGCAGTAGTACTATAGCGCACCCCCTTCCTGTTTGTGCATCGCACAAGCGGCTTGGTACTGCCGAACGGAATTGCCCTGAGGAAGCCCTGACATGACCTACTGCGTCGCCCTGACCACCGCGGAAGGGCTCGTTTTTGCATCGGATTCGCGCACCAACGCGGGGGTCGACTACGTCACCACGTTCAGCAAGATGCACATCCTCACGCCGGCCGACGACCGCGTCTTCGTGCTGCTGTCGGCCGGCAACCTGGCCACCACCCAGGAAGTGCTCAATCGCGTCAATCGCGATCTCGAGCACAACGCGACCACGCCCAACCTGAGCAACGTCGAATATCTGTTCGAGGCCGCGGATTACATCGGCAAGATCTCCCACGCCGTGCAAAGCGACCGCGGACCCGCCCTGCAGGCAAGCGGCGTGAGCGCCGATACCACGTTGATTCTCGGTGGCCAGATCGCCGGTCACGATCCCGGCCTGTACCAGATCTACCCCCAGGGCAACTACTTCGCGGCCACCGAAGAGACGCCGTTCCTGCAGATTGGCGAGAACAAGTACGGCAAGCCCATTCTCGACCGCATCAGCCGGGCCACCCCGTCGCTCGCCGACGGCGCGCGCCTGCTGCTGGTGTCCCTGGACGCGACCTCGCGTTCCAACGCCGCGGTCGGCCCGCCCTTCGAAGTGGCGATGATTGCCCGCAACGCCTGCGCCGTTGGCAACTACTTCAAGCTCGAGGCGGACGACCCGTGGCTGAAAAACCTGCAAAAGGAGTGGAACCAGGGCATTACCAACGCCTTCTTCGCGCTGCCCCGCTTCTCCTGGGAGCAGAGCCCGGTCAGCGTGGTCGGCAGTTGACCAGGCCCTAGCCATCGCGCCGGGTGCCGGCCCGCGCCGTCGTTTTCAACGTGATCCACGCCGAGAGATCCTTCAGCCAGCCCCCCCGAACGCACCGCGATGACGGTGGCGAGCGTCGCGTCGGCTTCGAGCTGGAGTTTACCGGCCTGACCATCGAGCAGACCGCGCAGGCGGCGCGCGATACGCTCGGCGGCGAGCTTCGCCACGATTCCCTGGCCGAGTGGAAGCTCGCCGTGGACGGTCTCGGGGAGTTCGCCATCGAACTCGACTGGGACTACCTGAAGCGGCGTGCCGCCGAATCCGACGGCAGCGACGATGCCGGCGAATGGCTTCTCTCTGCACTGAAATCGGCCGCCGCGCTGGTGGTGCCGCTGGAGATCGTCTGTCCGCCCATGCCACTGTCCCGGCTCGACCTGCTCGACGCCCTGGTCGAGCGCCTGCGCGACGAGGGCGGCGTCGGCACCGGCGACTCGGTGCTCGCCGCCTACGGGGTGCACATCAATGCCGAGGCGCCGTCCATGGAAACGGTCACGTTGGCGCGGTACGCCAAGGCCTTCGCACTGCTGCAGTGGTGGCTGGTGAAGGCCCACGAGGTCGACCTGTCCCGACGCATCACGCCCTACATCGATCCCTGGCCCCAGGCCTACGTCGCCGAGCTGCTGGCGATGCCCGAGCACGATACCGATGCATTCATCGGCGGATACCTGGCGCACAATGCCAGTCGCAACCGTGCGCTCGACCTGCTGCCGCTGCTGTGCGAGCTGGACGAACCGCGGGTTCGGGCTGCCGTGGACGACGCGCGCATCAAGGCACGACCCGCCTTCCACTATCGGCTGCCGAACTGTCATCTCGCGCGGGACGGGTGGACCCTCGCGGCGCCCTGGTCGTTGTGGGTGGTGGTCGAGCGTCTCGCCGACGACGCCGACGGCCTTGCCGAGTTGTCCGCGATGTATCTCGACCAACTTCGACCCGTGCTGGGTGCCAACCGGCGCGCCTGGACCGACGCCGTCGATACATGGCTGACAGAGCGCGGATTGGCGTAACCGGCACCGCCCGCCGCTGGTCGCCGTCGTGGTGGTGTACTCGCCTGGCGGTGTTCCTCGCCGGCGGACGCGCCGTGCGCATCAGCGTCCTCGCGCCGGAGCCGGCCGAGGCGGTGGATGCGCTCGTCATCGGCGGTGGCGACGACATCGGCGTCGAGCACTACGGCGGCGATATCCGCAAGCAGGTCAAGGTCGATGCCGATCGTGACCGCCTCGAGATCGACTGGATCCGCCGTGCCTTGAACGGTGAGGCACCGCTACTCGGTATCTGCCGCGGCGCCCAGCTCATCAACGTCGTGCTCGGCGGCAGCCTGCACCAGGACATCCGCAACCTGCGCAAGCTGACCTACAATCGCCCGGGCCTGCTGCCCACCAAGCAGGTGATCCTCGAGCCGGGTTCGCTGTTCGTCGGCATCTGCGGCAAGTCCCGCCTGCGCGTCAACAGCCTGCATCACCAGGCGATCCGCGATCCCGCGCGCGGCCTGAAGCTCGTCGGTCGTGACCTGGACGGGATCGTGCAGGCGGTCGAATCCGACGGCGGGCGGTCGATCCTCGGCGTCCAGTGGCATCCCGAGTACCTGTTCTACCTGCCGGCCCAGCTCGCCATCTTCCGCTGGCTGGTCCGGGCGGCGAGGCGTTGCTGAGCGCGAACCGTTGACCGCGGCAGGTTGCGCCGTGGATTTCTTGCGACGATCTCATGCATTTCTCACGCTCGGCTTGCCCACGCGCGCGCGGCGTTCCATTATGCTGAAAGTACAGAGCCACCCGGCGATGTGCCGGCAACCAGGGAGAAGGATCCATGAGCACGAAACCCCTCGTCATCATCCACGGCTGGAGCGACTCCGCGGAATCGTTTCGCCGCCTGGCCCGGTTCTTCACCGAGGCGGGCGGCCGCGACGTATCGACCATCTCACTGGCGGACTGGTTGTCGCTGAACGACGAGGTGAGCTACGCGGATCTCGGTCACGCGATGCAGCGTGCCTGGCGTCAGAAGCGGCTGCCGACGACGCCACGCAGCGTCGACATCGTGCTGCACAGCACGGGCGCGCTGGTGGTGCGCGAATGGCTCACCGCGTTCCACGGACCCGACGACAACCCGGTCGATCACATCCTGATGCTTGCGCCCGCCAACTATGGTTCGCCCCTGGCGCACAAGGGCCGTGCGTTCTACGGGCGCATTCTCAAGGGCTGGCGTTCGGGTTTCCAAACCGGTGAGAGACTGCTGCACGGTCTCGAGCTCGGCTCGTCCTATACCTACGAACTGGCGTTGAAGGACGTGCTTTCGCGCAAGTACTGGTACGGTGCGAATCGCATCAAGGTCACGGTACTGGTAGGCAACAAGGGCTATGGCGGTGTGCGCGCCGCGGCCAACGAGGACGGCAGCGACGGTACCGTTCGCATTTCGACCGCCAACCTCGATACCAAGCTGCTGACGGTCGATTACTCGCGCGGTCGCGACCAGCCACGCTGGAACCTCATGACGCCGGTCAACGCCCATCGCACCGCGTTTGCCATTCTCGACGGCGACAATCACGGCACTATCGTCATGAACGACGACGGTACGCCGAAGAACGGTCGCGCCAGGGACTTGTTCCTTCGCGCCGTGGATGTGCGCTCGCAGGATTTCAACGCCTGGTGCGACGAGCTCGACGCGCTGCGGCGATCGGTGCAGGCGCAGGCGTCGCCGCGTCGGGGCGACGAGCATCACGTCTACCACAATGCCGTGATCCGCGTCTTCGACGACGTCGGCAACCCGGTTCCGGACTACTTCGTGGAGTTTTACGAAAGCGATTCCGATACCAGCGCGGTCGGCCGGTTCTTCCACAAGGATGCCATCCGCACCGTGCATCGACCGGGCGCCGACGCGAACTACCGGTCGTTCTACATCGACACCACGCTGCTCACGTCGCGTATCGACAAGGACCAGCTCGATCAACTCGAGATCGCGGTGGGCGCCGAGCCCCATGTCGAGGGCGACGACGGCAACGCGGTGAATGTCGGCTACGACCGCCGTTCGGCGTCCTACGTGATGACGCCGGGCGAGGTGCGCGCGCTGTTCGCAGCCAACGAGACGCTGCTCGTCAACCTGGTGATCGAGCGTAAGATGCAGAACGTCTTCAGACTCGTCGCACCGTAGCCCGTGCCCGGTACCACGAGCCGTCGCCCGCTCGACATGGCATGCGAGCGTAACGCCGCCGGAGACGGTGACTGCCGCGCGACCCGTCGCCGTGTCCGCGCAAGCGGCCCTAGTTGAGCACCGCCGCCAGCATGCGGTTGGTGTCGACCAGTCGCGTCGCGAGCAGGCGCACGATGGACTCGTTGAACGAGGCGGCGAGCGCTGCGTCGTCTTGCTTCATTCGCTCCAGCGCGTCGCGCGTCAGGCGATATACCCTGGACGGTTGCTCGGCGACGACCGATGCGGAGCGCGGCTGGCGAATGTACAGCGCCACTTCGCCGACCACGGTTCCCGCACCCATGCTGCGTAGCCTGACCGCCGGACGATCGGGGGATTCCAACTGAATGGCGACACGCCCGGACTCGACGAAGAACAGGTCCGTGGACGGGTCGCCCTGGCGGATCAGGTAGTCGCCCTCGGCGACCTGTCGTTCCTCGAGGTATGGCATCAAGGCGTCGAGGGCGCCCGGATCCGGCATCCATGCCGACAGCGGCGCGTGGATGCCGTCGCCGGCCGGTGCGACGCCGACCGCGTCCAGCAGGCCGTCCTCGCAGTACTCGAGCCCGCGGTCGAGGTCGCTGAAGCGTCGAACCGTGTCCGCCGTGCCATCGAGGACTCCGCTCAGGTGAAACTGCCTGGCGATGTCGTCGGCCACGTTGACGATAACGATCTCGAATGCGCCGCGCTCTGAGAGCTGGCGCATTTTCGAGAAGCTGGCGGCGGTCGAGACGTCGGCGCCGGGCACCGCCGAGAAATCGAGCAGGACATAGGCGAGAGGCGGACGGTTTCGGTCGCCATGGCGCCGTGCGATGCGATGGTAGATGCGATGAGCGGTGCCGAAGAAGATATAACCCTGCAGCTTGATGATCATGATGCGCTCTCCGTGTCGGTTCAGCGCATCGCGGGCGTCCGGGTGGCGCTCGACGTTGCTGCGAAATTGTGCGGCCGACATCGTGGCGCGAATCACGTCGACGCGGCTGTAGTCGATCACGAAGATCACGATGCCGGCGAGAATCCCGACCATGATCCCCTCCAGGTAGCCCGAGGTCAGGCTGACCAGCAGGCACAGCACCACGACGCCGTAGTCCGCGCGCGGCATGCGACGCCAGCCTTCGACGATCCACTCCACCAGCAGCACGAGGCCGAAGAACAGGATGAATCCGCCCACGAGCGAACGGGGCAGATAGGTGATGAGCGCGGCGCCGTAGAACAGCGCGGCGGCGCACGCCGCCGCGGCGACGATGCCGGTGAGACGCCGCGAGGCGCCCATCTCGCGCGCGATCAGGGAGTCCTCCAGGGAGTGCGATCCGGTCACGCCGCCGAACACGGCGGCGATGACGTTGCCGATGCCGCACAGCTTGAGTTCGTGGTTGAGGTCGAGGTCGCCCGCCGCGGCGACCTCGAGCGCGGTCGCGCTAAGCAGCAGCCCGAGCACGCAAAGCAGGACCAGGCTGCCGATATCGGGCAGAGCGCCGGCGATCAGTGACCACGATACGCCTGCCGACAGGCCGCTCCACGGCAGCTCGGCAAAGCCGCTGCTGCCAAAGGGACCGAGCAGCCAGCCGGCCTCGTGCAAGTCGCTCACCGATACGCCGCGAGCCGCCGCGATGCCGTAGAACAGTGCAATGGCGCCGACGAACAAACCCGGCAGGACGAGGAAATGTTGCCATCGCCGCATGGCAAACAGCATGAGCAGGGCGAGCGCCGCGCCCGGCACCCATCGGCCGAGCACCGGGACGGAGACGAATTCGCCGAGGTTGTCGAGGTCGAAGGGTCGCTCCGTCATCACGCTCATGGCGCCGACGACCAGCAACCAGCCCATGGTGACGACGACGCCGCCGATGACCGGGTGCGGAATGAACCGCACCAGGTTGCCGAGGCGAAAAAAACCGAGGCCGAGGAACAGCAGCGCGGACGCCAGCGTCGACAGGATGACGGTTGCGAGCACCGTGGCGAACAGCGCGTCGCCAGACAGGTTGGGCGCCGCGGCGGCCATCGTGCTGGCGATCAGTCCGAGGATCACGCCGGCGGCCTCGTCGGGGGCGGCGATGGTGCCCGGGTGCGAGCCCCGCCACGCCATGACCAGCGTCAGCACGATGGAGCCGGCAAGTATGAATCCGGCGCCGCGCACCGTGTAGTCGGACAATGCGCCGTTGAAAATCAGGGCCGCCAGTGTGAACGACCACAGGACGAGGGAAATGCCGATGACGAGGCCGGCGGCCACGCAGGCCAGGTGCGAATTGCCCGCGCCCGGAACCGCCGGCGTCGTCGAGCCAGGGGACGGGCCGGGCGCGACCGGCACGGGAGGCGAGAGATTGTGTGCGCGCCCGGAAGAGCCGCCCACCGCATGCGATGATGCCATGACGATGACACGTAGGTACGGACGCCGACTGGCGGGCCGTTGTTCTTGTTCGATGGCCGGCTACCCGACCGCCTGTCGCATGTGTCTGCGTTGGTTACGACGGGAATGTAACCCGGCCGGGGATTCGCTGCACGGGTTTGCAGCGGGCGGCCGGGCCCGTCCGTCGGCGCCGCTGCCGCCCGGCTTCGGACCCGCTTCCGGTACCGGCGGCCCGGCGAATGGCCGGGCACGCGTCCGGGTGCGTCAAGCGCAACCGGTCAACCGCCGGACTTGTCCCACGACACCAGGCTGTCCTCGCGCTCGGCCGCGGCGAGCAGTTCGATCAACGGCCAGGCACGCCGCGACAGGCTTACCTTGCGCTTGTCGTCGTCATCGCCGTCGTCGTCTTCGTCGGCATCGTCGGCCACCGCCTTGCGCAATCGCGCGAGGGCGTCGGGGATGTCCTCGGGTCGAATGGCCCCGGGAACGTTTCCGCTCATTCCCATGATCTCGAGCAGGCGCTTGGCTACGTCGCCGAACATCGTGATATCGGCATGCGCCCTGGAAGTGAAGGTCACCAGCATGTCGGGCTCCGTCAGGTCGGTGTGTCGCGTTACGTTCAGCGCATGGTACCCGCACACGTGGCGGCAGGCCAGCTGGCGCGTGGTTTCACCGGGTCAGGCGGCAGTACACGCGTGACACTTCGCCGGGCAGCTTGCGCACGTCGTCGACCACGGTGTAGTTCACCGCGCCGTACATGTGCGGCAGGTACTGTCCTGCCTGTCGGTCGATGGTGATGCAAAACGGATGAATGCCGCGATTTCTCGCTTCGATCAGTGCCTGGCGGGTGTCCTCGATACCGTAGTCTCCGCGATACCCGTCGTAGTCGTCGGGCTTGCCGTCGGACAGGGTGATAAGCAGGCGCGTGCGCGCCTGTACTTCGTCCATGAGCCGGGTCAGGTGACGGATGGTCACGCCCATGCGCGTGTAGTCGCGGGGCCCGATACCGGCGATGCGCGCCTTGACGTCGTCGTTCAACGGTTCGGCAAGGCGCTTGATGCGGAACAGCTCGCATCGCTTGCGCGTCATGCCGGAGAAACCATAGATGCCGTAGCGGTCGCCAAGCACCTCGAGCGCCTCGCACAGCAGCACCAGCGCTTCGCGCTCCGCGTCGACGATCCAGCCCTTGGTGGATCCGGACAGGTCGACCATGAACATGACGGCGATGTCCCGTTCGTGACGATGGGTCTTGACGAACAGCCGGTTGCTGACTTCCCGTCCGAGATGGTGATCCGTGGCGGCGTCGACCACGGCGTCGAGGTCGATGTCGTCGCCCTCGGGCTGGCGGCGCAGGGTGTGCTGCTGGTCGCGCAGCAGTTCGAAGGCCCGGCGCAGGTCGAGGACCAGGCCGTGGTGACGATGAAGGGTCAGGTCGAAAAAGGACGGATCGTCCGGCGACACCCTGCGCTCGTACAATGCGCACCAGTTCTTGCGATAGTGTCCGCGGCGGTGGTCCCACTCGTCGTAGTAGAAGACGGGATCGTCCTCGGCGGGCGCCGCCAGTTCGCCGGCGTCGACCGGATCCTCGCCGTCATCGCTGCCCGGTTCGCCGCTCAGCCAGTCTTCGGGCACCGACTGCAGGTCCTGCAGGATGGCGTCGATGCGCTCGCGCAGCTCGCAAGGCACCGCCACCGGCTGTCCGTCCAGGGTCAGCTCGTAGTGGGTCGGGTCGCCGTCGTCGTCGAAGTCGAGTTGTACTTCGGCGTCGGCGTCGTCCTCGGTATCGATGTCGTCGCGGTCCATCCGATCGATCAGGTCCTGGATGAGCTTCTGCAATTCGGACTTGTCTGCGTCGAGCCGCTGCTCGGTGAGCCGTTGGGCGGCGTCGAGGTCGGCGTAGCCCTGGTACGGCGCCGCCTCCTCGGTCTCGACTCGCTCGCTCAGGAACACGCCGACCCATCGCAGCGTGTCCTCGACATCGGCATCGCGCCGCACGAGGTCGCGCGCCGCCTGTGCCCAGCGGCCCTTTGCCGGCAGCGGAAACAGGCGATCGATCTCCCGGCGCAGGCCCGGCAGCTCGCGACCGATGCAGGCATTCAGCCGGTGGGTCTCGAGGGCGTAGAACAAGCGGGAAACGCGACCGGTGTCGCCGAGGGCCGCAAGCCGCTCGCCGAGCGCGGGCGCCTCCTCGTGGGGACGGCGGAACGTGCCGAACCGGTTCATGGCCCACAGCTGGGTCGCCATGGCCTTGTACAGCAGGCGGTTGTCGTCGCGTCGCGACAGCCAGCTGAGCCGTCGCGGCAGAAACACGGTCTCGGTGTCCGTGTGGGCGTCGTCGCCGGCGGCGACGGCGAGGCCGCGGCCGGACAGGCCGCGCAGGTAGCGCTGAAGAAAAAGGCTCTCCTCGTCCAGGCGCACGGCTCGTTCGTGGCCGGCCCGCTCCGCTTCGAAGGCGTCGACGTCAGTGAGTGCGGTGGTTGCCGGAAACAGGCCCTGCCGGTCGTAGACGTCCAGCGCCGCCACCACCCAGGCTTCGACGTCGTCGTGGGTCATGCGTCGCAGTGCGGCCGGGACCAGGCTGATGAAGTGATAGCCGAGCTCGGTATTGCTGGCGCAGACCACGTCCATCCAGCGCAGGGCGAAATCCTGGGAACGCGCATCGAGCCCCGCGAGCTCGCGCGCCGGGCGCGACACCGTGCGTCGCGACGACAGCACGGGATCCAGGGCGTTCTCCAGGCGAGCCTCGAGCTCTGCGTTGTTCATTGCCACGGCGCCGGTTGGCTCAGAACAGCGCCGCGCCCAGCTCGTTGACCGCCGCCAGCATGTCCGGCTCGTCCGTCAGCGCCTCGGCAATGGCGCTGCGGCAGGCGATGCGTGGCTCGATGCCCGAGGCAATGAGCTTGCCGGTATGCACCAGCAGCCGGGTACTGGCGCCCTCGTCGAGCCCGTTACCCTTGAGGTTGCGTGTCATGCCAGCGTACTTGACGAGCATCGTCGCCAGCTGTCGTTCGAGGCCGGTTTCCCGCATCACGATATCCGTCTCCAGCGCCGCGCCGGGATAGCCGAACTCGATGGCCACGAAGCGCTGTCGCGTGCTTTGCTTGAGATCCTTGAGAATGCTCTGGTAACCGGGGTTGTACGAGATCGCCAGGCAGAAGTGCTCGTCGGCGCGAAGCAGCTCGCCGGTTTTCTCGATGGGCAGTACGCGGCGGTCGTCGGCCAGCGGGTGGATGACCACGGTGGTGTCCTTGCGCGCCTCCACCACCTCGTCCAGGTAGCAAATGGCGCCGGCGCGCACGGCCCGCGCCAGCGGCCCGTCGATCCACCGGGTCTCGCCGCCGATGATGAGGTAGCGGCCGACGAGATCCGATGCGGTCAGGTCGTCGTGGCAGGATACGGTGATCAGCGGTCGCTTCAGCCGCCAGGCCATGTATTCCATGAATCGCGTCTTGCCGCAGCCGGTCGGACCCTTGAGCAGCACCGGGATGCGATTGTTCCAGGCCGCTTCGAAAATGGCGATCTCCTCGCCCTGCTCGACATAGAAGGGCTCGGTGTGGATCAGGTAGTCAGAGGCGTCGGCGTCGGACGATTCCATGGCGGATCAGCGAAGTGGCAGGGTGGATCGGTCGGGACCCGTGCGAATGTAGCGAATCTGCGAGATTGGTCAAGCGCGCCGGCTGCCGGCGGACTTTTGTCTGTTGGCGCTACCCGTCGTACACTGGGTTTCGTCTTCCCACTGCAATTCGAACAGGCCATGTCCGAATCCCATCGTTCGATTTATCTCGTCACCGGTGCATCGCGCGGCATCGGCGCGGCGCTTGCCCAGGCACTCGACGCGCGCGGTGCATCGCTGTTCCTGGTGGCGCGCAGCGAGATTGACGGCACGTTTTCCGATGCCGAGACGTTTCGCGCCGATCTTGCCCGCCGCGCGGACATCGACGCGATGCTCGACGCCTTCGTGCGATTCGTCGCGGCGCGAGATGCGCGAACCGTGACCGTCGTCAACAACGCGGGCCTGCTCGCGCCCATCGCCCCGGCGCATCGTGCCGACGCCGATGCGATGGCCGATGCCATCGCCGTCAACCTGCTGGCGCCGATGCTGATCACCGCGGCCTTCATTCGACGCTTCGAGGGACTGTCCGCCGCCAAGCGGGTGGTGAACATCTCGTCGGGCGCGGCGTCTTCCGCCTACGCGGGCTGGAGCACGTACTGCGCGGGCAAGGCGGGTCTCGATCACTTTACCCGGTGCGTCGGACTGGAACAGGAGCGCGAATCGCACCCGACCATGGTCATCGCCATCGCGCCGGGTGTCGTCGACACCGACATGCAGGCCGAGATTCGGGCCAGCACCGAGGACGACTTTCCCATGCTGCAAAAGTTTGCCGCGGCCAAGGCATCGGGCTCGTTGCCGGGCGCGGACGAGACCGCCGGCAGACTGCTGCAGTTCCTCGACAACTGGCCGCTCGAGCACGGCGGCATTTACGACGTGCGTCATGCCGGCGGCTGACGGTTGCCGGGCCGGGCAATTTGCTACACTGAGAGCGGTACGAACAAGTTCCATCCGCGACGGCTGGCGTCGCGGTTCGACAATGACGAGATTCAACGTGGCAGGAGACGGAACATGACGAACTGGTACAGGAGGGGATACCTCGGCGGCACGGCGCTGGCTGGCGCCATGGTGCTTTCGCACGGCGCGGCCGCGGCGGGGTTCCAGATCAGCGAACACAGTGTATCCGGCATGGGGCAGGCATTTGCCGGCGCGGGCATCGCCAGGGACGATGCCGCCAACCTGTTTTATAACCCGGCGGGACTCCTGGCCAACCCGGCGGGACAGTGGCAGGCCGGCGCATCGCTGATTTCCGCCGAGACGAATTTCACCGATACCGGCTCGACGCAAAGGTTTGGCCGTACCGTGGTGCCATCGTCGGGCCGCCCCAGCGTCGACGGTGGCGAGGATGTCGCGGTGCCGGCGTTCTACTACACCGCGCCAGGCGAGGACTTCAAGTGGGGTATCGGCGTCTCCGTTCCCTTCGGGCTCGCCACCGACTACGCCGACGGCTGGGTCGGTCGCTACCATGCCCTG
>JAUIDF010000354.1 GCA_030429125.1 Gammaproteobacteria bacterium | reverse complement strand
CGTCGACGTGGCGGCGGTACTCGGAAAAACTCTCGAAGTGTTCCGGCAGCCCGGTGCGCGGCATCTCGTCCCAGATCGAGATGCGGTAGGACTTCAGTCCCGTGTCGTGACCGCACCAGAACGGCGACGAGGTGGACAACGCCAGCAGGTGAGGAAGGATGTAGGCGACCTGGGACATGAGATCGATGCGCAGGTCGTCGCTGTCGATGCCGACGTGAACGTGCATGCCGCTGATCGCGAGCCGCCGCACCACCTGCTGCAAGTCCTGCGCCAGCGCGTCGTAACGCTCCTTCGGCGTATGCTGCTGCCGACCTTCGCGCGCGAACGGATGCGTGGAGGCCGCCATCAGCGCGAGTCCGTGGCTCTGCACGATCTCCGATACGCTACGCCGCAGGAACTTCAGGTGATGGCGCGCCTCGGCGATGGTGGCGCAGACCGGCGTACCCACCTCGATCTGGCACTGGAGAAACTCCGGTGAGACCTGCTCGCCCAGCACCTCCCGGCACTCGTCCATGAGCGCCGGCGGCGCCTCGCGAATCAGGTTTCGCGTGCGCCGATCGACGATCATGTACTCCTCTTCGATGCCGACGCTGAACGAGGGTTCGCGCATCATTCGTCGAATACCTTGTGATGGTAGATGGAGCGGTCGGACAGCACCTCGGCCAGCGCCGGGTGCAGTATGCCGGCCCAGCGCTCGACGCCGGCGTCGCACTGAAGGAGGTCCTGTCTCACCTCCAGCAACGCGTGCGGATAGCCATTGCCCTCGGCGTGAACATCCATGCCGTAACCGACCGGCTCGCGCGCGTGGTAAGGCTGGTTGTCGCCGATACACAACGACTCGTCCCGGCGCAGGGCACCGATGAGGGGACGCGCCACCCGGTCGTCCCGGTTCCACAGCACGCCGATGTGCCAGGGACGCTCGAAACGGCCCCACACGGGCGTGAAACTGTGCACCGAGATGATGGCGGGCACACCGCATTCGGCCCGCTTTTCCGCGAGCAGCGCGGCCAGAGCGTTGTGGTAGGGCAGGAATATCTCCTCGATGCGTTGCGCGGCGTGCGCATGCAACAGGTCCTCGTTGCCGGGTATGCGCGTGCCATCGCTCACCGCGGGCATGGACGTCGGATCGTTGAGATGCCGGTTCAGGTCGACGACGAGCCGGGAGAAACCGCCGAGAATCGCCGGCGCGTCCAGCATCACGGCGAGGCGACGCGTCAGCGCCGCGCAGCCGATATCCCAGGCAATGTGCCGGGAAAGCGCCTCCGGCGTCAGGCCGAGATCGTTCAGTGAACGCGGAACCCTGTTGCTGGCATGGTCACAGGTAATGACCAGCGGTGCGCCGCCCTCGGCATTGAAGAGCTCGAAGGGCGGCTGTTCGTCCTCGGCAAGCACCGGGACGACCCCGGAGACCTGTTGATATTTGTGTATCATTCGGAATCTTGAATCAGTTCTGTCCGTTGGCGCCGTGCGCGGGCGCGGTTCCCCGGCGGCGCACCTATTATGGATCAAACCCTTGCAACTTCAAGAGCGCGCCGACGGGCCTGACCCGCGCCCCTGGATCGACTACGCGCTGTTCGCCGTGGTCGCGGTAACGTGGAGCAGTTCGTTCCTTTTCATCAAGGTGGCGGTAGTCGATATCGGACCGTGGACCATTGCCGCGGGCCGCGTCGGTATCGCCGCGGTCATCCTGTACGCCTTCCTGCGATTTCGCGGGCTGCCACTGCCGAGGGCGCCGTCCGCCTGGGCATCCTTCGCCGTCGTCGGCGTGGTCGGCAACGTGCTGCCGTTCTTCCTCATCGGCTACGGGGAACAAACGGTGGACAGTGGTCTCGCGGCCATACTCATGGGCGTGATGCCGGTGGTGACCATCGTGCTGGCCCACCTTCTGATTCCCGACGAGCCGTTCACGCTGCGCCGAGGCGCGGGCGTGCTGATGGGGTTCGGCGGCGTGATCGTGCTGGTCGGCGTCGATGCCCTGGGCGGCTTCGGGACGTCGACGATTGCCCAGCTCGCGGTGCTCGGCGGCGCGGTCTGCTATTCGATCAGCACGGTATTCGTTCGACGCACGGTGTCGTTGAGCGGGCCCTTGATGGCGGCGGGATCGCAGATCGTGGGTGCCGTCGTCGCGATTCCCCTGGCGCTGGGCATGGAACGCCCCTGGCACTACTCGCCGTCCGCGTCCGCGCTCGTCGCGGTCGGCATGCTCGGCGTGTTCTCGACCGCCATCGCCGTGCTCATCTACTTCAGGCTGGTCAAGCAGCTCGGCGCCGGCAAGCTCTCGCAGGTCAACTACCTGATCCCGGTACTCGGCGCGGCCTGGGGCATGCTGTTCCTCGGCGAGCGTTTCAATCCGTCGACGTTCGTCGCACTGGCCATGGTGCTCGTCGGCATCGCCATCGTTTCCGGACGCAGAAAGCCAACCCCGACCGTACCCGAGTCGGCCTCGTGAACGGCGCGCCATCGTCCCCGGCCCGCCATCCGCTGTCGCCCCTGCTCGGCTGGGCCGCGGTCAGCGGCGTCGTCGCCTGGGGCGCCTGGGTACTGTGGAATACCGGGATGCTTGCCCGCCTGACCGCGGGCGATCCGAGTCGAGTGAGCTGGGCCATCCTCGCCATCTACGTGGCGACGCAAGGGTATGCCGGCTGGCTCGCGCTGACGCTGCATCGCGACGGCAGGCGCCTCGCCGATCGATCCGCTCTCGTGGACGACGCCGACGATCACCCGCTGGTCGCCTACGTCGCCCGCCGCCGACGCGGCGATGCCGGCGACGAGGAAGGACACGCCTACCTTCATTCGCTATTGCACGACCGCCTGTCATCGGGCTGGTTCGTCGCCGACCTCATGTTCAAGCTCGGACTGATCGGCACGGTGATCGGCTTCATC
This sequence comes from Gammaproteobacteria bacterium, assembly GCA_030429125.1. Classification (GTDB taxonomy): domain Bacteria; phylum Pseudomonadota; class Gammaproteobacteria; order Arenicellales; family CAJQKF01; genus BQJD01. The sequence continues at coordinate 282 of JAUIDF010000354.1, read as the reverse complement.
GTCATGTTGGGCGCGATCACCGACCTGACTTCCATGGATGTCAACCAGGCCCAGCGCATGCTCGGCGACATGTCCGGCGGCATGCGCCTGGCCCTGTACACCACGCTTACCGGCCTCGGCTGCGGCGCGCTGACCGGGCTGCAGTTTCACCTGCTCGAGCGAAGCGCCGAGACCCTGGTCCGCCGGGTGTCGGCCATGCTCGATGCCGGGCGGGGATAGCACCTGGCCGTGAAGTACCGCGCCTACCGCACGGACCCGTTCATCGACCTCTTGTTCAATGCG
>JAUIDF010000353.1 GCA_030429125.1 Gammaproteobacteria bacterium | reverse complement strand
CATGGCGGTCTCGCCCTCGTCGCACAGGTCCGAGAGATTCTCCAGCCAATCGAAGGCCCGACTGATGTTCTGGTCGCCGAACCCGGCCTGGGCGAGTTCCCGGGCCAGGGATTCCTGATCGGGCTGGTACTCGGCGTCCTCGATCATGTAGTTCTCGAACAGGTAGATCAGGACGTCAAGGATATTCTCTTTCATCGTCACGCCGGCAGTGGGCCTCGATTCGAAGATGGTCGAACTTTACTCGTCGAAAGTAACACGAATGCCGCCGCGGGCGCGGCGCGGCAACGCCGACGATGCATCCACGACCTACCTGCGCCGGCTAAAAAACCCGGCACTCTTGCATACCCAAGCTTGCATTTCAAGGTCAAGAAGTACCGCCGACACGACCCCGGCTTCGAGCCCCGTGCGGCGCACGACGGTATCGAAATCCGTGGGGCCGTGGTCCACGGCAGCCAGAACCCGCGACGCGTTCTCGCCCGCCGCGGCGGGGCGCGGCTCGCCGCATTCGGCCATGCGGGCCGCAAGCGGCGGCGCCCACGACAGTTCCTCGAGAATGTCGTCGACGCATTCCACCAGCTTTGCCCCGTCGCGGATCAGCCGGTGGCAGCCGCGCGCGGCGGGATTGTGGATCGACCCGGGAATGGCGAAGACTTCGCGTCCCTGCTCGAGGGCGTGGCGAGCGGTGATCAGGCTGCCGCTGCGCACCGCGGCCTCCACCACCAGCGTTCCCAGCGAAAGGCCTGCAATGATGCGGTTGCGCCGCGGGAAATGGTGCGGGCGCGGCGCGTCGCCCGGCAGGAACTCGGTGGCCACCGCGCCGCCGTCGGCGGCGATGCGGCGTGCGAGCCCCGCGTGGGACGCCGGGTAGACCCGCTCGGGACCGGTCGCCGCGACGCCGATGGTGACGCCGCCGGCATCCAGGCAACCGGTGTGCGCGGCGCCGTCGACCCCCAGGGCGAGTCCGCTCGTCACCACGAGACCCGCGGCTGCCAGCGCGGCGGCGAATTCCGCCGCCGTCTCCCGGCCGCCATGCGAGGCGTTGCGGCTGCCGACGATGGCAAGCTGGGGCATGGCCAGGGCGCGGGGGTCGCCGCGGACCACGAGCAGCAGCGGCGGTCTCGGGATCTGGCGCAGCAGCGCTGGATAGGCGGCCGACGCCAGGGTCAGCACGGACACATCGAGACGCGACAGGATGTCCAGATCGGCGGCGACCCGTCGTTCGACTTCGACGCTGGACCAGGCGCGACGCTCGGCCCCGACGAGATCGTCGGGCGGTACGTCCACCGCCGCGGGCGGCGGCGCCAGCGCGCCGGCCAGCTGCAGCTTGCGTTCGTAGGCAATCGCGGCACGCGCGAGGCGCAGCCACGGGGCGAGTCCTGCAGTATCCATGACGTCCTCCCTGACGCCGCCTGTCGGGCGACTATTTCAGCGGGCTGACCAGCGAATCGCCGATGTGGATGGCCCGGGTCGCGCTCAACACCAGCGCATAGCTGACCCGGTCGAAGGGACGAAACACCATCAACAGGCCCGAGTCCTCCTCCGGCAGTTGCAGTACCTCGCGAGTCACCGGATCCTGCACCGGTTCCTTGCGATGACGAATCCTGAGCACGTGACCCTCCTCGATGCCGTTGGCGGCGCCGAGGGATATGACGACCACGCTGTACGGCCCGAGCTCGCTCACGCCGCGAGGCGCCTTGATGATGTAGCCGAGCACGTCGCCCTCGGGCGCATGCGGATGGTAGTACGGCTGCACGATGTCGTCTTCCACCGGCATCAGCCGGTCGGCCGGGGCGATCTCCTCCACCGATCGCGTGACGCGCAGCTTCGCCGTCTCCCCGGCGCGCAACATGCGGGCATCGCCGAGGTAGATGGCCTCGGTGCCCAGGTACTCCTGGGTAATCGGATGGATCAGTTCGTCGCCCGGATGAAACACCTGGTAGACGTCGGCGACCGGCTCGACCACGTTGCGCGCGTAGAACTCGCTCGGCTCGCCGATGACGATGTTGCCCTCGACGCCGAGCACCACGTAGCCGGCCTTCTCAAGGTCGTCCCGCCCCACCACCAGCGGCGTGGTCAGAAACGGCTGAATGACGCCCGGCGGGATCGTGGTGATGGCCTCGTCGACAGGCTGCTCGCGGATGCGTGGCTCGAGCTTTTCCACCGGCAGGTTCTCGCGCCGCAGCACCTTCAGTGCCGGCTGGCCTCCGGCGTCGGTCAGCACCAGCACATCGCCCGGATAAATGAGGTGGGGATTGTCGATGAAGGGGTTCGCGCGCCAGATCGTCGGCCAGTTCCACGGGTCCTCGAGAAACCGGCCGGCGATGCTCCATAGCGTGTCACCGCGCTTGACCACGTATCGGTCCGGGTGACCCTCGACGAGCCGGACCTCGTCGGCCCGCGCCGTCATGCACAGCATCACCGGCACCAGCAGGGTCACGAAAAGACGGGGAAAATTCATCGAATCCTATCCGTTGACTGGCATATCGCCGCTTGATTTTAGCAGTTCGCACCATTATTAGTGCATCACGGTCGTCCGGCGCCTGCCCGCGCCCGTCGGGTCGGCACCGGTTTCGATTCGGTATAATACCGGCAGCGCGCTGCCCCGCGCCCATGGCTCACACGGCGTCGTTGACGTCCCTATCGCGCAAATCATGGCACTGCTCGACATTCTTGTATACCCCGATCCCCGCTTGCGGCGCAAAGCCGCCGAGGTCACCGCGTTCGACGACGATCTCGCCCGCTTCGCCGAGGACATGGCCGAAACCATGTACCAAGCGCCGGGCATCGGCCTCGCCGCCGTGCAGGTGAACGACCTGCGCCGGGTGATCGTGGTCGACGTCTCGGAGGACCACGACGACCTTCGCGTGCTGGTCAATCCGCGCGTGGTCGCGCGCGACGGTGAACAGGAATACGAGGAGGGTTGTCTGTCGGTTCCCGGCGTCTACGCGCCGGTCACCCGCGCCGGGCATATTCGCGTCACGGCCAATACCGTTCGCGGCGAGGACATCGAGTTCGAGGCCGAGGGACTGCTGGCGGTTTGCATCCAGCACGAGATCGACCACCTCGACGGCAAGGTCTTCGTTGACTACCTCTCCCGGCTGAAGCAGGACCGCATTCGCAGGCGCATGGTCAAGGAGTACAACAGCCAGCCCATCGCCGCCGAGTC
>JAUIDF010000052.1 GCA_030429125.1 Gammaproteobacteria bacterium | reverse complement strand
AGTAGGTCACCAGCGTGACGATGGGCGCGTAGAGCAGCACGAAACAGGTGATGGCCAGCGCGGTGGTGCCGGGCAGCGTCTTTACCGAGAAGCGCCGCCCTCGCCGGCCGATGGCGGGCAGCAGGCTAGCCATAACGCGAGCTCTTCGACGTGTTGCGCACGTAGAACAGGAGGGCCACCGTCACAATCACCAGCAGCGTGAGCGACAGCGAGGCGCCGAGCGGCCAGTTGCGACCCTGGCCGAATTGCAGCTCGATGAGGTTGCCGAGCATCATGTTCTTGCCGCCGCCGAGCACGCGCGGCGTGACGTAGGCGCCGAGCGAGGGCACGAAGACGAGGATGGAGCCCGCCACGATACCGGGCTTGACCAGGGGGATGATGACCTTGCGCAGCACCCGCATGCGGGTGGCATAAAGATCGTAGGCCGCCTCGACAAGACGAAAATCCAGCCGTTCCATGGCGGCGTAGAGCGGCAGCACCATGAGCGGCAGGTAGACGTAGGCCATGCCGATGAGCACGGCGGTCTCGGTGTAGAGGATCTGGATCGGCGCGTCGATCAGCCCGGCCTTCATCAGGAACGTGTTCAGGATTCCCTCGTTGCGAACCACTTCCATGATGGCGAAGGTGCGGATCAGCAGGTTGGTCCAGAACGGGATGGTGATCAGGAACAGCCACGCGGCACGCTGGCTGTCCGGCCGCGTGGCAATGAAATAGGCGGTGGGAAAGCCGAACAGCAAGGTCAGCGCGGTGGTAGCCAGGGACAGGGAGACCGACCGCCAGATGATGGACAGGTGCGCGTCCGCCAGGCTGACCGTGTCGTCGAAGATGTCGCGGCTGAAGACGACCTGGAACCAGCCCTCGGTCGAGAACTTCCAGACCACGCCGCTGTAGTCTCCCGGCTCGAGAAAGGAGTAAACGAGCACGATGAGCAGCGGCCCGGACGCGGCGAACACCAGCAGCACCAGCGCCGGCACGCACAGCAGCCAGTTGCGTCGCACCTGTCGGGCGCGCATCGCGGCCTCGGCCGGATTGGCGTTCGCGTCGCGCATCAGTCGCGCAGGATCTGGGCGGATTCGGCGGACCAGCGCACGCCGACGCGATCGCCCACCGGGTGGGCGTCCTCGCGCCCTCGGGCATTTTGCTGGCGGGCCACCAGCGCGGAGCCGTCGCCGAGTTCGAGGTGATAATGCGTGTCGGTACCGAAGTAGACGCGCTCGGTAACCGTGGCCGGCAGCACGCCGGGCGCGCCCGGGGCCTCGATGCGAACGTACTCGGGGCGCACGGCGAGGGTGGCTTCGCCGGCCGGCTCGAACTCGGCCGGACAGTCGGCGAAGGCGGTGGCGCCGTCGCCGAAGCATACCTTGACGCGGTCGTCCTCGACCGCGTCGACCTTGACCACGAGGAAGTTCATCTCGCCGATGAAACTGGCGACGAAACGGTTCTCCGGGCGATCGTAGATGTCGCGCGGCGAGCCGACCTGCAGCACCCTGCCCTCGTTCATGACGGCGACGCGGTCCGACATGGTGAGCGCCTCCTCCTGGTCGTGTGTGACGAAGATGAAGGTAATGCCGGTCTCGTGCTGCAGACGCTTGAGTTCGCCCTGCATCTCCTTGCGCAGCTTGAGGTCGAGCGCCGAGAGTGGTTCGTCGAGCAGCAGCACCTTCGGTCGCGGCGCCAGGGCCCGCGCCAGCGCCACGCGCTGCTGCTGGCCGCCGGAGATCTGCTCGGTACGCCGGTTGCGCATGGCTTCCATGCGCACCAGCTTGAGCACGTGGTCCACCGCCTGCTTCGTCTCGGCCTTTTCCCTTCCAAGCATTTCCAGCCCGAAGGCGACGTTCTCGGCAACGGTCAGGTGCGGGAACAGCGCGTAGCTCTGGAACACCGTGTTGACGGGTCGCTGGTACGGCGGCTGGTCGGAAATGTCGTCGCCGTAGAGCAGCACCGTGCCGCGCGTGGCGTGCTCGAACCCGGCGATCATGCGAAGCAGCGTCGTCTTGCCGCAGCCGGAGGGTCCGAGCAGGGTGAAGAATTCGTTCTCGCGGATGGCGACGGAGACGTCGTCCAGCGCGGTAAAGGCGTCCGCGCCCGCACCGAAGGTCTTGGTGACGCCGCGGATATCGACCGCAACGGTTCTTTCGCGGGTCGATTCGGCGGCGGCTTCGGACATGGTCTGACTCAGGCGGCAGGTGGTGAAGCGAACACGTCCGGATCCGGACGCCGGTGAAACCAGGGCTTCGCCGCTTCGACCTGGGCAGACAACGAGACGAGCAACTCGTCCCGGCCGAAGGCGCAGCTCAACTGCACGCCCACCGGCAGGTCGTCGTCGGTCCAGTGCAGCGGCAGCGACGCGGCCGGCTGACCGGTGGCATTGGCCGCGGCCGTGTAGGGCGAATAGGCGAATACGCCGTCGGGTCCCAGGCGATAGGCCTCGAAATCCTCGAAACGGTGCGCGAAGCGGCCGACAAGGGCAGGCGGTTCGGCCAGCGTGGGCGTGAGCAGCACGTCGTAGTCGGCGAAGAATCGCGCCACCTGGCGACCGAAGGCGTGAACCTGCTCGACCGCCGCGAGGTAGTCCGCGCCGTCGAGTGAACGGGCGTAGCGGCAGGCGGCCAGCGCCACCGGCTCGAGTTCGCCCTCTTCCAGCGGACGGCCGCGAGACTCGAGCTTGCCGCGCACCCAGAGCGCGGTGCCGCACGCCACGATCACGGTCCAGGCGCGCATCATGGCAGCGACGTCGGCGGTCGGCGCGGCCTCCTCCACGTGGTGACCCAGGGACTCGAGCAGGGTCGCCGTCTCCGCCACGGCCCGGCCGCAGGCGGGATGTATGGTTCCGCCTGCCGGCGACCGGTCGTTGAAGGCCACCCGCAGCCGGCCCGGCGGGCGCTCCAGCGCCTGCATGAACGTCCCGCCCAGTGGCGGCGCGTGGTACGGGGCACCGAGATCGGGACCGTGGGTGGCGTCGAGCAATGCGGCGGTGTCGCGCACGCTGCGCGTGAGGAAACCGTCAATGGCCATGCCCGCCCAGCCCTCGCCGGCATAGGGACCATCGGGCAGGCGCGCGCGGGTGGGCTTGAGCCCGAACAGGCCGCAGGAAGAAGCCGGGATGCGCACCGAACCGCCGCCGTCGGAACCGTGGGCCGCGGGTACGACGCCGGCCGCGACGGCGGCCGCGGCGCAGCCTGAGGAACCGCCCGGCGTGCGCTCGAGCGACCATGGATTACGCGTCGGGCCGCCATAGACGGCCGCCTCGGTAACCGGACCGACACCGCCCTCGGGCGCCGTCGTGCGGCCGAACGCGACCAGTCCCGCGGCTCTCAGGCGTTCATAGAGATTGCAGTTGCCGGTATAGCGCGTGTTGGCCAGCAGCACGGAACCGTTGCTGCCGGGAAAGTCGACGGCCTCGCAGCCGAGGTCCTTGAGCAGGAAGGGTACGCCGCGAAGGGGCCCGTCGGGCAACCCATCGACGATGTGCCGGCGCGCCACGTCCGGTGCCAGGTGGACGAGCGCATTGAGCGACGGGTTGACGGCGGCGGCTTTCGCCAGCGCGGCATCCAGGAGCTCTTCGGGCGAGACCTCGCGACGGGCAACCCGTTCGGCCAGCCCGACGGCATCGTGTTCTTCGTACTGTTCCAGGGTAACCAACGATTCAGCCAGTGGTTTGCAAGTGTCCGAAGGCGATATCGCCGGTCGTCACTCGACCGTCTTGACGGCATCGCCATGCCCGGCGAACAGGACCGTTCGCGGGAAACCCCCGGCCGGCCGCGGGGCCGACCGGGGCGTGGGCGAGCAAGGCGCCTACTTCTGGAGTTCGGTCCAGATCGCGGTGTAGAGCTTCTGCGCGTCCGGCGGGCAGCTCGGCGAGAAGCGACCGGCGTCGGCGTACTCGGCGGGAACGACGATCTCGGGCGCGTCCTTCATGTCATCGGGCATGAATGCCTCCGAGCCCTTGACGCCGTTGGCGTAGCGGGCAAAGGCCGAGATCAGCGCAGCGTTCTCCGGATCCATGATGAAATTCTGGAACAGCTTGGCGTTCTCGACGTTCTTGGCATCGGCCAACACGGCGACGCTGTCCATCCACAAGGGATAGCCCTCCTTCGGATAGCCATAGGCGACATCGGGATTGTTGACGCGCGCGCGGAACGTGGAACCGTTCCAGTTGACGCTGGCCATGACGTCGCCACTGGACATCTTCTCGGTCATGCCGTAGTCCATCGACATCCATTTCGGCTTGGCCGCCATGAGCTGGTCGCGCACCTTCTTCAGCAGCTCCTTGTCATCCGTGCAGGGCTCGCCACCCATGTACATGATGGCAAGCGCCATGACGTCGGACATCTCGGGCACGACGTTCACCTTGCCAACCAGCTCCTCGGGCGGGTCCATGAAGATGGCAGAGGTGTTGGGATCGCCCGCATACGCGGTCTTGTTGACGGCGATGCCCGTGGTGCCCCACTGCCAGGGAACCGTATAGCGGCGACCCGGATCCCACGACACGTCGCGCCAGCGTTCCTCGACGTTTTGAAAATTCTCCATCTGGTCGGGGCGCGATTCCAGCAGCAGGCCCTTGTCGATGAAGATCGGCACGTAACTGTGCGTCGGCACGACGATGTCGAAGCCGTGACCACCCGCCTCGACCTTGGTCAGCGCGGTGGTGTTCGAGTCATAGTCCGTGATGGTGACCTTGACGTCGTGCTCGGCCTCGAACTTGCTGATCAACTCGGGGTTGGTATAGTTGCCCCAGTTGAAGATATTCAGTTCCCCCGCGGCGACGGCGGGCGAAGCGACCGCCATCATGGAAGCGGCGACGGCGGCACCGCGAAGACCCGATGCAATTCTCGTGTTCAATGGAATAACCTCCTCTCTCGCGCCTGTTCGGCGTTGATTGTTTCTCGTAACAAGCTCGATAAAGTAAAGTACAAGGCATGGGTGATTGTCAATTACGCCGGCGACGGTCCATCGCTGGCAGCCACGTGCAACGAGTGCCAAGATGCCGGGAAATGAACAGCTTGCGCTAACGCGCTCAGACCACGCGCGCTGCGCACCACGCGGATTCGACGGCGACCCGTATCGCCCGACAGATAGCCGATGAATACCGTCACGGTCGCCGCCACCCAGATGGCGTGCAGCGACGACCAGGCGGCCAACCTCGACGCCGCCGAGAGCCTCGTTCGTCGCGCCGCCGAACGCGGTGCAAACATCGTCCTGCTGCAGGAGCTGTTCGAGACACGATACTTCTGCAAGGACCAGGATCCCGCCTACTTCGACTGGGCCAGGCCCCGGCAGGACCATCCCGTACTGCGGCGCTTCGCCGCCCTGGCGGCCGAGCTGAACGTGGTCTTGCCACTGAGCTTCTTCGAACGTGCCGGCAACGCCTGTTTCAATTCGCTCGTGGTCATCGACGCCGACGGCGCCGATCTCGGCCTGTATCGCAAGTCCCACATCCCCGACGGGCCGGGCTACCAGGAAAAGTACTATTTTTCGCCTGGCGACACCGGCTTCTGCACCTGGAAGACGAGATTCGCCACCATCGGTGTCGGCATCTGCTGGGACCAGTGGTTTCCCGAGGCGGCGCGTGCGATGGCGCTCGATGGCGCCGAGATCCTGTTCTACCCGACCGCCATCGGTTCGGAACCGCCCGACCCCGACTGGGATTCGTCCGGACACTGGCGGCGCGTCATGCAGGGCCACGCCGGCGCCAACATCGTCCCCGTGGTCGCGTCGAACCGCGTCGGCACCGAAGACGGTGCGACCTGCAGCGTGACGTTCTACGGCACCTCGTTCATCGCGGATGCCACCGGCGCGGTCGTCGCCGAGGCGGACCGAGACAACGCCGACGTCATCGTCAGCACCTTCGACCTCGACGCGATTGGTATGCAGCGTCGCGCCTGGGGACTGTTTCGCGATCGAAGACCGGACCTGTACGGCGCCCTTGGCCGGCTCGGCCCGCCGGCGACAGCCACCCGCTGATCCGGTTCGCGTCGGGCCTCGAGCCTACAGCACCTCGATGGCCCTGGCGTGTCGTTTTTCGATGGCCTGCCGATCGTAGTCGGTGGTGAGCTCATCGAGCGCAACCTCTTTAACCAGGTCCGCGTGGCGGCGAAGAATCCGCGCGTCGGTTTCGCGGCGAATGCAGGTTGCCACCGTCGCGAGCGTGTCAAGAAGACGCAGTGTGACCGATACGTTCGCCCGCGCGCTTTGACGGATCGCGCTCAGTGCAGGATCGACCATGCGTTGAAACGTCACCACCGGCGCGATGACCCGAACGCGGTGGTCGACATCCAGTCGCTCGGCGGACGGCATGTCGCGTTCCGCCACGCGACAATAGGCGGCGCCGAGCCGGTCGATGCAACCCATGGCGGTGAAGGGATCGTTAATACCCGGCGACAATGCGCGAACCGCCACTTCCACCAGTTGCTGGACGCAGAACTCCACGTCCTGTGCGGTGGAGCGCTGATTACCGACGACCAGCGTCGATCGGATGTCCTTGCGCAACGTATCGTCGACGGACAATGCCGGGAGCACGCGGGCCACCGGACACCCGGCCACCAGGTAGTCACCGGGACGGACATCGAGCCGTATGACCACGTCGGCGCTTCGTGCCAGCTCAACCAGCGATTGCGAATCCACGATCTGGAGGTAGCCGTCCGCGGGCGCGGTCACGATACCGGCGTCTTCGAACGAAGTCGGTACGTCGCCCGCCCCGCCCTTTACCGTGTCGCGGCCAATCTGCTCGGGGAACAGGCGATCGATTCCGCGTTGCAGGTCGGTCGCGACCCGCGCAATGATCTCGTCCGCCTGTATCGACAGCGAGATGTGATGAATGAAGTAGATCAGCACGCCGATGCTGGCCAGCGCCAACAGCACCGCGAGGTTGAGGGCCAGGTGGGGCACGAACGCCGAATCTCCACCATGCTGGATGGCACGCAGAACAAGAACGCAGTACAGGAACGTGGCGACGAAAGTACCCAGCACGACCTGGTTAGTATTGTCGCGCATGAAATTTCGAAGCAGCCGGGGTCCGAACTGCGACGAAGCGAGCGACAACGCCACCAGCGTGATGGAGAACACCACCCCGGCGATGGTGATCATCGAACCGGCGATGGTACTGAGTACGGCCGTGGCGCCCTGCGGACTGCCCGCGTACAGGATTCGCGGCATCGGCAGGAATCCCTCGGCGACCGCCCGATCGAGCCACACGGCACCAAAGGCGAGCATGATGGCGGCAATGGCCATCAACGAAGGCAGGAACCAGAATCCGGATTGAATCCTGTCCCAGTACTTCAAAAGTTGTGCTTTCAATGCTGTCGCCTCGAACACTGGCGTTGACGCACCGCCGTGAAACGGCCCGTTGACCGCATCGAGCACCGCCATGAAACACGAGACCGGCTGCGATCACCGCCCACACCTGGCACCGACATCATACAGCGCACCGCGCGAACGGGGGTAGACGCGAACCCGGTCCTATTCGGCCAGCAGTCGCCTGACGATCAGGTCGACGATGAACTGCGAGCCGAAGTTCGACAGGTGGTCGTCGTCGTCATACAGTGGCTTGCTGCCCACATGCGTTTCGCAACGCCCCTCGATGTCGGCGTTGCAGAATATCTGCTCGGGATGAATGCGAAACAGGTTGGGCTGATCCCCCAGGGCATCCAGGGCATCAAGCACCAGTGCGTTGCGTTCCTCGTAGCGTTCGTAACTGGTCGTCAGCGGTCCCATGCGGTTCATCAGGCGCTTGACGAGCGCATTGGGCGTATCCCAGCCGACTTCCGGAATCGGGTAGACCAGGACGACCTTTTTCCCGGTGTCGAGGTACTTCTGCAACGACGACGTGTGCCGCTGCGCGGTCAGCCGCTGACGCTCCGCTTCGCCGTGGCGAACGCGCTCGTCATCGATGAGGGCGTCGACGCGCAGATCCGCGATCGTCTCGCGCCACCCTTCCTTGTTATCGAAGGGTGTGCCGTCGACGTACAGCGAGTAGCGCGCAACGAATACGACGAATCGGCTCTGGGGGTCCTGCTCGACGAGGCGAAACACTTCCTCGTTGTAGGCCTGGCATAAATCGCGATCCTCGCCGCGTATGCGATACACGCCCAGTATCGGCGGACACCCGCCGAAGGTGTACATCTTCAGGCCGAGACCGTGTGCGGCCAGCGTGTCGTCGAGGACCTTCGAAATGGTGTAGGCGTGCGAGTCCCCGAGCAGGCTGCCCACCACGTGGTCCGGGTCGCCCAGGATGCACGCTTCGTCGGGCGCCACCTGGATACGGCCGCCGGAATGACATTCGCGGCGTTTCTCCTGCGATTCATCCTTGACCGAGAGGATGTCCAGCAACTCGCTGCTCAGGCGCCCCGGGAATCCCTCGTTCACCATCCCCACCGCGCCGATCGATGCGAATGCAAGGCTACCGGCGACACTGAAGATCACCAGGGTCCGACCGCCGATGGTTCCGCGCCGGCGGAACGGTTGTTCGACGAAGCGCCAGCTTAAGAAGGCAAGCACGAACGTCAACAGGGAAAGAAACAGGAACACCGCCGGCCCGGGGTCGATGAGCGTCTTGTGACGGGCGAAGGAGAACAGTGGCTGGTGCCACAGATAGGCGCTGTAACTGATCAGCCCGACGCCAACCAGTGCGCGATGCCCCAGCAATCGGCCCACCAATGTATCCGGCCAGGCAAACAGGATGATCAGTGCGGTACCGAGTGTCGGCACGAGGGCGTACAGGCCTGGAAACGGCGTGGTTTCCCCGTAGGCGAATACGCTGAACGCGATCATCGCAAGCCCCGCGAGGCCCAGGCACTCGCCGCCCGCCCTGGAAGGCGTGAACCGACGCTCACCGGCAAAGTAGAATGCGATGAAGAACCCCAACGCCAGTTCCCAGCCCCGGGTTGGCAGCAGGAAGAACGCCGCCGTCGGCCGGTAAATCGAGCCCCACTCGGCCAGGGCAATGCTGACCACGAACGCGGGAATCAGCAATCCGATGATCCAGCGCTTTGCGAACCGCCACATCAACAGCAGGAACAACGGAAAAAGAATGTAGAACTGCTCCTCCACACCCAGGCTCCAGGTGTGCAACAGCGGTTTCATCTCCGAGGCGGCCTCGAAGTAATTGTCCTCGCGCCAAAAGAAAATGTTCGACACGAAAAACGCCACCGCGATCAGGCTCTTCGAGAAGCTCTCCAGTTCGCGGGGCAGCAACCAGACCCAGGCGAACGGCAGGCACGCCGCCAGGACCACGAACATGGCCGGCAGGATGCGCCGGGCGCGGCGATCGTAAAAGCGGACGATGGAGAAACGTCCGTCGCGAAGCTCGTCGAGGATAATCGACGTGATCAGGTAACCGCTGATCACAAAAAAAACGTCGACGCCGACGTAACCGCCGCCGAACATCTCGAAGCCTGCGTGAAACAGGATGACCGGCACCACCGCGAGCGCACGGAGGCCGTCGATTTCTCTTCTGTAGTCCATCCCGAGAGGATTGCTTGGTAGTTGCCGTCGGCGCGGAACCGGTGGCCGACAAGCGCGCCCGAGGCTCGCTGGCGGATCGCAAGTCTATCATTTCTGAAACGATTCGCCTGTCGCCAGCGGGCAGAAGTGCCATCGTCGATGGTGCCCGGCCGACACCCCGGAGCCGCCTTCCCCGCCAGGTGGCGGACACCTGTCTTGACACCGCGGACCCGATTCCTGTGTGATGAACATCCTGGCAAACCCGGTCGACGCGATTTCCGGAGGCGCTGGCGCTCAATGTGTGATCAGAACTGCGAATGGCTCCTCGGCATTTCCGGATGGCTGGCCTTCGTCGTGCTCTTCCTGATCCTGCTCGCCTTCGATCTTTGCCTGTCGCTGATCTCGCTGCGCCGGGCGCGCCGGCTCGAAGCCATTCGACGGCAACAACTGCTGGCGTTCAGAACCGGCAACCGCGCCGCCAGCGAAGCCGATACCCGTCAACCCCGACGTCGCGATTTCACAGACGACATTGGCGCTTCCAACGGCCACGCTGCGCGTCCGGAGCCCATGCAGCCCGCCTCGTCAGGCCTGCCCCCGGCAAATCGCCGTCAGTTCGACTGACCCGTGCCGGGTGGCTCCAGCGCTGAAACAAACACCTGCGTCGCGCCTTGTCGAACCCCCGCTTGATGATATCGAAGGCTCGAATCCTCGAGGGCGTGCGCTAACCGGGCGCTCCGGGCGCAAGGGGTTGCGGGAAGAGTATGGCGCAGAGAGGGATGACTCGGCGCTACGCGCCTCGCCCTGCGGGCCGTCGCCGCTTTGCGGCGACGTTCTGCGGCGCGACTGTGTCGCGCCTTGTCGAACCCTCTTTTTCGATTTCGAGGGTTCGAATCCGCCTGCGCTTGCGTCCGCCGCTCGCACCGGGCACAAACATTGGCGGGGAAAAGTATGGCGGAGAGAGAGGGATTCGAACCCTCGATGGGCTTTTAACCCATACTCCCTTAGCAGGGGAGCGCCTTCAGCCGCTCGGCCATCTCTCCGTTCGATGGGCGACGGGCTCGTGGTGCCCTGTCAGCCGGGTCCACGACGGTACGTCGTGAACCTCGCGTGTCACGCATGCGCAGGTCGGCGCGACGAATTCAGGAGTTCCCGTCAGCCTGGTACCGGTCGTCGGATTCCTCGGCCTTGATCCGTTCATAGATCTCCTCCCTGTGCACGGGCACGTCCTTCGGCGCATTGATGCCGATTCTGACCTGATTTCCCCGCACCCCCAGCACGGTCACCCTGATATCGTCTCCGATATTCAGCGTTTCACCGATACGCCTCGTCAAAATTAACATTGTTCGTAACTCCTGATTACAGCAATTTGCCGACTCTGTCCCTGAATTCCGGCGGCGCTATGTCCGTTAGCCCCCGCATTCTACATGAATCCGGGGATTCGAGCAGTCGTAAAAAATTTTCGGGCCGCAAGACCACTCAGGCCACGGCGGTGGGCATCTTCTCCTGTATCGCCTCCTCGCCCCATCCGAACGCCTTGTGCAGCGCCCGAACCGCGAGTTCCATGTACTTGTCCTCGACCACGACCGAGATCTTGATCTCGGAAGTCGAAATCATCTGGATGTTGATCCGCTCGTCGGAGAGCGCGCGGAACATGGTGCTGGCGATACCGGCATGGGACCGCATGCCGACGCCGACGACGGAGATCTTGGCGATACCGTCGTCGCCGAACACCTGCGCGGCACCGAGCTCGGCGGCAATGTCGTCGAGGATCTGCCGCGCCTTGCGGTAGTCGTTTCGATGAACCGTGAACGTGAGATCGGTGGTACCGTCCGCGCTCACGTTCTGCACGATCATGTCGACATTGACATGCGCGTCGGATATGGGGCCCAGGATTCGATACGCAACACCCGGGATGTCGGAGATGCCGCGAATGGTGAGCTTGGCCTCGTCCCGGTTGTGCGCAATGCCCGAGATCAGGGGTTGTTCCATCGGATCTTCCTCGTAGGTGATCAGCGTGCCCGGACCGGGCTCGAATGACGACAGCACGCGCAGCGGCACCTTGAACTTGCCGGCAAATTCGACCGAGCGCGTCTGCAGCACCTTCGCGCCGAGACTGGCGAGTTCGAGCATTTCCTCGACCGTGATGCGTTCGAGCCGGCGGGCTTCGGGAACGATGCGCGGATCGGCCGAGTACACGCCGTCGACGTCCGTGTAGATGCGACACTCGTCGGCCTTGAGCGCGGCCGCCAGCGCCACGGCGGTGGTATCGGAACCGCCGCGTCCGAGGGTGGTGATGTTGCCTTCCGCGTCAACGCCCTGGAAGCCGGCGACGACGACGACCCGGCCCTGGCGCAGGTCGCCGCGAACACGGGCGGAATCGATGTCGAGGATCCGGGCGCGGCCGTGAATGTTGTCGGTAAGAATCCGGACCTGGCTGCCGGTGTAGGAACGGGCGTCGACGCCCCGTCGCTGCAAGGCCATGGACAGCAGCGCGATGGTCACCTGCTCGCCGGTCGACAACAGGACGTCGGTCTCGCGCTCGGAACGGTCGGGGTTCACCTCGTCGGCGAGCGCAAGAAGGCGATTGGTCTCGCCGCTCATGGCGGAGACCACGACCACCATCTCGTCGCCGCGTTGGTGGGAGGCAGCCACGGTATCGGCCACGGCGTTGATCCGTTCAACGCTTCCGACCGATGTTCCTCCGTATTTTTCGACGATCAGTGTCACTTCCGATTCCCGTCACAAGCCCCAGGGGGCGCGGATTAAACCTGTTTTCCCGAAAATAGTCAAAGCGCTGCGGTCGGCTGTTTCAGGGCGCTCTCAGCTGACTTTCGAGCCACGCCCGTCCATGCTCCAGGGCGTCGTCGAGCTTGCCCGTGGCGCTGCCGCCACCCTGTGCCATGTCCGCTCGACCGCCGCCCTTGCCGTCGACCCGGGAGGCGACCTCGCGGATCAATTCGCCGGCATTGACACCGGCACCGCCGGTGGTGCCGGCGATCAGCAGGACTTTTTCCTCGAACACCCCGCCGAGCAGGACGACGGCATGCGGCATGCGGCCCTTGAACTGGTCCAGCATGGTTCGCAGACCCTTGACGTCAACACCATCGTGACGGCTGACAAGCATGCGAACGCCGTTGATTTCCGGCGCCGAGGCCGTCGGATCGCTCCCCTGCCCTGCGGTGGCGAGACGCGCCTGCAACTCGCGTACCTTCTGTTCCAGTTCGCGGTTGCGGCGGCCGAGCGAGCCCACCCGCCCGGGCAGTTCGCCCGGCGTGGACTTGAGCTGGCCGGCAAGCGCGTCGACCAGGGCCAGTCGCTCGGCCACGTAGGCCTCGGCACCGGCGCCCGTGAGTGCTTCGATGCGCCGGATACCGGCGGCGACGCCGCTCTCGGCAACGATGACAAACTGGCCGATATCGCCCGTGCGCGCGACGTGGGTGCCGCCGCACAGCTCCAGGGAAAACTCGCCCATGTCCACCACCCGCACCTCGGCATCGTACTTCTCGCCGAACAGCGCCGCGGCACCGGCGGCCTTGGCGTCCTCGAGCGCCATCAGGCGCGTGCCCACGGCGTGGTTGGCGCGGATCTCGCGATTGACGATCCGCTCGATCTCCCGGATCTCGGCCGGCGCGAGCGCCTGGAAGTGGGAGAAATCGAACCGCAGGCGCTGCGCCTCGACCAGCGACCCCTTCTGCTGGACGTGATCGCCGAGCACCGTCTTCAGCGCCGCATGCAGCAGGTGGGTGGCGGAATGGTTGTTGGCGGTATCGGCGCGCCGGGCGGCATCCACCGAGAGGTTGAGCGAGTCGCCAACCGACACCGAGCCCATGCGCACCGCGCCGAAGTGGCCGACCACGCGACCGGCGATGTAGCGTGTATCCTCGACCTCGAAGGCGGCGTCGCCGTTGGTCATGCGGCCGGTGTCGCCCACCTGGCCACCGCTCTCGGCATAAAATGGCGTGTGTTCGAGCACGATCACGCCGGATTCGCCCGCGTTGAGCGATGACACCGACTCGTTTTCCCGGTACAGCGCGACGACGCGCGAATGGCCGTCAGTGCCGTCGTAACCGGTAAAGGCGGTGGCGTCGACGTCGTCCACGGCGATGGAATCGTTCATGACGAAACGGCTGGCGGACCGGGCGCGCTCGCGCTGTGCCTGCATCGCCCGTTCGAAGCCGTCGGCGTCGATCCTGAGCCCATGTTCGCGCGCCACGTCGTTGGTCAGGTCCGCCGGGAAACCGAAGGTGTCGTAGAGCTTGAACACGGTCTCGCCGTCGATGGTGTCGCCGGAGAGCCCCCGAATCTCCTCGTCCAGGATCCGGATGCCCTGGTCGAGCGTTTCGAAAAAGCGCTTTTCCTCGGCCCGGAGCACGGTCTCGACCCGCCCGGCGGACGATGCCAGTTCGGGATAGGCGTCGCCCATCTCGGCAACCAGCGGCGCCACCAGGCGATGAAAGAACGGTTCGCGGGCACCAAGCTGGTAGCCGTGACGTATAGCCCGCCGGATGATGCGACGTAGAACGTAGCCGCGCCCTTCGTTCGACGGCGTCACACCGTCCGTTACCAGGAACGCGGTCGAGCGGATGTGGTCGGAGAGCACGCGCAGTGATTTTTCCTCGCGGTCCTCGCAGCCGAGCACGCCGGCGGCGGCGTCGATGAGACGCGCGAACAAGTCGATCTCGTAGTTGCTGTGAACGCCCTGCAGCACGGCCGCGAGGCGCTCCAGGCCCATTCCGGTGTCCACCGACGGCTTCGGCAGCGGTGTCATGGTGCCGTCGGCGGCGCGGTTGAACTGCATGAACACGAGGTTCCAGATCTCGATGTACCGATCGCCGTCGGCATCGGGCGTGCCGGGAGGGCCGCCCGCGACCTCCGGACCGTGGTCGTAGAAGATTTCACTGCACGGCCCGCACGGCCCGGTATCCCCCATGGACCAGAAGTTGTCGTGCGCACCGATGCGCGCGAAGCGCTCGGCACTGACACCGATTTCGTCGAGCCAGATTGCCGCGGCCTCGTCATCCTCCTCGTACACGGTGACCCACAGCTTCTCCGCCGGCAGGCCGATGCGATTGACCAGCAGGTCCCAGGCGAAGCGGATGGCGTCGCGCTTGAAGTAGTCTCCGAAGCTGAAATTGCCGAGCATCTCGAAGAACGTGTGATGGCGCGCGGTGTAGCCGACGTTCTCGAGGTCGTTGTGCTTGCCGCCTGCTCGCACGCAGCGCTGCGAGGTCACCGCGCGCCGGTAATCGCGCTTGTCGTGCCCGAGAAACACGTCCTTGAACTGGACCATGCCGGCGTTGGTGAACAGCAGCGTCGGATCGTTTCCCGGCACCAGCGAACTGGACGGCACGGGCTGATGCCCGTGTTCGGCAAAGTAGTCGAGAAACAGCGAGCGGATTTCGGAAGTCTTCATCACGGATGCCTGGTGGGACGTCGGTCGCCGGCGGTGGGCGGGGTCAGCGGGTGAACTCGAGTACGGTCTGGATCTGGTCCGAGCTGAAACCGCGGTTGTTGAGGAAGCGCGCGCGCTTGACCCACTCCTTGTACGTCTCGGGCGCGGTGTCTCCATACTTCTTGATCAACTGCGCGCGCATCTGCTCCGTCCACTGGACGTCGGCGCTGTTCATGACCTCGTCGATGACTTCCTTTTCCACGCCGGCCTCGTCGAGGGCGTGACGGATTCTCACCGGTCCGAGTCCCTTGCGGATCCTGGCGTAGAGATAGGCCTCGGCATATCGCCTGTCGGAGAGGAGATTCTGCTGCACGAGGTCGTCCACCACGCGATCGCAGTGAACCGGTGCATAACCCTTCTTTCGCAGCTTGCGCGAGAGCTCGTACACGCTGTACTCGCGCCGCGCCAGGAACTTCAGCGCGTGCCGTCTACAGTCGGATTCCCCGGGATCGTCAGGTTCGACGCCGTCGTTACGCTCTTCGATCATCGCTAGCCTTCCACTGCCTCGGCGGGCGACGATTCGGTGGCCGCGCCCTGCGTCTTCAGGCCGAAGCTCTCACGAATGCGACGCTCGATGTCGGCGGCCATATCGCCGTTCTCCTTCAGGAAGTTGCGCACGTTGTCCTTGCCCTGTCCAATGCGCTCACCGTTGTAGCTGTACCAGGCGCCGGCCTTGTCGACGATGCCCGCGGTCACGCCCATGTCGATCAGCTCGCCTTCCTTGGAAATGCCCTCGTTGTACAGGATGTCGAACTCGGTCTGGCGAAACGGCGGCGCCACCTTGTTCTTCACCACTTTTACGCGGGTCTCGTTGCCGAGCACCTCGTCGCCCTTCTTCAGTGCACCGATACGGCGGATGTCCAGGCGCACCGAGGCATAGAATTTCAGCGCATTGCCGCCGGTGGTGGTCTCGGGGCTGCCGAACATGACGCCGATCTTCATGCGGATCTGGTTGATGAAGATCAACAGCGTGTTGGAACGCTTGATGTTGCCGGTCAGCTTGCGCAGCGCCTGGGACATGAGTCGGGCATGCAGGCCGACGTGGGAATCGCCCATCTCGCCCTCGATCTCCGCCTTGGGCGTGAGCGCCGCCACGGAGTCGACGACGATGATGTCGACGGCCGCCGAACGCACCAGCATGTCGGCAATCTCCAGCGCCTGCTCGCCGGTATCCGGCTGGGACACCAGCAGTTCGTCGACGTCCACGCCGAGCCGGCGGGCATAGGACGGATCGAGTGCGTGCTCGGCATCGATGAAGGCCGCCGTGCCACCGTTTCGCTGCGCCTGGGCGATGGCGGAGAGGGTCAGGGTCGTCTTGCCCGACGACTCCGGCCCGTAGATTTCCACCACGCGGCCCTTGGGCAGACCGCCCACGCCGAGCGCGATATCCAGTCCGAGCGACCCGGTGGAAATGACCTGGATGTCCCTGGCAACCTGGTCATCGCCCATGCGCATGACCGATCCCTTTCCGAACTGCCGCTCGATCTGCCCGAGAGCGGCCTGAAGCGCCTTTTGCTTGTTGTCGTCCACGAATTACTCCACTGTCTGTCTATCTGTAAGAATCGCGCGTCGAACGCGCTATTTTATGACGCATCGGGGCAGGCTCCAACCGCTCCGGGGGCCAAATTACCGCTTCGGGGCGGCCATTTTCCGATCACGCGGTAGCTCACCCCGTCGCGGCCCGCCAGTGACTCGGCCAGGACGAACCCGCGAATCTTCCAGCACAGGGGCTCGCAGGCCGCGCCCGGACGTCTCGCCGCCTTGCGAAACAGCGTGCAATGCGCCCTGAAACGCCGCCGTTCGGGCGCGATGCCAAGCCCGCTCGCGGCGTCGTCGAGATACCCGGCGAGCGCCGCCAGGGCGGGCGGCACGTGATCGGCGCCGGCGAATACCACCGCGGGTCGCGGCCAGAACCCGACCCGGTCCAGCACGAGTTGAATCGGTGGCATCACGGCTTGCGCCGCGATGACGCGCAGTTCGTCCAGGGAGGATTGTGGAACCGCGCCGAGAAATTTCAACGTCAGGTGCAGGTTCTCGGGCGCCACCGGCCGTCCACCGCACTCGCCGCCGATGCGCGCCTGCCACGCCGACAGGCCGGCGCGCGTCGCCGCGTCGGGCCAGAGCGCAAAAAACAGACGCCGCGCGCCATCTTTCATCGCCAGGCACGTCAGCGGGCGGTGGGCACCCGTTCCAGGACCCCCTCGAGGGCCCGGCGTACCGAGGCATCGCGAACCGCCGCCCGGTCACCGGCGAAGTGGCAGCGCTCGACGTGCTCGTCCGCTCCAGAGGCCCAGGCGATGAACACGGTGCCCACCGGCTTCTCGTCACTGCCGCCATCGGGCCCGGCAATGCCGGTGACGGCGACCGCGACGCGGTTGGCATCGACACGCTGCATCGCGCCGCGCACCATGGCCCGCGCCACCGGCTCGCTGACCGCGCCGTGCTGATGGATGAGAACCGGATCGACGCCGACGAGATCCGATTTCGCGCTGTTGCCATAGGTCACCCAGCCGCGGTCGAACCAGTCGGAACTGCCGGGACGGGACGTCGCGGCGGCGGCAATACCGCCGCCGGTGCACGATTCCACCGTAACCAGCATCAGCCCGTCGCGCTTCAGGTGTGCCGCGAGGCGATCCAGTAGCGCGTCGAGGCTGTCGTCGGACTCAGAAAACGGCATGACTCTGCTTGAAGGCGGCGTGATCGAGGATCGTCAACCGGGTTACCTGCCCACTGTCGCCGTCGCCCGACGCGACACTGCCGGCGGCATGGATCACCAGCGCCGGTGTCGACGGACCGCCGAAGCGCCGGACGAACTGTTGCATATCCCCGATCGTAGTGGCCTCGACGGCGGCCGACAAGCGCTCGCGCGAATCGAATTCGAACTCCTCGTCGTCCAGCTCCCGCCAGTACCGGTCGGCACGGTCCGGCAGGGCGTCGTCTCGCTGATTGATCCGCGACAGCAGCGACGCGCGAGCGCGCGCCATGGCGTCCGCCGAGAGGTTCCCGACCTGGTCGCCGAATCCGGCGATGAATTCG
>JAUIDF010000051.1 GCA_030429125.1 Gammaproteobacteria bacterium | reverse complement strand
GCGACACCCCACAGATGCTGGCCAACTACATGGCGTTTTTCGGGGAAGAGTTCGTCGGGATCACCGGTACGCCCGAGGAGATCGACGAGGTGGCCCGTAACTATCACGTGCTGTACCAGAAGGTGGACATGCCGAACTCCGGACTCGGCTACACGGTCGATCATACGTCGAACACCTTCGTGATCGGCCGCGACGGCGTGGTGAAGTACATCGTGTCTCACGGCAGTGAATACACCGAGTACCGGGATCGCATCCAGGATGCGATCAATGGCGCCTGACGGCCGACGGGTGGTCGTGCGGCGTGCGTCGCTGAAGAGCCGGTCCCGGTTTCGTCACGGAAGATGAAGCGAGCGGCCGGCCCGGGCATCCCCGTGCTCGCGGCATTGGTATCCCTGGTCCTGCTGCTTGCCGGACTGACGGTCTTTCCTCCACGTTCCGGACTCGATACGCATCGGTTCGTCGAGTTCGGGCAAAGCCTGGTCGACGCCTATCGCGGCGAGTGCCCGGCCGCGGACTGTGCGATCGGGGCCGACCCCATGTACCCGGGATACATCGTCTCGAGCCTGTATCTCAGGTCGATTTCCGCGGCCTTTCCCGGTTCGGCGTTACTGGCGGCGACCGTGTTCAATGCGCTGTTCTTCGCCGCCGTCGCATTCATCATGTTCAACGCCTGGCAGCGACTGGTCCCGGTCTCGGGTGAGCGGCCGTTTGCCGTGCTGGCAATCGGTCTCTACGTGCTGTTCGGCCTGCCGGACGTTGCCCTGTGGTCGTACTGGATGTTGTCCGAGTCGCTTTTTCTCTTCGTCGTCAGCGGCTGTGTCTACTGGGTCATCCGCGCCATGCTCTTCGCCACGCCGACCGCCTGGAGTGCGGCCTTCGTTTTCGCCGCCTGCGGCTTTTTCGTTCGGCCCACCGGTATCGTCCTGGTCCCGCTGGTGCTCGCCGCGTTTTTCCTGTCGGCGGACGATCGCGCCGATCGGTCGCGTGCGCTGCGCCGTTTTGCCGCCTTCGTGGCGGCCGGCCTCGTCGCGACATTCGTGGTCGCCCCGCTGGTGGTCTACCTGGTGTTGTCGGGGAGCGATATGTTCGCGGCACTGCCGGTGTTTCTCGAACGGCTGGTCAGGCAGGCCGCGTGGTTCTTCAGTGAGGGCTGGATCGTCGCGGATCAGCCGGCAACGTACGTGGAAAAGCCCGAGACCGTGTTCGACATCGTGTTCATCAGCCTGCGTCGTGTCGCCTACTACTACCTGCCCGTCAAGTCGTCATTTTCGCTGCTTCACAACGTGATCAACGCCGTGTACCTCGTTGTCGCGGCGGGTGCGGGTGTGCTCGGTTTTCGCACCCTGTATCGCGGCAATGACCGTACGGCGTCCATTGCCCTGTGGCTGGTGCTGGTGGCGTTGTGCTACGGGCTGCTTCACGCGCTGACCATCGTCAGCTACGAATGGCGGTACCAGGTACCGGCGATGGTGCCGGTATGGATTTTCGCGGGGGTCGGACTCCTGACCTGCCTCGGACGCGGGCAAGAGGACGATGTCGCGCGCGCCAACGGGTCGTCATGTCGATCGCGGGATTGATGCCCGTCTACCTGGCCCTGTGCCAGGTTGCCGCGCTGGCCGCGTTCGTGCCGCGCGATCCCCGTGCGGGCCTGCTGCGCGACGTGATTTTTATCCAGTCGACCTTGCTGGTCGGCTTTTTCCTCGTCTGGGGCGGATACTCCATAGACGCCTGGAGCTACCTGACAGGGTTCGACGGCAGTCCGCTGGTATACGACAAGGAATGGCTCTTCTACGCGTTCGGCTACCTGCTGAACAAGGTGGTCGTCGATCCATGGCCGCTTCGGATCATCTCCGCGTTCTGCGTGCTGCTGATGGTCGCGTCGATTCTCGAGTATTTCGGTCCCGCGCGGCGTCGCGACGTGGTCATCGCATTGTTCCTGCTCGCCCTGCTGCCGGCCTACTTCACGATGTTCGGCAACGCCGTGCGCCAGGGGCTGGCCGCATGCATCGTGGTGTTCGCGCTGGTTCGCTCGCTTCGCGGCACCAACCGGTGGCTGTTTGCCGCCGCCGTACTCGGCTGGTTCATCCACCAGCCGTCGCTCGCCCTGCTCTGCGCGGTGCTGGTGGCACGTCTCGATCGGCGCTGGCTGGTTGCCGCACTGCTGCTGGCACCGTTGGCGAGCGTGATGCTGATCGGCGCCAGCGGGATCGCGGGGTTCGAGCTGGGCGACTACCTGCCGTACGCGTCGCGCAGCGAGGGCGCGTTTCACTGGGCCAAGTTCGGCGTCGCATTCGTGGCGGCGTTGCTGGCCCTGTGGGCCTCGGGCAAGGGGCCGGCGGGCGACTGCACGTTGCTGCGGGTGTTCGCGTCAATGGTGACGATCAGCGCCTGCCTGGCGCCGTTCGAGGTACCCTTCGAAAGACTGCTCGCCTACGCCGAGGTGCTCGTGCCGTTGATCGGACCGGCGATTCTCGCCCGGCTTCGACCGCAGACGCAGTCGATGCGGTGGCTGTGGCTGCCGGGCCTGGTTGCCGGCCTCGCCTTGTGGACCCACGACTCGATTCGCGCCACGCTGGGCTTCGCATGAGCCGAACCGGCGTGGCATCGCGAAGTTTGGCCTGGAGCGCCTTTGCGCTGGCACTGGCAATCGGTGTCGCCGGGCTGCTCTCTCCCCCCGACGCGCCGCGCTTCGAACGCTTTCTCGGCAAGGCGCGGCTGGCGCTCAACCAGGGCGAGTTCGACCGCGCCCGGACCTTCTATCGCTTCGCATTGACGTTCGACGGCACGGACGCGGCGACGATCGTCGCCTACGAGACGGCATCGATGCTTCACCGGCTGGATTCGACCGCGGAGCCATTGCGCGCCGAGTGGTTGCGCAACGCCCGCAAACGGCGCCCGGACGACCCCTACGTGGCCCTGTACGCTGCCGAGACGGCGCGGCGGGCGGGACGCATCGAGGATGCGCGCGGGCTGTACTCGAGGGCGCTGTCCCTGGAACCGGGCCTCGACTACGCCAGGGAGCGGCTGGCGGCGCTCGACCGGGAGTAGTCGGCGTAAAACAGTCGGATGGCGTCGATTACCCGGTCGATGTCGGCGGACGAGATGTCCCGGTGCGTCACCAGGCGCATCACCGGCTTCTGGTTGCCGGTGATGATGCCCGAGGCGTGAAGGTGCTGCCGAAGAGCCGCGTGAACGGCGTCGTCGACGGTGATGAACACCATGTTCGTCGACCCGGAGTGCGCGTGAACGTCGATGCCCTCGATATCGCGAAGCCCGTCCGCGAGCCGCCTCGCATTGGCGTGATCCTCGGCGAGCCGCGGTACTTCCTCCTCGAGTGCCACCAGTCCGCAGGCGGCGAGGATTCCGGCCTGGCGCAGGCCGCCGCCAAGCAGCTTGCGAACACGGCGTGCGCGCTCTATGAAATCGCGCGAGCCGCACAGAACCGAGCCGACCGGTGCGCCCAGTCCCTTCGACAGGCACACGGAAACCGAATCCAGACCCTCGCACAGGCGTTGCGGCGAGACGCCCAGTGCCGTGCTGGCGTTGAACAGCCGGGCGCCGTCGAGATGCACTTTCAGGCCACGATGGCGGGCGATGTCGACGAGGTTGTCCTGGTGCGCCAGCGGCACCGGTACGCCGTTGAACGTGTTCTCGAGACAGAGCAGGCGGGTTATCGGGTGATGCACGTCGTCGGGGCGGATCGCGGCGGTGACGGCCGCCGGATCGAGTCGGCCGTCGACCGGCGTCGGCAGGGGGTGCGGCACCAGCGCGCCGAGTACCGCGGCGCCGCCGCCTTCGTACTTGAAGATATGGAACTGGTCGCCGACGATGAACTCCTCGCCGCGCTGCAGGTGCGCCATCAGCGCGGTGAGATTCGATTGCGTGCCGCTGGTCACCAACAGCCCGGCTTGCATGCCGACGGTGTCAGCCATCGCCCGTTCCAGGCGGCGCACGGTGGGATCGCCGCCGTAGACGTCGTCGCCCAGCTCGGCGGTGGCTATCGCCTGCATCATCGCCGGCGAGGGCAGGGTGACGGTATCGCTTCGAAGGTCGATGGGGCGCTGGTCGGTCATGGCGGGTCAAGGGGCATCTGCCCGGGTTCGTGGATACGGGATTCGCTTGCCGGTGCGAGTGTCGCGTGTCGTGTCGCATACCGCAACGCCGGTGCGGGCGGCACGCCCGACAGTATATAATCCGCGCTCCATGATTTCGCCCGCACGCGCCCCGCAAGTCGACTCCGACCCCCCCGCCACCCTTCGCGTGAGTCCCGGACAGCGCTGGATCAACCACGCGCGCCCGGAACTCGGCCTGGGGATGGTCATTGCCGCCGAAGGCCGTACCGTGACGCTCCGGTTCGGCGACGAGGCCCGCGACCACATCTTCGCCCTCGAATCGGCCCCGCTGTCGCGCATTCGATTCTCGCCCGGAGACGTGGTGCGCACCGAGTCCGGCGCGCGGGTGGCCATCGACGGGGTCGAGGAATGCGAGGGCATCTTCGTGTATACCGGCACCGACATCGACGGCAGCCGCACCGAAGTGGTCGAGACCATGATTGCGGCCAACCAGTCCTTCAACCGGCCCGCGGAGCGCCTGCTCCATGGTCACATCGACGATGACCGCTGGTTCGCGCTGCGCTACCGGACCCTGGTCGAGCGTTACCGCCTGCAGGCGGATCCGCTGTTCGGCCTGGTGGGCGGTCGCAACGCGCTATTGCCCCACCAGATGTACGTCGCCAGCGAAGTGTCTGCCCGTTTCGCGCCGCGTGTCCTGCTCGCCGACGAGGTCGGGCTGGGCAAGACCATCGAGGCGGGGCTGGTTGCACATTGCCAACTGGCCACGGAGCGCGCGCGCCGCGTGCTGGCGGTGGTACCCGAGAGCCTGGTCCACCAGTGGCTGGTGGAAATGCTGCGCCGGTTCAATCTTTCCTTCAGCGTTTACGACGCCGAACGCTGCGATGCCATCGCGCCGCCCGAGGCCGGGCCCGGTCCGGACGACGACGGCGATGACGTCAACCCGTTCCTGGACAGCCAGCTCGTGCTGGTGAGTCGGGCGTTCCTGCTTGCCGAACCCGATCGCCTGCGCCAGTGCGTCGATGCCCGCTGGGACCTGCTGATCGTCGACGAGGCGCATCACCTCGATCCGGACGGCGAGGATGGCGGCGCGGCCTATGATGCAATCGGTGCGCTGTCCGCGGCATCGTCCGGTGTGCTGCTGTTGACCGGGACGCCGCGCCGCTTCGGCGCCGCGGCACACTTTGCGCGCCTGCGATTGCTCGATCCCGATCGCTATCACGACCCTGGCGTGCTCGAGCGGGAGCACGCGGATTTCGAGCCCCTCGCGCAGCTGACCGAGGCCCTGCTCGGCGACGACACCCTGTCGGCGGCGCAACAGGCGGCGCTCGACGAGCGCGGTGTCGTCGATGCCGACGCCACGCTCGACTCCCGCTCGGCGCGCGACCGGGTGATCGACCGACTTCTCGACCGCTATGGAACCGGCCGCGTGATGTTCCGCAATACGCGCGCGGCGACGCAGGGATTTCCCGGGCGGCGCGTGCACTTGTACGCACTCGACACCGATCCCTACCGTCCCGCTCGCATCGGCGGTCGCTTCGCCGACGCACTGCAGCCGGAGCGGCAAACGATAGCCGACCACGGGGCAATGCACTGGGCCCAGGCGGACCCGCGGGTCGCATGGCTCGAAGACTGGCTGCGCGGGCGGCCGCGCGAGAAGGCGCTGGTCATTTGCGCCAGCGCCGAGGTGGCCGCGGCGCTCGCCGAGGCGCTGAAACATCGCAGCGGCATCCGCTGCGCGGTGTTTCACGAGGGGCTGTCGCTGGTGGAACGCGACCGGGCCGCGGCCTGGTTTGCCGAATCCGAGGACGGCTGCCAGGCGCTGGTGTGCTCGGAGATCGGCAGCGAGGGGCGCAATTTCCAGTTCGCTCGCCATCTCGTGCTGTTCGACCTGCCGCCGGCGCCGGACCTGCTGGAACAGCGCATCGGTCGCCTTGACCGGGTCGGTCGCGCCGGCGACGTCCAGATCCATGTCCCGCACCTGCCGGGACCGCATGCGAACCTGTGCCGCTGGTATCACGAAGGGCTCGATGCCTTCGAGCAGGTCGGCGACGTCAACCAGCACGTCTACGAAGCGCTGGGCGAGTCGTTGCCGGCGGCGATTCTCGACGGCGGTCCGGCCCTGGATGCTCTCGTTGCGCGGTCGCGAGCGACGAGAGCGGCACTGGTCGAGGAAATGCGCGCCGGTCGCGACCGGTTGCTGGAACTGCATTCCTG
Organism: Gammaproteobacteria bacterium; assembly: GCA_030429125.1. GTDB lineage: Bacteria > Pseudomonadota > Gammaproteobacteria > Arenicellales > CAJQKF01 > BQJD01. The sequence continues at coordinate 11,662 of JAUIDF010000051.1, read as the reverse complement.
CAGGCCGGGCCGGGCGGATGAACTCGTCGAGGCCGCCATGCAGCGCGACCAGGACGCGTCGGTGCGCGAGTACATCGAACGCGCCGGCGCCTGTTACGACATTGGACTGGAAACCTATCGCGGCAACAGCGTGTTGCTCACACCCGGCGAGCGACTGATGACGCCGATCCCGGGCCTGCCCGAGACGGGGTTGGCCGCGACCTTCGATCGGGCCACGGCGCTGGAGAACGAAGATCTCGCGTTCCTCACCTGGGAACACCCGCTGGTCAACGCCATCGCCGACCTCGTACTCAACACCGAGCGCGGCAATGCCACCGTCTGCGGCATTCGTGCGCCCGGGCTGCCGCGCGGCCGCCTCGCGGTAGAGTGCGTGTTCGTGATCGAGTCACCACTGTTCGCGCGTCCCGAACTCGCGCGCTATTCGCCCCCCCTGCTGGTGACCCATGTCTGCGACGAGAGCGGTACGCGACTCGATCCCGCCCTCGACCACGCGCTGATCGACGCGCGCTGGGTGCCGCTCAAGCCGAAGGCGGCACGGCAGATCGTGAACCTGAAGCGCGCCGTCCTGCGACGCATGCTCGACGCCGCGGGCGAGGACATCAGCACGCGCGCCGGGCACTTGCTGCGCCAGCACGGCCAGGCCGGCCTAGATATCCTGGAAGAGGAACTGGCCCGCCTGCGTCACCTGCGGCAAGTCAACCCGGCGGTGCGCGCCGAGGAAATCGACGACTGGGCCGCCCGCGTGGAGGCCGTTGCCGCGGCCATTCGTCAGCCGCGGGTTCGCCTCGACGCGGTTCGCACCCTCGTCGGCCTTTGATCGCACGCCGGGACCTCAGCCCGCCTGCGCACCGCTGACGTCGTCGCCGAACCACACGTTGTCGGCCCCGATCCAGTGGGCCGTGTCCGATGCCAGGAATTCGTCCGCCGGGACAAAATGCTGGCTGTCCCACGACAGGTTCAGGCCCACCAGGCCGTTGACCGTGTTGAGCGACGCCGCACGCAGGTACAGGTAGGGGTCGCTGGTGCGAAGTGCGTGGAACCGGTCGAGGATGCTTTCGAGCCGGTCATGCCCGATACAGGCGTCGGACACCGGCGGCTGCAGGTCGTAGGCCACGCAGATGGATGGCTCGATGATTTCCTCGAACACGTGAACCCGGTAACGCATCGGGTCGTTCGCGCACCACAGCGTCGCCCGCGAGCTCGAGAAGTGCAGCTTGAAGTGAAAGATGCCGCGATGCGCGACGAGGTCGTGGAGTATGACCTTGAGGTCGTCGAACCGCCGCTCCATGTCGGTCACGTTGCGTTCCTGGTGATACATGAGATCGCGGATGGTCGGATCGCCCGCCATTCGCTTCCAGTGGCTCGGCTGCGGCGCGCCGGCCGGCATCAGCGGCAGGTTGCGCAGCAGGAAGTCGGCGCACAGGTAGCCCAGCAGCGCGCCGCCACGCGCGCTGATCCGGTGCACGGAGGTGATGCCGATGGCATTCTCCGGGCGACTGATGTAGACGTCCGACATGAACAGCGGTTCACGGTTCTCCCGCGCCAGCCGAAACCAGCTGCGGCCGGAGAGATCCTGCCCGAAGAAATCCTCGTCGCTGGCGTCGCGGCGCACGTTGGCGCTCATCTGGATGCCGAACGGATTGACGACGTAGACCAGTGCGCAGGTGTCGAGCCGCTGGATGCCGGACGACAGGGCCTGGTTCAGGCGGGCTGGCTGGTCGAAGGCTTCACCGCATCGGTCGGCGATGTCGGCAAGGGGTTCACGCAGGGAATGGCTCAGCGCGCTGAGTCGCAAGTCGATCACCCTGGACAGGTTGCTGTTGTTCATGTCGCCATGTTCTCCCGGTGGGCTGGTGAAGGGTCGCGCACGCAAGGAACAAAAGCATGTTTCGTGCCACCGGAAGAACATGGCCCGATCGGCCCCTGGTAGTGCGCCGTCGGTCAGATAGCGCCGCTCACGTGCACCGTGACGGTGCGCGAGTGCACCGCCGCGGTCAGGGTCTACGTTGACGCGGTCCGCGCGCCGGGCGGTCGCGGCGGCGCTTGCGACCCGATTCCCCGGGGAACTGGTTGGTCGAATGGCGGGTGAGGAAGGCGCCCTGCCGCGGTCCGCGCGTGCCCTCGCCGCGCCGGCCGGTGCCCGGCGGCTGGTAGTTGGGCACGAGGTGGTCACGGCCGTTGCCGATCAGGTCGGCACGACCCATCCGGCGCAGGGCTTCGCGCAGCAGCGGCCAGTTCTCCGGGTCGTGGTAGCGCAGGAATGCCTTGTGCAGGCGCCGCTGGCGCCGGCCCTTGGGTACATAGACGTCCTCGGCGTCCCGGCGCACGCGTCGCAGCGGATTCTTCCCGGCGTGCCACATGGCGGTCGCCATGGCCATCGGCGAGGGCAGGAAGGCCTGGACCTGGTCGGCGCGGAATCCGTTGCGCTTCAGCCATTGCGCCAGCGCCAGCATGTCCTCGTCCGTGGTGCCGGGATGGGCGGCGATGAAGTAGGGAATCAGGTATTGCTCCTTGCCGGCTTCCTTCGAGTACTTGTCGAACAATTCGCGGAACCGGTGATAGCTGCCCATGCCTGGCTTCATCATCTTCGACAGCGGGCCCGCCTCCGTGTGTTCGGGCGCGATCTTCAGGTAGCCGCCGACGTGGTGGGTGACCAGCTCACGCACGTACTCGGGTGTCTGCACGGCGAGGTCGTAGCGAAGGCCCGAGGCGATGAGCACCTTTTTCACGCCGGGCACCTCGCGCGCCTTGCGATACAGGCTGACGAGCGGTGTCTGGTCGGTGTCGAGATTCTTGCAGATGGTCGGGTGCACGCACGACAACCGCCGGCAGCGCGACTCCGTGTCCCGATCCTTGCAGGCCAGGCGCCACATGTTTGCCGTGGGACCGCCGAGATCGGAAATGACGCCGGTAAAGGCGGGCGAGGTGTCGCGGATGGCTTCGATCTCGCGCAGGATGCTGGCCTCGGATCGATTCTGGATGATCCGCCCCTCGTGCTCGGTAATCGAGCAGAAGGTGCAGCCGCCGAAGCAGCCGCGCATGATGTTCACCGAGTGACGGATCATTTCCCAGGCCGGAATGCGGGCGTCGCCGTAGGCGGGGTGCGGGGCGCGCTGGTAGGGCAGTTCGAAGACGCGGTCGAGCTCCGGCGTCGTCAGCGGCAGCGGCGGCGGATTGATGCGCACCCACTGCCGGCCGTGGCGCTGCAGCAGCGTGCGGGCATTGTGCGGATTGGACTCCAGGTGCAGCACGCGGGACGCGTGGCTGTAGAGCACCGGGTCCTCGCGCACGGCGTCGTAGTCGGGCAGGCGCACCGCTCGTGGTCGGGCGGCGCGCGGCGCGAACTCGACGACGACCTGGTTGGCGGCCGTCGCCGGTGTTGCCGATGCAGCCGCGTCGGCGCACGGCTTGCCGCTCGTCGCGGCCATCGCATAGGGGTCGGCCGGCGTGTCGACGGCGCCGGGTGCGTCGATGCGGCTCGAGTCCACCACGTCCATGCCGTCCGGCGGGCCGCCGGCGCGCACCGCGGTGCCGCGCAGGTCGTCGACGTCGCCGATGGACTCGCCGGCGGCGAGGCGGTGCGCGAGATCGACGACCGCGCGTTCGGCATTGCCGTACAACAACATGTCGGCCTTGGCGTCCAGCAACACCGAACGGCGCACCTTCTCCTGCCAGTAGTCGAAATGCGCGATGCGCCGCAGGCTGGCCTCGATGCCCCCGATCACGATGGTGGCGTCGCGGTAGGCCTCGCGGCAGCGCTGGCTGTAGACGATGACGGATCGGTCCGGACGTCTCCCGCCTTGGCCGCCCGGCGTGTAGGCGTCGTCGGACCGGATGCGGCGCTCGGCGGTGTAGCGATTGACCATGGAATCCATGTTGCCGCCGGTGACGCCGAAGAAGAGTCGCGGTCGGCCGAGGCGGGTGAAATCTGCGCTGTCGCGCCAGTCGGGCTGGCTGATGATGCCGACACGGAATCCCTGCGCCTCGAGCACCCGCCCGATGACCGCCATGCCGAAGCTCGGGTGGTCCACGTAGGCGTCGCCGGTGACGATGATGACGTCGCACTCGGTCCAGCCGAGCTCGGCCATTTCCGCCGCGCTCATGGGCAGGAAGGGCGCCGGCGTGAACTTGTGCGCCCAGTATCGGCGATGGCTGAAGAGGTCGGGTGCGGTGTTCACGGTGGTCGGATGGCGTCGGGCGGGGCGATGGGGGCGGCGGATTCTACCACCGTCCGTCGCGCCGATCAGGACCGGCGCGCGAAGGTGTATTCGCTGCCGCTGCGCCGGGCGACGATCCGCGTGCGCTCGAAGACGATTTCCTCGCCGTCTTCGATGGGGCGCGGCTCGCCGCCGACGACGATGAACCCCTCGCGGGTCACGCCGCAGTGGACCACGCCAAGCTTGTCGTGACTCTTGGCTTGAAGCGTGATGACTTCCTCGGACATGGACCGGACCTCCTGCCCGTCAGCATTCGGGCGTCGCGTGCCATGGTATCGCAATCGCGGTCGCCGTGCGGGGAAACATCGGGCCGCCATGGGTTAATATGCTCGCCGCGTTTACCCCCGGGCTGCCCGAGAATCGATCATGACCGACCGTTACCGCCTGATCATCGGCAACAGGAACTATTCCTCCTGGTCCATGCGCGCCGGTGTCCTGATGCGCCATGCCGGCGTCGACTTCGACGAGACCGTGGTGCCGTTGTTTCGCGACGACACGGCGGCGAATCTCGCCGTTTTCGCCCCGGCGCCGCCGCGCGTGCCGATCCTGCTGCACGGCGATCTCGTGATCTGGGATTCGCTGGCCATCGCCGACTACCTGCACGAACGCCACCCGCAGGCGGGCCTGCTGCCGGACGAGACCAGGGCCCGGGCCATGGCCAGGAGTATTTGCGCCGAGATGCATTCCAGCTTCATGGCGTTGCGCGAGGCGGCGCCCATGAACATCCGTGGTCGACGTCCCCGCGATCTCTCCGAGGCGGTCCGTGCCGATATCGCGCGTATCGAATCGCTCTGGCGCGATTGTCTCGCCGCCAGCGGCGGTCCATTCCTGTTCGGTGCATTCTGCATGGCGGACGCCTTCTACGCGCCGGTGGTGATGCGATTTCGCACCATCGAGCACCGCCTGTCGGGCGGACTCGATGACTACGCGAAGCAGATCATCGATCATGCCGCCGTGAGCGACTGGTGTCGCGCGGCGGTGGACGAGCCGTGGGTGGTCGAGGCCTCGGAGTAGGGCGTCGACCGTCGTTCGGAGCCGACCCGCCGTGGCGTGTCAGGGCGTCGTGTGTCCGCTGTCGTTCGCCTCGAATTGCGACGCCTCGTAGGCGAGCAGGGACTGCCAGTCGTCGGCGTAGTGGCGGCGAATCGCGGCGAGGGTGTCGTCGGGCGTGAGCCGCTCGCGCCCGTCGGCGAGCTCGCGGATCAGCCCGGCCATCGCCAGCAGGAGGTAGCTGCGGTACAGGGCGAGCCGCCGGTTGACGCGTGTCTTGCGAATTTCCGACGCCGCATCTTCCGGGTCGGCGAGGTCGAGTCGTCGATTCAGTCGTCGCAGCTTCGCCAGCCGCGCCTCCGGGTACGAGCGGTGCACGGGAGACGACCCGAGACGGGCGGGATCGATGCGTGCGCCGAGGTGGTCGCACAGTCGGCGGTTGAAATCCGCCGGATCGCGCTTCATCCGGTCATAGGTGAGTACGAAGGGCGGTCGCCCGAAGCAGCGCGTCACCCGGTCGATCATGTCCATGTACACCAGTTGATCCCGTTTCCAGATGCCCGTGTCCGCGTCGATGTCGAGGTAGGCGTCGAGCGGGCGGTGACCGCCGTTCTTGACGTAGCGCCGGTAGTGCGACGCGATCCATTCGTCGTGGCGACGAAAGAACAGGAGCACATGCGCTTCGGGGTAGATCGAGGCGATCTCCGCGAGGCGGCGGTCGAGATACTTTCCGCACTCGCGCGAGATGAGATATCGCTCGTGCTCGCCGCGGCCGATCACCCGGCGATGGGTTCGGAACCGGTTTCGATGGATGTAGCGGATGCCGTCCAGCGCGGGGAAAACGCGCTTCTGCAGGTAGGTGGACGCGACCTTGCCCAGGCCGGCGTGGTAGAAGACCAGCGGTTTGCGCGGGGTGGCGGTAGACATCGGCGAGGAACGGTGATCGGGGCGCGGATGATACGAAAGGCCGTCCGGCGTGTCCATGAAGCGCGTGTTACGGCTTCAGGTCCATATCGAGATGGATGTAGTCACCGCGATAAAAAACGTCGGCAACGTAGATCACCGTGTCGTCGGGCGCGCACATCACGCGCCGCACCTCGGCCATCGGCTCGCCGACGGCAATGTCCAGCAGCGAGGCCACCTCGACGTCGGCCTTTGAGATGTGCATGGTCTGGCGCGCCCGACCGATCTTCAGGCCGGGCAGGGAGAACAGCACCGGCAGCACGACTTCGTTTCTGAAGGCGTCCTGGGCCTGGCGGAATATCGAGTCCTCGATATACATCGAGTTCACGCAGTACTTCACGCCGTCGCGGGCGTGCACCCGGCGCATGTGGAAGTAACTGCCGGCGGCGATGCCGTCGTTTTCCGACAGCACCGGCGAGGCGTTCGATTCGGCCAAATTGGTGAGCACGGGCTTGTCGTGCCGGTACATGTCGACCAATCCGCCCAGGGTGGTGTGCACGCGCAACTGGCGATTGGCGCGCGCGTGTTCGTTGACCACCGTACCGCGACCACGCTGGGGGGACAGCAACCCTTCCTCGTCGAGCAGCCGAATGGCCTGCCGCACGGTCACCCTGGCCACCGAGAACTCGGCCATTAGCATCTCGATGGAGGGCAGCATGTCGCCCGGCTGCCACGTGCCCCGGTCGATGCGCTGGCGAAAAACGCCCGCGAGTTGCAGGTAACGCGGCACGCGGCTCGCGCCAAACACGGGATGCGCGTTCTTTTTTCCGGTCTGAACCATGATGGGTTGGCGTGTCGTCCTCGCTGGCGTCGTGCGGGTTGCGCGAAACGTTCTTACTATAGTACATTTCTTCAAACAGCCTAAAAATAGACCTTTATAACTTTTTCGACGATTTCACTGATTCGTCAACCCACCGGAGGAGTCATTCCATGTCAGACAAGCCGCATTCGCCCGGCCGCCACCGACCGGGCCACGTCACCCGTCGCGACGTACTCAAGACCACGCTGGCCGGCGCCACCACGCTGGCCGCTCCCGGACTGATGATCGGCCGCGCCCACGCCGCGGGCGAATACATGGATCTCGGCTCGCTGCAGGGCGCCGGCATCGACTGGCGCATGGCCGAGGGCGAGCAGATCACCATCGCGGTCATTCCCGCCGGCTACTTCAACAACCTGGAGACGGTGCTGCCGGACTTCGTCACCCTGACCGGCATCGACGCACGCCTGGAGATGATTCCGCCCGGCCAGATCCGTCAGAAGGCGGTGCTCGACCTGTCCAGCAAGACCGGCACCTACGCCTCCCACGCCGCCGACCCGATGTATTACGAGCTGTATGTCGCCAACGGCTGGATCGACCCCCTCGACGATTACCTCGGCAACGACAAGCTCACCGACGGCGCCTGGTTCGACTACGAGGACATCCAGCCCGGTCACCGCGGCGCGACGTCCGTGGATGGCCGGCCCTACGGCATTCCCTTCGACGGCGAGGCCACTATCCAGATCTACCGCAAGGACGTCTACGACGCCGCCGGCCTGTCGCCCGCCGAGACGCTGGACGAATACAAGGCCAATGCCGAGGCCGTGCACGATCCCGACAACCGGCTGTGGGGTTGCGCGCTGCGCGGTTTTCGCGGCGCCGGCCAGAACATGTACATCTACCCGTCGATTTTCCGCGCCCACGGCGGCGAGTGGTTCGACGGCGACCGCGTCACGGTGGATACGCCGGAGGCGCTGGCGGCGCTGGAGTACTACGTGTCGCTGCTCAACGCCTATGCGCCGGCGGGCGTGGAGAACTGGAACTGGCCCGATATCGCCGATGCCTTCAGCCAGGGCACGCTCGGCTCCTACATCGACGCCCACGGCAGCGCCGCGGTGGTGGCCAACCCGGAGAAGTCCAAGGTCGTCGGCGATATCGGATTCGCGCGGTGGCCCAAGGGGCCGTCCGGCAAGCGCGTGACGTCCATCTGGAACTGGAGCTTCCCGATCAATGCCGCGCTGACCGAGAAGCAGAAGCACGCCACCTGGCTGTTCGCCCAGTGGGCGGGCTCGAAGGAGGTGCAGGTGGCGACCACCTACGCCTTCCCTGGCGCCTACAAGCGTACCGGCGCCAACCGCGCATCGCTGTGGCAGGACCCGAAGTTCCTCGAGCTGATGGGTGGCTTCGGTCACAACTACGTCGAGGCGGCCACCGAGTCCTTCGCCAACGACACCGACCCCGACTGGCGACCGCGCCTGCCGCAGTGGCCGGCGGTCGGCGACACCATGGCCACCGCCATCCAGTCGGCGCTGGTCGGGCAGGCGACGCCGGCGGCCGCGCTCAAGGACGCCCAGGAGAAGATCGACAAGATCGTCAAGGGATAGACGGGCACGATTGACGCCGCCCGCGCCGGCGCCGGACCAGGGTACCCCGGCGGCGACGCGGGCGGCGATCTTGTGGCCGACAGCAATCATTCCACCAGGCTCATGAAAGACAGAGTGAATCGGGAAGGCGGTGTGCACCAGGGTGAATCACGGTTCGCCCTGGCGCTCACCGCCCCCGGCCTTCTGGTCCTGCTCGTCACCACCACGTTTCCGCTTGCCTACCTGGTCTGGAGTTCGTTCCAGACCATCAACCTGGCGATGCCTTTTCTGGACGGCTTCGCGGGCATGCAGAATTACGTGGAGATGTGGTACGACGCCAGGTTCTGGCATGCCCTCGGGCTGACCGGCATCTACACGGTATCGAGCGTGGCAGCGCAGGTCGTCATCGGCCTCGGCCTCGCGCTGATGGTGATGCAGATTCCGGCCGGCCAATGGGTGTTTCGCATTGTCGCCATCCTGCCCATCGTCCTTGCCCCGGTGGTGGTGGGCCTGTTCTGGCGCACGCTGATGCTGGCGCCGAACTTCGGCATGATCGACTTCATCGTGCAGTGGCTCGGCTTCGAGCAGATCAACTGGCTCGGCGCGCCGACGCCGGCCCTGGTGTCGGTCATCGTCATCCATACCTGGCAGTGGACGCCGTTCGCCTTCCTGGTCTTCCTGGCCAGTCTCGCCTCGCTGCCTGCCGATGTTTACGAGGCGGCGCGAATCGACCGTGCCAATGCCTTCCGGCGCTTCTGGCATATCACGCTGCCGCTGCTGCGGCCGGCCATCGTCATCGTCATCATCATGCGCGCGATGATCTCGCTGCACGCCTTCGCGGCGATCTTCGCGGCGACCGGGGGCGGCCCCGGCACGGCTTCCGAGATCCTCAACCTGTACGCCTTCAAGACCTCGTTCGTCGAACTCAACTTCGGCTACGGCTCGGCGCTGGCGGTGGCGCTGCTGATCATCACCATGGCGGTATCCGGCGTGCTCTTTTACGTGCGAACTCCGCGCAGACGCGAGGCGCGGGCATGAGGTCGCACCGGCGCGCCGCCACGCGGCGCAAGATCGTGCTGATGACGGTGGCCACGTTGCTGCTGCTGGTGTGGGTGTTTCCGCTCATCTGGGCCGTGGTCGTGTCGTTCAAGTCCGAAAGCGACGTCCTCGCCTACCCGCCGACCCTGTTTTTCGAACCCGCCGGGCAGAACTACAAGGATGCGCTGTTCGGCGGTTTCTCGATCCTGGACAGCCTGGTCACCAGCGCCATCGTGTCGGTGTCCACCACGGTGCTGACGATCGTGCTGGCGGTGCCGGCGGCCTACGCCTTTGCGCGATTGAAGCTGCCCGCCAAGAAATCGCTCGGCTTCTACACGCTGGCCACCCAGATGGTGCCGCCGGTGGGGCTGGTCATTCCGTACTTCCTGATTCTCAACAAGGTGAGCATGCTCGATACGTATACCGGCATGATCATCGTGTACCTGACCTTTTCGCTGCCCTTTGCCATCTGGCTGCTGGTCTCCTACATGGAGGACATTCCCTTCGAGATGGAGGAAGCCGCCTTCCTGGACAAGGCAACGCGCCTGCAGACACTGTGGTACATCATTATTCCCCAGGTGCGTGGCGGCATCGCGGTGACGATCATCTTCGTCTTTCTCAACGCCTGGAACGAATTCCTGTTCGCGGTGCAGCTCGGCGCTGTGGGCCAAGCTCGCGGCGGCGGCTCTCGTCGCCATGCTGCCGGTGGTGATCATCGGTATCGCGGCGCAGAAGCAGATCGTGAAGGGCCTGACCATCGGTGCGGTGAAGGGCGGGGGCCGTCGGTAATGCACCGCCTGGCTGTCGAATCAACCTACAATCAAGGGACGCGGCGCTGATGGCGAACGGCAGGGTCAATCTCAAGGGCATCTACAAGCGCTTCGGCAGTTTCGTCGCGCTCAAGCACATCGACCTGGACATCCGGCCGGTGGAATTTTTTGCGCTCCTCGGGCCTTCCGGTTCGGGCAAGACGACGACCCTGCGAATGATCGCGGGACTGGAAACCCCCGACGAGGGCGTGATCGAGGTGGACGGCGAAGACGTGACGTTCGCACCGCCGGCGGTGCGCGATATCGCCATGGTTTTCCAGAACTACGCCCTGTACCCGCACATGACGGTGCGCGACAACATCGCCTTCCCGCTCAAGATGGACAAGGTGCCGAGCGCGGACATCGAACCCATGGTGGTTCGCGCGGCGGAGCGGGTTCACATCGAGCACCTGCTGCATCGCCGTCCGGGGCAGCTATCGGGCGGACAGCAGCAGCGCTGCGCGCTGGCGCGGGCCATCGTGCGCCAGCCGAAGCTGTTCCTGCTCGACGAGCCGTTGTCCAACCTGGACGCGCAGCTGCGGCTGCAGACGCGCGTTGAGCTGAAAAAGCTGCAGCGCAGCCTGAACGTGACCGCCATCTACGTCACGCACGACCAGGAGGAGGCGATGACGCTGGCCGACCGGATGGCGGTGTTTCTCGACGGCCAGATCCTGCAGGTCGGCACGCCGGACGAAGTCTTCAACCGCCCTCGCACCATCGCGGTCGCCTCGTTCATCGGTAGTCCGCCGATGAACCTGCTGCCGGCCATCCTCGAAGGCAGCCGGCTCACGGTGGCCGGCCATGTCACGGAGCTGCCGTACACGCCGGCGCACCCGGGCGGCGCCGTGACCATGGGCATTCGTCCGTCCCACGTCCGTCTCGACCCCGATGGCCTCGCGACCCGGCTGTACCTTTCGGAGAACCTGGGCGAGAGCGTGCTGTTGAACCTGTACCTCGACGACCACCTGGTCAAGGTGCGCGTGGCGTCGTTCGCCGGCGCCGGCGAGGATGAGTCGGTGGCCATCGGGTTCGAGCCCGAGGCCATTCACCTGTTCGATACCGAGAGCGGCCTGCGAATACCGACGCCGCAGGACTGAATCCGCGCGATGCCATAACAACCAACGGGAGCAAGAATCGATGCAAGAGCGACCCAACGTGCTGGTCATCATCAACGACGACATGGGTTACTCCGATATCGGCTGTTTCGGCGGCGAGATCGAAACACCGAACCTGGACCGGCTGGCGAACGATGGCCTGCGGCTGACCCAGTTCTACAACACGCCGCGCTGCAGCCCGTCGCGCGCG
>JAUIDF010000352.1 GCA_030429125.1 Gammaproteobacteria bacterium | reverse complement strand
CGGTTGAACGCGTCCGTTGGCTTTGCTAGTATCCTTCGCATGCGAAATATTCGCCCACAAACGAATCGGACCGGCGCCAAGGTTGTACGGCGACCCAAGGTGCATGACCTCACCGTCAGCACCGAGGAAGATGTCCTGCGATCCCTGCGCCGCATCTTCCACGCCGTGGATCGGAGCAGTCGGCGCCTCTCGCGCCTGCACGGCCTGACGGGCCCGCAGGCAATCTGCCTGCGAGCCATCGACCGCGCCGGTCGCATCAACCCGGGACACCTCGCGCGCGAGGTGTCCCTGTCTCCGCCCACCATTACCGGCATTCTCGATCGGCTGGAGCGGGCCGGACTCGTTCGTCGCGAACGTACCGCCAGGGACAAGCGCCAGGTGGTCGTGATCATGACCGACGCGGGCCAGTCCTTGCTCGACCGCAGCCCGCCTCCGCTGCAGGAGCAATTCACCCGCCGGCTGGTCGGTTTACCCCTGTCCAGGCAAAGGCAGATCGCCCGATCGCTTCGCGACGTGGTGCAGCTCATGGAAGCCGAGGACATCGAAGCAGCGCCGCTGCTCGCGCTCGGCGCGGCCAATCCCGAGACGGCTGAAGAGCACCCCACCTGACCGGACTCGCGTCCGGTATCCAAAGCCCCGACGACGGCATTTATCCGATCGCCCTGCGATCCGGCGCCGTTCGTACACGGCACACGATTTCCACACAACTGCAAACTGCTAAGGCATGACATCTAAAACTCGAGTACTCAAATACGGCGGATCATCGCTCGCTACCACGGGACACATTCAGCGAGTGGCTGAACAAATTGCCGGATACCGCCAATCCGGCCAGGACGTCGTGGTGGTCGCATCGGCCATGGGCGGCGCCACCAGCAAGCTGCTTTCGCTCGCCGGCGAAGTATCGGACGACCCGTCCCTGCGCGAGCTGGACAAGTTGCTGGGTACCGGTGAGTGCGTTTCCACTTCGCTGCTGGCCATGGCGCTTCGTCGACTCGGCGTCGATGCCATTTCGCTCGACGGCGCGCAGAGCGGCGTCGTCACCGACAGTCGCCACTTCAACGCGACCGTGCGCTACGTCGACACGCATCGCATCGTCGAGGAGCTCGGCGCGGGGCGCGTTGTCATTGCCGCGGGATTCCAGGGGCGGAACCCGGCCGGCGATGTCACCACGCTCGGTCGCGGCGGATCGGACACCTCGGCCGTGGTCCTGGCGGGGGCGCTCGGCGCCACCCGGTGCGAGATCTGCTCCGACGTCGACGGCGTGTATTCCGCCGACCCGCGGGTTGTCGCCGAGGCCCGTCGCATCGACAGCATCGGCTACGACGAGATGATCGAGATGGCGCACCACGGCGCGTCCGTTCTCAACCCGGACGCGGTGAGGAGCGCCCGGGCCCATGGCGTGGAGATCTACAGTCGCAGCACCTTCGAGCCCGAGAAACCGGGCACGCTGATCCATGCGCTGCACTCCGATGAGCCTCGCGTGGTGGGCGTCGCCTCGCATGACGCGCTGCTTCGCCTGACCGTGACCGCCGACGTCGAGCGCCCCGCACACGAGTTGTTCGACGAACTCGGCGCCGACGACATCCTGTCGGATCACGTGGACGACGACGGTCGTCGGCACATTGCCGTGCCGGCCGAGCGCCTCCCCGATCCGGATGCCTTCGCCGCGGCGGCCGGCAACCGTCTCAGCGACCAGGTGCACGTCGATGCCGCCTGCAGTTCGGTGTCGGCCATCGGCTTTGGTGTCGGTACCGAGGAGCGGTTCCGCGATACCTCCCGCCGGTACGCGCGCGAGGCCGGCGTCGGGCTGCGTTACGACTTCGCCGCAGAGCACTCGTTGACGTGCGTGGTCGCACCCGACGACACCGATCGCGTCATGAACCTGTTTCACCAGGGGTTTGAATGCCCCGTGGAGGAAGCCGCATGAACCTGCCAGTGAAGACCGACCCGGGCCGTGTCGTCGACATCGCCAGGCCGCAAGCGAAGGTTTCCGCGGGCTCGCCGCGCAGGACGCGCGAGCGGCCCAAGGACATTCTCTATCGTCCCGCCACGCCAGCCGACGGCGCCGAGATGTGGCGCTTCGTTCGAGAGGCGGGCGTGCTGGAACTCAACCAGGCCTATGCCTACGTGCTCATGTGTCAGCATTTCGGCAACACGTGCCTGGTGGCCGAGACCAGTGACGGCATGGTCGGCTTCGTACTGGCCTACATACCGCCGCGCCAGGCGGACACCGTATTTGTCTGGCAGATCGGCGTGGCCCGCGAAGTCCGCGGCCGCGGCGTCGGTTTGCACCTGCTACGCCAGCTGCTGGCGCTCGACGGCTGCCGCAACGTGCGCTACATCGAGGCAAGCGTCACGCCCTCGAACCAGCCCTCGCAGAACCTGTTTCGCGCCTTCGCGCGCAAGTGGGGCGTGTCCTGCCGCAAGCTGCCGTTCTTTCCCCGGGAATTCTTCCCCGAGTCCCACGAGCCCGAATATCTCTACCGGATCGGGCCGCTGCATTGGCCGACCGCGTAATGAAAGAGCGACGAACCAACATATCCATTCAACGGAGAAATCATGAACAAGATCATCGACCGATTCGAGTCCGAGGTCCGTGGGTATTGCCGCGACTTCGGGGCGACATTCAAGACCGCCAGGGGTCCGTGGTTGACGGACACCGACGGCAAGGCCTACCTCGACTTCCTGGCCGGGGCGGGGGCGCTCAACTACGGTCACAACCCGGCCGAGCTGAAGCGCAGCCTGAGCGAATACATCGAATCCGACGGGGTCAGCCACACCTTGGACCTGTATTCGGACGCCAAGGAGAAGTTTCTCGAGAAATTCCACGAAGTGGTCCTCGCCCCCCGGCAATTGGAGTACAAGGTGCAGTTTCCCGGGCCCACGGGCACGAACGCCGTGGAGGCCGCGTTGAAACTGGCACGCAAGGTCACGGGCCGAACCAACGTGGTCTACTTCACCAACGCCTTTCACGGCATGACAGTCGGCTCGCTGGCGGTGACCGGCAACGCGGGCAAGCGGGCCGGCGCGGCCCAGCCACTGGCCAACGCCACGCCGATGCCGTACGACGGTTACCTGGGAGAGGCGGCCGATTCGCTTGAGTACCTCGAGCGCGCTCTGGACGACCAGGGCAGCGGACTGGACAAGCCGGCCGCGATCATCACCGAGACCGTGCA
>JAUIDF010000050.1 GCA_030429125.1 Gammaproteobacteria bacterium | reverse complement strand
GTCGGCTTCCTCGTCGGCTTCCTCGTCGGCTTCCTCGTCGGCTTCCTCGTCGGCTTCCTCGTCGGCTTCCTCGTCGGGGTCCTTCGGCGTACGATCACCGGCCTCGGGGTCATGTACCGCCGGGGCGCCGGCTGCGTGATCCTGCGCTTCGATCCCGCCGGCCGAATCGTCGCCGTCGGACGTCACCGGCTCGCCATCCTCGTTGCCGACCTCGCCCCCGGCATCCCCGTCGTCAGCCGCAAGCGGCAACTCGATGTTCTGCTCGCGGGCGATGGCCTTGAGATCGCGCTGTTCAATGAGCGCGGGCAGCTCCTTCAGCGAACCAAGATTGAAGTAGCCGAGAAAGGCGGGCGTGGTCCCGTATAGTGCCGGGTGACCGGGCACGTCGCGAACACCGACCTGCTTGATCCACTCGCGCTCGGACAGGGTGCGCATGATCTCGGTAGACACGGCAACACCGCGAATGTCCTCGATGTCGCCTCGGGTGACCGGCTGGCGGTAGGCAATGATGGCGAGCGTCTCGAGCAAGGCGCGCGAATAGCGCGGCGGCCTGCCCTCGTTGAGCTTGCGCAGCCATGGCGCCAGGTGCTCTCGCGTCTGGTAGCGATAGCCGCCACCGACCTTGCGCAACTCCACGCCACGGTCGGCGGTTTCGGCCTCGAGCGCGTCGATCACCTCGCTGACCTGTTCGCGCTCCGGCCGCGCCTCGTCCGGGAACAGGCCAAGTATCTGCTGTACGGTGAGCGGCGTCTCCGCAGCCATGATGGCGGCCTCGACGATCTGCTTCAATGTATCCTGGTTGACGCTCATTCTCCGATCGCCTGGATGTGGACGGGTGCGAAGGGCTCGTTCTGGACCACGCGCAGCATGCGGTCGCGCGAGAGTTCGAGGATGGCGACGAAACTCACCACCAGACCCATCCGCCCTTCGCCGGCCTTGAAGAGTTCCTCCAGGCGCAGGTAGCGCCGCCCGGACAACTGGTCGAGGATCTGCGTCATGCGCTCGCGCACCGAGAGGGTCTCGCGACCCACCACCCAGTGCCGATTGCGATTGGCAGCCACCATGGCGTCCCGGTAGGCATCGACGATCTGTTCGATGCCGACTTCCACCTCCGGCACCGGCGGATCGGAATCGTCGAACGTGGCGTGAACCACGAACAGGTCGCGTTCGGCGCGCGGGCGTTCATCCAGCGACAGCGCCGCTTCGCGGTAACGTTCGTATTCCTGCAGGCGGCGGATCAGCGCGGCGCGCGGATCCTCCTCCTCCTCGTCCTCGCCCGCCGGGCGCGGGATCAGCATGCGCGACTTGATCTCCGCCAGCACGGCGGCCATGACGAGGTACTCGGCCGCCAGGTCGAGGCGCATCAGGCGCATCAATTCGACGTACTCGACATACTGGCGCGTGATCTCGGCCACGGGAATGTCGAGAATGTCGAGGTTGTTGCGCCGGATCAGGTACAGCAGCAGGTCGAGTGGCCCCTGGAAGGACTCGAGGATCACTTCCAGCGCATCCGGCGGAATGAAAAGATCCTGCGGCCACTTCGTCAGGACCTCGCCGCGCACGATGGCGCGGCGCATGCCCTCCTCGTCGTCGAGCGCGACCGCGGATGCCGTGTTCTCCTCACCGGCGGCCGGCGGCTCGCCCTCGCCGGACGGTTCGACGTCTTCGGCCTGAACGCTCATCAGCTGTAGTTCAGGCCCATGACTTCGCGGACTTCCTCCATGGTGTCCTCGGCGACTTCCTGGGCGCGTTCGCAGCCGTCGGCAACCAGCTTCTTCACCAGCGTCGGATCCTCGGTATACGGTGCCGCGCGTTCGCGGATCGACGCCTGCTCCTTGAGCACCTCGTCGATCAGCGGCTGCTTGCAATCCAGGCAACCGATGGCGGCGGACTTGCATCCTTTGACCACCCAGTCGTGAACGTCCTCGCCGGTATAGACCTGGTGCAGGTTCCAGACCGGACATTTCTCCGGGTCGCCCGGGTCCGTGCGCCGCACCCGCGCCGGATCGGTCGGCATGGCGCGCAGGCGCGCCTCGACTCGATCCGCGTCGTCGCGCATGTAGATGGTGTTGTTGTACGACTTCGACATTTTCTGGCCGTCCAGTCCGGGCAACTTGGACGACTCGGTGAGCAGCGACTCGGGCTCGGGCAGGATGATGCGACCGCCACCCTCGAGGTAACCGTACAGCCGCTCGCGGTCGCCGATGGTGATGTTCTGCTGGTCGCCCAACAGCGCCCGGGCGCGCTCGATGGCCCCCTCCTCGCCCTGCTCGGTATAGGCCTGCCGCAGGCGGCGATAGAGCTTGGCGGCCTTCTTGCCCATCTTGTCGATGGCGGCCTCGGCCTTCTCCTCGTAGTCGGGCTCGCGACCGTAGAGATAATTGAAGCGCCTCGCGATTTCGCGGGTGAGTTCCACGTGGGGCACCTGGTCCTCGCCCACCGGCACCCCGGTGGCGCGGTAGATGAGGATATCGGCGCTCTGCAACAGCGGATAACCGAGGAAACCATGGGTGGCGAGATCGCGCTCGGCCAGCCGCTCCTGCTGATCCTTGTAGGTCGGTACGCGCTCCAGCCAGGACAGCGGCGTGATCATGGACAGCAGCAGGTTCAACTCGGCGTGCTCCATCACGCGCGACTGGATGAACAGCGTGGCGCGCCCCGGATCGACACCCGCCGCGAGCCAGTCGACGACCATCTCCCAGACGTTCTCACTCCTGTCCACGCGGGTCTCGTAGTGCGTGGTCAGGGCGTGCCAGTCGGCAACAAAGAAAAAGCTCTCGTACTCGTGCTGCAGCTCGACCCAGTTCTTCAGCACACCGTGGTAGTGGCCGAGATGCAATCGGCCCGTGGGCCGCATGCCCGACAGCACCCGCGTCGGGGTTCCGGGTACACTCATCTGGTTGGATTCCTCATTTTGCTCTACGAATGGCTTCCTTCGACGCCTGACCTTCAGTCGAACACGTCGACGGCACCGCCGCCGACGCGAAGCACCTCGGGCACACCGCCCGACAGGTCCACCACGGTGGTCGGCTGATTATCCACCGCGCCGGTATCGATCACCAGTTCGACCTCGTGCTCGAGCCGCTCGCGGATGGCGTCGGCGTCGTTCAGCGGCATGCTCTCGCCGGGCAGGATCAGCGTGCTGCTCATGAGCGGCTCGCCGAGTTCGCTGGCCAGTGCCTGCGCCACGGCGTGATCGGGCACGCGAATGCCGATGGTGCGTCGCTTCGGATGCTGCAGTCGCCTCGGCACCTCGCGGGTGGCACCCAGGATGAACGTATATCGGCCCGGCGTGCAGGCCTTGATAAGGCGGAACACGCTGTTGTCGAGACGGGCGTACTGCGAGATGTCCGCCAGGTCGCGACAGACCAGCGTGAAGTTGTGATCATCGTCGACTTCCCGGATACGGCGAATGCGCTCCATCGCCTGCTTGTCGCCGACGGCGCATCCGAGCGCGTAGCTCGAGTCCGTCGGATAGGCGACGACACCGCCGTCGCGTACGATGTCGGCGGCGCGTCGAATGAGCCGGGGCTGCGGATGGGTGGGATGAACCTGAAAGAACTGGGCCATGATGAATACCCTCTCAGTCCGCACCGGGCCGGAGCCGACAAAGCCGTTGCGAGGCACAGGCCGCCAGGCAGTCGTGCGCCCGTCCTCGTCCGGGGATGACCGCATCGGGGTCGATTTCAACCAGCGGTTCGAGAACGAATCGCCGCCTGTGCATGCGTGGATGCGGAAGCTCGAGCCGGTGGTCGCGATAAACGATGTCGTCGTAAAGAAGCAGGTCGAGATCGATCAGGCGCGGACCGAAACGCGGACCGTCACGCCGACGGCCCATGTCGTTCTCGAGCGACTGCAGCCTGTCGAGCACCTCGAGCGGCTGCAATGCGGTCGAGAACCGGGCGACGGCATTGATGAAGTCGTCCTGGTCGGCGTAGTCCTGCGGCGCGCTGCGAAACACGGACGAGCGCGCCGTCAGTCGCAGGCCCGGCGCATTGCCGAGCGCGTCGATGGCCGACGTGACGGCATCGCGCGCACCGCCCAGGTTGCCGCCCACGCCCACGAAGGCAACGCTCACTGGGCGGGATTCTTTCGCTTGCGCGGTCGGCGGGAGCGGCGCCGCCCCCCGCCACCGGGCAGGGTCGCGATCATCTCGACCACCTGGGCCTCCGACGCCTCCTGGATCCGGGTCCACCACTGGCACAGTTCGGCGTCGCGCTCCCCCACCGCGTTGCGCAGCATCATGAAGTCGTACGCGGCACGGAAGCGCCGGTTCTCGAGCAATCCCTTGACAGCGCGCGGGCGCCGGTCCGCCAGCCGGTGTTCCAGTTCCCAGATCTCGCGGGTGACGCTGCTGACCCGGCGCGGCACCGCGACCGCCGCGCACTCCTCGGCGACGACATGATCGCTGGCCCGGTGCAGGGCCTCGATCGCGGGCCGTCCCGACGATCTCAGGGCATCGAAACGCTCGCGTACCGGCGGCCACAGCAGCGCGGCGAACAGGAACGGCGAGATCACCGCCTTGCCCTCGTTGACCCGCGCGTCGGTATTCTCGAGGGCCCGGATGACGATGGCAGGCACGGTGGCGTCGTCCTCGAGCCAAGGAGCCAGCACCGGGAACAGCAGGGACAACATGCCATGGGCCTGCAGCAGTTCGGCGGCGCGCATGCCGTGACCGTAGTGAAACAGTTTCAGCACTTCGTCGAACAGCCGCGCCGGCGGCACGCCGGCAAGCAGGTTGCGACACTCGGCGAGGGCCGCGGCGGTCTCCGGGGCCAGGTCGAAACCGAGCTTGGCCATGAATCGCACCGCCCGCACCATGCGCACCGGGTCCTCGGCGAAGCGCTGTCGCGGGTCGCCAATGACGCGCAGCACGCGGTTCTCCAGGTCGACCAGGCCGTCGACGTGGTCGATGCCCTCGTTGGTGAGCGGATCGTAATACAGGGCGTTGACGGTAAAGTCGCGCCGCAGGGCGTCGCTGTCGAGATCGCCCCATTCGTTGTCCGCGAGGATGCGGCCCTGCTCGGTCTGGCCACCCTCGTCATCCGGCGCGCGGCGGAATGTGGTTACCTCGATGACCTCGCGTCCGGCGCGCACGTGTACGATACGGAACCGGCGACCGATGATCCGCGCGCGCCGAAACACGCGCGCCACCTGCTCGGGGGTGGCGTCCGTCGCGACGTCGTAGTCCTTGGGCGCCATGCCCAGCAACAGGTCGCGCACGCAGCCGCCCACCAGGAGAGCTTCGTAGCCCGCCGCCTGGAGCTGCCGGGTCACGTCGACCGCCGCCGGGTGCAGCATGGCGGGGTCGATGGTATGGTCGGAGGACGTGTCGGCTTGCGGGGCGGTCGAGGGATCTGGCATCCGGGAATCGAGGGAGAATTCGGACCGCTGCGCGGACGGTGTGAAATTGTGCAAAACGCGCGTAGTTTACACTATAATCGCGGCCTCAACGCTCCCTTCGTCTAGCGGTTAGGACGCCGGCCTCTCACGTCGGTAACAGGGGTTCGAGTCCCCTAGGGAGCGCCAATTCCGTTGGCGCCGCGCCGAACACACGGCGCGGCGCGAGGTGCCGGCGCGTCAGGCGCCGAACATCTTTCGCAAGTTATCGAAGCCGGCGCGATAGATGCCCTCCACCACCTTCATGGCATCGTTCTCAGCCACACCGTCGGCGGCGAAATTCCCCGACCAGGTCACCTTGCATCCCCCCTTGCCATCGTCCTCGAGCCTGATGGTGGCGGAGTAGTCCTTGACGGGCAGCGGCGAATCGACGATGGAATACGTGTAGGCATACTGGTCGTCGGCCATTTTCTCCAGTCGCTCGACGATCTCGCCGCCGCCGGCGAGACTCAGGCGCCGTACGCTGCCACCTTCTTCCAGCTCGCTTTTCTGTACCGCCGGATGCCATTGCGGCAGGGCGTTGAAGCCGCCGATCAGCTCCCACAGTTTCTCGGGAGTCACCGGGTAGTGGTTGGACACGGTCACTTCTGTCATTTTCTCTCCCTCCTTCGATTTCGATGGCGCTCCGGTATCATACCGTACCCCGCGCGGGGCTCGCCCGGCGCGGAGCTCGTGTTAAACTAAAACATTAACATAGATAAGGAACCTCCTGTCATTCATGGCGAAACATCCCTATTTGGCCTCGCAATTTCTGCTCGCCACCCTGAAGGAGACACCCACCGACGCGGAAGTCGTCAGCCATCGGCTGATGCTGCGCGCCGGCATGATCCGTCGCGTCGCCGCCGGGGTGTACAACTGGCTCCCGGTGGGACATCGGGTGCTGTCCAGGGTTCAGGCCATCATCCGCGACGAAATGAACGCCGCGGGCGCGCAGGAAGTGCTCATGCCGGCCGTGCAGCCGGCGGAACTTTGGCAGCAATCGGGCCGATGGAAGGACTACGGACCGGAACTGCTGCGAATGACCGACCGGCACCAGCGAGAGTTCTGCTTCGGCCCGACGCACGAGGAAATCGTCACCATGATCGCCCGAAGCGAAATCCGCAGCTACCGGCAGCTGCCAATGAACCTCTACCAGGTACAGACGAAGTTTCGCGACGAGATCCGGCCGCGTTTCGGCGTCATGCGCGCGCGCGAGTTCATCATGAAGGACGCCTATTCCTTCGACCTCGACGTCGAGGGCATGGAACGCGCGTACGAGATCATGCGCCAGGCCTACGTGCGAATTTTCGAGCGCCTGGGCCTGGACGCACGCGCGGTCGCGGCGGACTCGGGCGCCATCGGCGGCAGTGTATCGCATGAATTTCACGTCCTCGCCGATTCCGGCGAGGACGGCATTGCCCTGTGCGACGAGGCGGGCTTCGCCGCCAACGTCGAGACCATCGACCTACCGGCACCCGATCGGCCGCGGCCCGATGCGGCCGAAGCCATGCAGTCGGTCGACACGCCCGACGTGCACACCATCGACGCGTTGTGCGAGTTCCTCGGCATCGAGGCCTCGACGACGCTCAAGACGCTCGTCTTCGAAGGTGAGGACGGACCGGTGGTGCTGGTCCTGCGCGGCGACCACGAACTCAACGGGGTCAAGGCCGAAGCCATCCCGGGCATCACGACGCCGCTGCGCATGGCCTCGGCCGCCACCATCGAGTCCCTGTGCGGCGCCGAGCCCGGCTCCGTGGGACCCGTCGGCCTCGGGCCGAAAGTCATCGCCGACCAGTCGGCGGCGGTGATGAGCGACTTTGTCTGCGGCGCCAACGAGAACGGCCGCCACCTCACCGGCGTGAACTGGGGCCGCGACCTGCCCGAACCGGAGATCATGGACCTGCGCAAGGCGGTGGAAGGCGACCCCTGTCCGGCCGCGCCGGAGCGCGCCATCACGATTCGACGCGGCATCGAGGTCGGACACATCTTCCAGCTCGGCACCAAGTACAGCGAATCGCTGGACGCCACCTGCCTGGACGAGTCGGGACGTGCGCGCCCTTTGCACATGGGCTGTTACGGCGTCGGCGTCACCCGCGTAGTGGCGGCGGCGATCGAGCAGCACAACGACGACCGCGGTATCATATGGCCCGAGTCCATCGCCCCGTTCCAGGTCGGCATCGTGCCGATCGGCTACCACAAGTCGGACGAGGTACGTCGCGCCGCGGACGAATTGGCCGCCACGCTGTGCGAGGCCGGCTACGAGGTGCTGCTGGACGACCGCAACGAGCGGCCGGGCGTGATGTTTGCCGAAATGGACCTCATCGGCCTGCCCCACCGCTTCGTGGTCGGGGATCGCGGCCTGAAGAACGGCATGCTGGAATACCGGGACCGCCGCGGCGGCGAGTCCCGCGACGTGCCGCTGGCCGAGCCCCTGTCGGCACTTGGCTAGAACGGCTGGCGCATCGGTACGGGGAGGGGAACTTGACCGACATGCGACGACGAAGCCTGTTGACCGGCGCGGCCGGGGCGCTTGCCCTGGCGGCGTCGCCGGTCGTGGCCATCGACTCGCTTTCGCTGGCCCTGTACCAGTCCGCGCGCGACGCCGACAGCTTCGACAATCGCGGTGAGGCCTATGCCTGGCTGATGCGCATGTCGCGACGACTGCGCTACCAGGTGCGCAACCCGTTCTACCGCTGCGAGCTGCTCCGGCTCATTCACCGCGAATCCGTTCGCTCGGGACTCGCGCCGGAACTGGTCATGGGCGTGATCCAGATCGAGAGTTCCTTCAACCGCTACGCGGTATCGCCGCGCGGCGCGCGCGGGCTCATGCAATTGATGCCGTTCTGGATCAAGGAAATCGGCCACCCCGACGACGACCTGTTCAATCCCGCCACCAACCTGCGCTATGGTTGTCGCGTACTGAGCGGGTACATGCAACGAGCCGACGGCAACCTGGACGTGGCGCTCGGTCTGTACCACGGCGCGCCCAACGTCAACCACTACGCGAGCCGCGTGCGCAGTGCGATGCGATCGTTCAAGCTGAGCTGACCACGTCGGCGCACGTTCTCGACCCGTCGTAGCAGCCGTTGCCGAGTCGCCCGGGCCGCGCCGTTCGCCCGAGGCCCGCGGCATCGGCCCGGAATCGACGCGCGCGAGGGCGAACACCGACAACGAGTCGCGGGAGACCTCCCGCCGGTCGCGGCAGCCGTCACCGGGTGTCGACGGGTGCGATCGACCTACCGGCCGCGCCATACCTCGAACGATGCCGGCGCCTCCATCTCCACCAGCGCCCCCTCCACCGCGTCCACGCGCGCCGCCGGCGGGCCCTTGTGCAGCCAGGCCTGTAGCTGACCGAGGGCGGTCTCTTCGCCGCAGGCACACACTTCCACGCTGCCGTCGGCCAGGTTGCGACACCAGCCGGTCAGCGCCAGTTCACGGGCGACGCCAACCGTGGACTGGCGGAAGAAAACACCCTGGACCCGCCCGGTGACGAGGAAACGCTTGCAGATCACGGAAATTCCACCCGGGCCCCCTGCCCGGCGACGACATTTCCCTCGCCGGGGTCGAATGCGACGTCCACGCGCCACGCCGACGCGGCATCCGGTCCCGCATAGCGAATCGCGGCGACGGTGCCGTCGAGTACCCTGGCCTCGATGCCGACGCGTGCCGGGTCACCCAGATCCAGGGCGCGGCGGGTGGCGGCATCGACCTCGATGCGAGCGGCGAGTCCGTCCTGCGCGGCCACCGTGAGTACCAGCGGCGCGGTCGTCGCTGCGTTGACGTAGGTACCGTCCGCCAGTGCGACATCGAGGACGACGCCCGCGAATGGCGCCCTGATTCGCGACAGCCCGGCGGCCGAGCGTGCACTCGCGAGATCGCTCTCGGCCTGGGACACCGCGGCGGCCGCCCGGGTCAGTTGAAGGTGTGCCAGGTCGAAGTCCACCGTCGACAGGGAGCCCTCGTCGTAGAGTACCTGGTTGCGCTCGAAAGTCTTTTGCGCTTCTTCCAGCTCGGCCCGCACGACAGCGGCCCGCTTCTCGGCGCTGTCCAGCCGGCCCCGGTAGACGGACGCCGACACGCGGGCCAGCTCGCTCCCGGCCTCGAACGTGCCGCCCGGCGGCGGCGCATCGAGGTCGATGATGCCGCTGACGCCGGCGCGCAGTTCGGCGATCCGGGTGAAGACCACCACGCCGTCGAACGAATCCTGTGCATGGGCGGCGGATTCGGCCGCCGCCAGCGCGGCGACCACGACCAGGGTGCCCAATGTCCGACGAGAGAGCCTGCCTGTCATTGCTGATCCTCGGATTGCGATAACGCCAGCGGCAAGCCCCGCATGGCGTCGAGACGCGCCCAGGCGAGGGCGCGTTCGAAAGATACCTGGGCCGAGCGCCATACCGCTTCCGCCTGGCGCGCCTGTGAATCACCGAGATCGGTGCGAACCTCGAGCTGGTAGAGGGTGCGGCTGCGGTCGAGATACAGGTCGCGAAATCGTTCCTCCACGCCGGCTGCCTCGGCTGCCAGTTCGAGCTCCTGCAGGCGCTGCACAAGCATCAACACCTGGTGCCGTATCTCGAACTCGAGCGCGCGGTGCTCGGCAACCAGGCGATGCTTCTCGGCCATGGCCTCGGCAATGTTCGCGCTGCGCGCCGGGTCGCCGCCGAGCGGCATGAGCAGTTGCAGTCCCGCCACGTACTGATCCCGGTTGCCGGTTTCCTGGCTCCACTCGGTTGCCTCGAATCGCGCGAAAATCTCCGGGCGACTCGAGACCTCGTGACGGGTGAGCGTCATTTCTGCCGCCTCGACCCGGTGGGAGAGCGCCGCGAGCAGCGGATGCGCGGATACCACGCTCTCGAGCATCTCGTCATAGTCCGGTACTGGACGATCGTAGGCGTCCAGCACCGGCGCAACGACATTGTCGGCCAGCTCACCGGGGCGTCCCATGGCCAGTGACAGGGCGTTGCGGGCGGCACGTTGGCGGTGGGCGGAACGGGCGCGGGTGACGAGTCGCCGGCGAAACTCGGCTTCCAGTTCCAGTTCATCGATCTCGGCGAATTCCTCGAACTGCTCCCGGCGATCGCGAACGCGATCGAAACGCAGGAAGGCCAGGGTCATGTCCTCGTCGTCGACGAAATACCGCAGGTCCGCCAGGCGCACCTCGAGAAACCGTTCCATGATATCGACACGGTGCAGCGCCCGGGCATAGTCCACGGCCTGTTCGGCGCCGGCGAGCCTGGCTATCGCGGCATCGACGGCAGCCGCACCCTCGCCGAAATCGGCAAGCAGCCGTGTCACGTAGACACTGGCGCGGCTATCGTCCTTGAACGCATGCCCCGGCAGCCGCGCCTTGCTGGTCGCGCGGGCGTCAAGATCGAGCCAGGCCTGCCAATCCCGTCGGCTGTGCGCCCGTTCGATTCCGGAACGCGCCCGGATGCGATCGGCAACCCGGCTCTGTACCGCCGGATGGTCGTCCCGGGACAAGCGAAGGGCATCGACCAGCCGCAGCGGGTCCGGCAACGGCGGTGCCTGCCCGGGTTCGTCCGGCGACTGGGCGAAGGCCGGCAGGGCGAACAGGGCCAACACCGCGATCACGAATCGAGGCGACATCGGAATCGGCTCTCAGGACGATAGTCGCTTGCGCTTGAAGTTGTTGAACCGCTCGTCGCGATAATGGCCGTCAACGACGTACTCGGCCAATAGCAGGAACTCTTCCACGTTTTTTACCGCGCCCGTGTAGCGCGCCAGCAGTTCGCCGTCGGTATCGAAGAAGACGAACACGGGTGTCGCGCGCACGCGGTTGTACTTGAGTGCAAAATCCTTCTCGAGCAACTCGGTGCCGTCGAAGGCGGTGACCGGTGTGCCGCCTTCCGTGTTCAGGCTGATGATACGAAAGTGCTGGCGATAATAATCCTGTACGCGTACCCGGTTGAGCACGGTCTCCTTCATTCGCAGACACCATGGACAGTCATCGGTCTCGAACATCAGAAGCACGCCGACCTTTCCTTCCGCCCGGGCCTCTCCCGCCTCCTCCTGCAGATCGCCGAATGTTTCGTCGAAGAACGCCGACGCATCGCGAAGCTCGTCGGCGGCCAGCGGCGATACGGCCAGGGCGCCGGCCAGCAGCACGGTCGCGAATACTCCCAATCTCATTTCATCACCTCCAGTCGTCTTCTGCGCACGGGCGCGTCGAGCCGCGCCGCCGGCGCTCAATCGTCGTTCTCCCCGGCATCGGCGTAACGTCGATCCAGTTGGGCGGCGTAACGTGCACCGATCAGGATCACCAGCCACGAGATGTAGATCCAGATCAGGAAGATCGGGATCACACCGAGTGCGCCGTAGATCACTTCGTAGCTGTTGAACTCGGACACGTACCAGGTAAATCCGATCTTGGCGATTTCGAACAGCACCGCCGCGATCAGGGCGCCGACCAGGGCGTTGACGAAGCGCGTCCGGTAGTTCGGAACCAGATAGTACATCACGATAAATGCCGAAAGCTCCAGCAGAAACGGCAATACCGGTATCAGGAGGTCGAATCCGGAGGCCGCCGGTGGTCCACTGTTGAACAGGGCGGTGGAAATCAGGTAGGACGAAATGGTCAGGCTGGCGATGATCATGATCGGCCCGAGCGTCAGCAGCGTCCAGTAAATCATGATGCGATGGCCAGTGGATCGACCGGCCTCCACGCCCCAGGTTCGGTTGAGGGCGTTCTCGATCGTGGCCAGTAGCAGGAGCGCGGTGGCCAGCAGTGTGACCAGGCCGATGGCCGTCAACTTGCCGACCTGCGCGCTGAACGACTGCAGGTACTCGCTGATGACTTCTCCCGATGCCGGCACGAAGTTTTCGAAGATGAACGTCTCGGCGGTCATGGTCCATCCCTCGAAAACGGGAAACATGGACAGCACCGAGAAGATGACGGTTACCAGCGGTACGACCGCCAGCAGTGTCGAATAGGCAAGGGAAGCGGCGAGTTGGAGGAGTTCCGCGTCGAGTCCCAGGCGGAGCCAGGAGAGGATGGATGAGACCGAATGGCGCAAGAAAAAAAGGCCCCGGGAACCGGGGCCTCTTTGAAGCTGAAATGAGAGGTGCTTACAACGCCTTGGACAGATAGTCCAGGTCGGCCTGCTCGGTCGGGCCCAGCGACCATGCGCCGCGGGTCTTCGCGTGCTGGATGGCCTGCTCGACCTGCGCCTCGGTGAGGTCGCGGGAAATCTTGAGCTCCTGGCCCGGGTAGATCAGGTCGGCGTCTTCGATCTGGTCGCGATTGCGCTTGAAGATCAACGGCCACTGGTACGGATCGTTGTAGATCTGGCTGTAGCCGGAAATGCCCCACAGATGCTCGCCGGCGACCACGACGTGCACGTCGTCCGCGGGCTTTTCCATCATGGGCTCGGGCGCTGCGGCCGGCTCCGGCGCGGGGGCCGGTGCGGGCGCTGCCTCGGCGGTTGCCGGTGCCTGCTTGGCGCTGGCGCAGCCCGCCAGCAACACCACGGAAATCAGGCCGGCACCGAGCGCCTTGTAGATACCGTTGTATTCTTTCATCTCAGCTAACCTCCACTATAGGTCCGTATCTGGTTGGTTTATACAGCTAGTATAGTTAAAGTCCAGCTAATGTTAAAGCCTCTGCGACGATGATTTCACACCGGTTTTCGCGCCATTGGCCGCGAGTTACCGGTGTCACGGGGTTATGCTAGCATCGTTGGCCCGCGTTTGAATACGCTGCCGTTGAACCACCATTCATCTATCGCCGTGAAAGTCACCCTCTACCATAATCCGCGTTGTTCGAAGTCGCGCGAGGCGCTCGCCCTGCTCGAGGCGCGCGGCGCCGACCTGGCCATCGTCAAGTACCTGGAAACGCCACCGGACGAGAAAACCCTCGCCAACCTTCGGCGCGCGCTCGGCGGCAACGCCCGCGACATGATTCGCAGCGGCGAGACGGCGTATCGCGAACTGGGGCTCGACGACCCGGCGCTGGACGACGCCACGCTGCTGCGCGCGGTGGCGGATCACCCGATCCTGCTGCAGCGGCCGATCGCGGTGGTCGACGAGCGCGCGGTGATCGGCCGGCCGCCGGAACAGGTCCTGCAATTGCTCGATTGAACCCGGTGGAGGTCCTCGTCCTCTACTACAGCCGCACCGGCGCCGTGGCCCGGCTGGCGCGGCATGTCGCCCGCGGCATCGAGTCGGTGGAGGGCGCCACGGCGCGGATTCGGACCGTGCCGCCGGTTTCCGCCGAGTGCGAGGCAGTCGCACCGTCGATTCCGGACGACGGCCACCCCTATGCCGAGATCGACGACCTGAAGGCCTGTGACGGCCTCGCCCTGGGCAGTCCGACACGATTCGGCAACATGGCGGCGGCGCTGAAACACTTTCTCGACCAGACCGGCGCGCTGTGGCTGGGAGGGGCGCTGGAGGGCAGACCGGCCGCGGTGTTTACCGCATCGACTTCGCCGCATGGTGGCCAGGAATCCACGTTGCTGTCGATGATGACGCCGCTGTTGCATCACGGCATGGTGATCGTCGGCGTGCCCTACTCCGTGCCCGGGCTGATGTCCACCCAGGGCGGCGGTTCTCCGTATGGCGCGGGCCACTACGCCGGCCGCGACAACGATCGCCCGGTGGACGAAGTCGAACAGGCCATCTGCCGGGCCCTCGGCGCGCGGCTCGCGCGCATCGCCCTGGCCCTGAAAACGGTGCCGGCGCCGGATCGGTCACGCTGACCCGCCGACGACGGCGATCGTCGCCCAGCCCGCCACGGCGACATCGTGAACAAAACGTAATCGGGGCAGCGCGCCTTCGGCCGAGTTCGGCCTTCAATCCGTCGCCGTCGAGCCAGGCCGGTTTCCGCCAGCGGCTCGCCGGGCCGGTGTATAACGCCCCTAGGCGATGCCGAGAGCGCGAAGGAAGGGGATGGTGACGCGCCGGTTCTCCTTCAGTGCCGCGCGGTCGACCCGATCGAGCAGGTCGAAGAGCGCCGTCGCGCCTCGTGGCACACGCCGCATGAGCCACTGCACGGTGGCGGGCGCGATTTCCAGCCCACGGCGACGCGCTTCCCAGGCCAGCGCCCGGGCGCGCTCGGCCTCGCTGAGCGGTCGCACGCGATACACCGGCTGCCCGGCCAGCCGCGAGACGAGGTCGGCCAGTGCGAAACCGGCGCCGGACGGCGGCGACTTCGCCGCAAACACCAGGCGGCCGCCAGCACTTCGACAGCGCTCGTAGAGATCCAGCAGGCGCCGTTCCCAGTCGCCGTCGCCGGCGACCCCGTCGACGTCGTCGATGCAAAGCATGCCGGACACGTTGAGCTGGGGCAGCCACTCGCTGCGCATCGCGGCATCACCGAGCGGCAGGTAGGCCGCCAGCTGTCCCGCCTCGCGCGCCATCGCGGCCGCGCCCTGCAGAAGGTGGGATTTGCCGCTCTCCGATGGGCCGTGCAGGTACAACATGGCTGGCGCGGTGCGCGCCGACAGGTCACACACGGCGACGAGAACTTCCTCGTTCGGACCCGGGAAGAAGGCATCGAGCGCGGTGCGCCCGGACGGCGCGAAGGGCAACGGAATCTGCTCGCTCATGTCACGGCCCGCCAACCGGCACCGCTCACCGAGCGCGGCGGCTTTCCTCGCGAATTCCCCAGTACCACACGTAGTGGGCACCGCTGAGGACGGTGGTCACGGTCACCGCGCCGATCAGCAGATCGAGCATCAGCCCGGCCGAGAACCAGCCGGTCTTGTCGAGCAGCACGGCGATGACCAGCGTGATCTGCAGGAACGTGTTGACCTTGCTGACGAGGCTCGGCTGCATCTGTACGTCGCCCTCGAGCGTCTCCAGGATCATGTAGCCGCCGACGATCATGACGTCGCGAAAACCGACCAGCAGAAACAGCCAGAACGGGATGTCGCCGAGCAGGGCCAGCATCACGTAGGCGCTGACGATCAACATCTTGTCGGCGATGGGGTCGAGGATCGCGCCGAGCCGCGATACAAAATTGAAGCGCTTGGCGATGTAGCCGTCGAGTCCGTCGGTGAAACCGGCGAGAATGAACAGCAACAGCGCGCTCTCGTAGGCGCGGTCGCGCAGCAGGAGAATCATCACCGGGGTGGCGGCGATGCGCGCCAGCGTCAGGATGTTTGGAATCTGCGATAGCACGGGCCCAGGAAACAGGCGCTGGAATTCGAGGAGTGACACGACCGGCGTCGCGTCGACCGGCATGGACTATAATCGGGCGGACGGTGGTCCGACGCCGTCGCGATTAGACCATATTTTCCCCTGCAGTTCACCCATTCCCATGACCACGGACAAGCCCCGAAACCTGTCCTACAAGGATGCCGGCGTGGACATCGCCGCCGGCGACGCGCTCGTCGAACGCATCAAGCCGCTCGCTGCCAGTACCGCCAGGCCCGGCTGCCTCGGCTCGCTCGGCGGCTTCGGCGGCCTGTTCGAACTCGCCGCCCGCGCCTACGACGAACCGGTACTCGTATCGGGCACCGACGGCGTCGGGACCAAGCTCAAGCTCGCCATCGAGATGGGCCGTCACGACACCATCGGCATCGATCTCGTGGCCATGTGCGTCAACGACATCATCGTCTGTGGCGCCGAGCCACTGTTCTTCCTCGACTACTACGCGACCGGCCGACTCGACCCGGTGCGCGGCGAGGCGGTGGTGTCCGGCATCGCCGAGGGCTGCCGGCAGGCCGGCGCCGCGCTCATCGGCGGCGAAACGGCCGAGATGCCGGGCGTGTACGCGGGACAGGACTACGACCTTGCCGGGTTCTCGGTTGGCGTGGTCGAGAAGCGGCGCATTATCGACGGCGCGCGCATCGAGCCCGGCGACGCCATCGTCGGCCTTGCCTCCAGCGGCGTGCATTCCAACGGGTTCTCGCTGGTACGGCGTATTCTCGAAGACAGCGGCCAGGCGCTGGATACCGTCGTCGATGACGGGGCGACGCTCGGAGAAGCCCTGCTCGCGCCGACCCGGATCTACGTGCGTGCCGTGCGCGCAGTGATCGGCGCGACGGATGTTCGCGGCATTGCCCACATCACCGGCGGCGGGCTGCCGGGAAACGTGGTTCGCGTGCTCGGCGACGATCGTTGTGCACATATCGAGCGGTCGAGCTGGCCGCGTTCCCGGTTGTTCGACTGGCTGCAATCGGCCGGGGGCGTGGCGGACGATGAAATGCTGCGCACTTTCAACTGCGGTATCGGGCTGGTGCTGGTATTGCCGCAAGCGGACGTCGATACGGCGCTCTCCACGCTCGCTGCCGAGGGACAGGATGCCTGGCACATCGGCCGCATCGCGTCGGGCGAGCGAGGCGTCCGGGTGTCGGCGTGACAAACGCCGCGGCGCCGTCGACCATCGCCGTCGTCGTTACCGACGCCCCCCGGCGCTGACATGGCCGATCGCCTCAACGCCGCGGTGTTGATCTCCGGCAGCGGCAGCAACCTTCAGGCCATCGTCGACCATATCCGGTCGCACGACGTGCCGTGCGACATTCAGCTCGTGGTCAGCAACAATGCGGCAGCCTACGGCCTGACTCGCGCCGCGCGGGCCGGCATTTCCACGGCGGTGATCGATCACCGTGCGTATGCCGACCGTGCCACATTCGACGGCGAACTCGCCCGAACCATCGACAGTCACGATGCCGAGGTGCTGTTCCTTGCAGGGTTCATGCGCATTCTCACCGACGAATTCGTCGAGCGGTATCGCGGGCGCATGCTCAACGTGCATCCGTCCCTGCTGCCCGACCTCAAGGGACTCGACACCCATCGCCGGGCCATCGAGGCGGGGCACGTCAGTCATGGCGCCTCGGTGCATTACGTGACACCGGCGCTCGACGACGGACCCGTGATCCTGCGCGGCCGCCTGGACGTGGCGGCGAGCGACACGCCGCAGTCGCTCCAACAGCGTGTGCACCGTCTCGAGCATCGAATTTACCCGCAGGTCGTGTCGTGGCTGGCGCACGGAAGACTGCGTCTCGAGGGCCGCACGGTTTACCTGGACGGCCGGGCGCTGCCCGGGACCGGCGAGGACTATTACGATCCGCACGCGTAGCGCGCCAGGCTCGCCGCGTCCGGCAACCCCTGATACGACGAGGTAACACAAATGCCGAACCTCACGTCCGCCCTGGTTGGCTTCACCGTCTGCGCACTGGTCGCGGTCGCCGCGCCCGCAGCCGACGGATCCACCGCCCCGCCCCGCACACTCGACCTCGTCTACGCGGTCACCTCCTCCGGCCGCGACCTCGGCCGCATCGATGTGCGCATTGACCGCGACGGCACGCCCCGTCGCGTCGAGGCCGTCACCCGCCCGCAGGGCGTGGCGCGGCTGTTCGCTGACGAGGTGACGGAACGGTTCGTCTACGTCCCGGTCGAAGGCGGCTGGCAGGCGCGCGAGTATATCGAGAAGGG
The DNA here is from genome assembly GCA_030429125.1 of Gammaproteobacteria bacterium. Lineage (GTDB taxonomy): Bacteria > Pseudomonadota > Gammaproteobacteria > Arenicellales > CAJQKF01 > BQJD01. The sequence goes on along the minus strand of JAUIDF010000050.1, from coordinate 270 downwards.
AGACGACACCATCGAGATGACCTTTGAGTACAGTGACCGCCTGCGCGCACGAGGCGCCGGCGACGACTCCTCGCACCCGACCGAGAGCCTCGTCGAGCCCCAGGGGTTTCCCCTGTCTTCGATGTTGCTGGACGGCGAGGCACTGCCGTCACGCGAGATCCTCATGCCGACCAACCGGGGCCTGCGCGGCTATCGGTACATCCGCCAGGGAGACGAGCGCATCGAGGTGCGCGGCACGTCCTACGAGACGGTCAAGTGGCTCAAGCAGAG
>JAUIDF010000049.1 GCA_030429125.1 Gammaproteobacteria bacterium | reverse complement strand
CACGGTGATGCGGGCGTCGATGTCACCGGTATTGGTGACGGCGAGGTCGCCGATCACGGTGGGGCAGGCACTGACGCCAAACTCGAATGCGCCCTCCAGCGACTGTGGATCCACCGACACCGCGACGTCGTCGGCCGGCACCTGCGGTTCGTCGTCACCGCCGCCGCCGCCACCGCCCCCGCCACCGCCGGCCAGCGCGGCGACGCCGACCAGGACCCCGCCCGCGATCCAGCCGGTCTTGCCGCCGGACGACGTCGCCGCGGTTGCCGCGGCGACGTTGAGCACGCCCTCGCGCACGGAGAACCGCACCGGCGCCTGGTCGGTGACGAACAACTGGTATTCACCGTCGGGCAGGTAGAGGCATCCCGGCCGACCCTGCGCCACCGCGGTGTTGTCCTTGCCGAGTACGCACAGGCCGCCCTCGGCATTGGTGAACCCCTGCGTCTTGAAGGCGCCGTCGGTGGAGACGATGTCGACGTTGACGCCCGAGATCGGCCGCTGGTTGTCGTCGAGGACCATCATGTTGTCGCCTGAACGCTGCACCACGGCGGCGAGGGCGGGATTCAACGTGGCGAGGCACAGGACAAGGGCGATCGGCAGGGCGATTCCGACCGGGCGGGCGGTGGGCATGAACGGTTTCTCCATCTATCGCGCCGGCGTGCCGGCTCGTTCGAAATACGTGTCGCCGCGCGCCATTGCCCGCTCGACACCTCCTCTGGCTATTGTAAGCAATCCGTGGCGCCGATGTCCGCCGCGCGTGGCGCCCGTTGCCCAGGCAGCGGACGCGGTCGCGCGGAGCGACTATTCGGGGACAAGGGTTTGTGCCAGCGCCGCGGCGGAGCCGGCTTCGGCCGGCGACAGACGGGCCGCGAGTTCGCGCCGGTTTCGAATCGCCAGCGTATTGCCCTGGTTCGCGGCGAGAATCCACCAGGCGAGGGCGCGGACCGGGTCGCGGGGCACGCCCTCGCCGGTGGCGTGGAGCGCGCCGAGATTCAGTTGTGCGCCCGGATAGCCTTGTCGGGCCGAGCGCTCGTACCAGCGCGCCGCTTCGGCCATGTCGGTCTCCACGCCGTCACCCCGCTGATACTTCAGGCCCAGCACGAACTGGGCCGTACGATGCCCCTGGGCGGCGGCGAGGCCATACCAGCGCAGCGCTTCGGCCGGATCGGCGTCGACGCCGCGGCCGGTCTCGTAGAGGCGGGCGAGACGAAACTGCGCGACCGCGTCGCCGGCACCGGCGAGGCGCTGGAATACGAGCAGGGCGGTACCGAAATCGCCGGCTTCGTAGGCCCGCCAGCCGTCCTCCACCGTGTCGGCGGCGGCCGACGCGGTGCCGACCGGCAGCCGCGCGCAGGCCATGACCAGCACCAGCGCGATCAGCGCCTGCGCGCCGGGCCGTAGTCGCCGGGTGATTTGCTCCCTGGCCGAAGGGTGCGCCGGATTCATCGTGGGCAACGGGACATCAGGCGAAGGAGGCGCGAACCTCGGGCGCTTCCTGGCCGAGGATGTTTCCCTGGGACGAGACCACGGGAAGGCTGACGAAACGTTCTCTCACGCGGGTCAACAGGAACTGGTCGATGGCGTACTCGCGTTTCCACGTCTGCCGCATCGTCGTCTCGTCGGCCAGTATCCCCTCGAGCAGGTCCGGGAATGCGCGACGATGGTAGGCCACGGCATGCGTGCAGGTCAGCTGGCGCGCGTGGCCGAGGTGGCCGTAACCGTCGACCGGTTCGATAGTCGTACCCCACCGATGGCCACCGAGGTAGAACACCCGCCACGCAAGCGATCGAAGCTCCCGCGTGCTGGCGCGCAAGTGACTGAGCGTGTCGGGCACGAACAGGGCGTCGTCCTCGAACACCAGCACGTTCTCCAGGCCGCGCGCGTCGGCGTCCTCGACTATGGCGCGGTGTGACAGCGTGCATCCGACATGGTGATTTCCCGGTGTCGAAATGGCCTCGAAGCGCACAACGCGCCCGGCGATGCCGAGCCGCTCGAAGCGCTCGCACATCGAGGCCCATCGACGAGGATTGCGCGAAAGATTGATGCAGAAGATCGCGTCGAAGAAATGGAACGGGTTATCAATCTCCTGGCGCGTCTTCATGATGATGGGCAGCGCCTTGGCGGGGGAGAGATGATCGATGAAGTGGTTTTCCACGGCCGCCACGTCCAGGCCCACTTCGTCGAAGCCGATCATGTAATTGCGAACCCGGTCGGCCCAGTTCAATTCGTACTTCACCCCGTGCGGACGTTCGAAGCGGTGCAGCCATCCGAGTGCCGGCAGGCACAGGCAACGACCGCCGGCCCGCCTGAATTTTTCGTGGATGTAGCCTTCCTCGCCGCCGAAGCCTCGAAAGCGCGGATTGAACCCGGGCCACGCCTGGCGACGGCAGGCGAACAGGCCGAGTCCCTGCATGGGAATATCGAACGGCGCACCGTCGCTTTCGCGGTGCTTCCACACACCGAAGAACCCCTCGTTCCACGTCGGCTCCATGTGCGTCGAACTCGAAGCGTGATCGTCCCAGTGCAGGGGGCCCTGGACCAGGTCCGGGCTCAGCGGATTCTCGTCGAAGAATTCCAGCAGGGCATCGATACCGCCTGGCGTGACGAGCACGTGGGAATCCATGCACAGGACAATCTCGCCGCGCGCTTCGCGGAAGACGAGGTCGCGCACCGCGGTGCCCTTGACGTCGCCGCGGGCGACGTAACGGTAGTGAGGTACCCGATGCCCGAGGCGCTTGAGGGCGCCGGAACACGGCCCGTCCGGGTTGTTGTCCAGCACCAGGAGCTCGATATCGTCACGCTGTGCGATCCCGTGGTGCATGCACAGGGACTGGATGGAAAAGAACACGCCGTCGAAATCGTCGAACGTCGCCATGCCAATGGTCAGTCGGGGCGCTTTCGACGGCCCGGCCGGCACCGCCTCCGGGGTTGGCGCAGGAAGCGTCTTGCTGCGCGCACGCGCTGCGGAATCGCCGAGGTTTTTGATCCGGTTGCGCACCTCGATGGGCAGGGTGGTGTCGGCCAGCAGTTCGCGGGTCAGTTCCAACACGTCGTCGTGCCGCCCGAGCGCGAGGCAGATCTCGGCCTGTCGCGAACGAAATCGATGCTGGTACAGCAACGGCTCACAATAGTATCCGGGTGATGGTTGCCGGGTGTCGAGTCCGACCTGGCCGAGGGCGAAGGCCGTTTGCAGATCGCCCTCCAGCTGGCTCAGGCGAACCAGGTGGGCCAGCGGCTCCAGCCTGTCCGGCCGCATCTCGTGGGCGAGCATGAATTCCTCGCGTGCGGCATCGAACGGACTGCCGCACTGCTCCAGCAGCAGGGCAAGCAGGTAACGGGCATACCACGCATGGTCGTCGCGCGTGTCGCGGGCGATGGTGGACTCGAGCACTTCCCTGGCCCGTTCTCGACGCTCTGCACGAAGCGCCGCATGGGCCAGCGACAGTTCGGTCTGGATTCGGGCCCTGCCCATGGACAGGCGGGATTCAAGGTAAGCCACGTCGCGCGCGGCGGGCGACGACGAACGCCACCGATAGCCGTCGGCGAAATGCGAGATTCGCACGCCCGTGGCGAGCGCCGCTTCGGTGCCGGCCGACGCCGTGTCGAGCCATTCGGCGACCGGGTCGACAAAGGTCGCCGATGTGTCGGTCGGCACCAGTCGAGCGGGGAAAAACGAGTGGGTCGGCGGACCGGTCTCGACGAGTCCGACGCCCGTCGGGCGCACTGAACCCCCGTCGACCTGGAGCACTTCATCCGCGTCCAGGAACAGCGCGGTGCCTGCAAACCCGGCAGCGGCTTCGAGCAGGCGCTGGCGAAGGTCGCTGAAGGTGGTGAATGGCACCCGCCGGATAACGCCGGGCAGGTGCCCGAGAATGTCCCGAACCACGACGTCGGTCGCGTCCGTGGACCCGGTATCGAAAACGACCCAGGCGTCGACGTGCGAGCGCACGCTGTAGAGACAGCGTGGCAGAAGGGATGCCTCGTTGCGGACGAGCATGGCGAGGCAGGTGTCGGTGCCCCACCGCTTTTCAGATTGTTGATGCGAAGGCATGAATCGTTTGTACTCGAAGCCGGCTGCCCGCGGCATTCACCGCGGGTCATGACGCCGCACTGGACATCGCGAAGGCGTCGTTATTCTTCGTTGGTTGAATTTGTTCGATATCACCACGTACAATCGCGGGCGCTACAATAATAGTAACTCGAAACCGGGGAGAACGATCGTGACGGACGAGAAACAGGAACACAAGAACGAATTGCCTGAGAACGGCCAATCCGCCGCCACCAGTGACGAATTCGAACGCCGCCGCAAGGCAGTGCGCAACATCCTGGCGGGTGCTGGCGTGGTCACGGGTTCGCAGGCGCTGTCCGGCACCTGGACGCGTCCGGTCATCGAATCCGTCGTGCTCCCTGCCCATGCCCAGACCACGGACATCGTGCTCGGCGGGTCGATCGGCGGCGGCATCGGCGCCACCGACGAAGCGGACTCGAGCATTCTCCAGCACCTGGTTCGACCGGCACACGCCGCGCTGAGACTGGTGGGCGGCTGCGTGCGGTTGACGGTGGTGGGCAACTCCGTCACCGTGCTGCTCGTTCTCACGACCAACGAGTTTGGCGAGAATTCCACCACGATCAACGGGCTGACATTCAGCGTCAACATCGTGATCGATTCGGTGACGTACACGATCAACGGCCAGTTCGACCAGGTGCCGGGTCCGACGCAGGCCACGGGCACGGCGTCCGGTGGCAGCGAAATCGGCAGTTACACCGTCACCGTCGGCGCCGCGGGCACCTGCGTCAAGCCAATCGGTCCGGGGACCACCGCCGGCACGACCACGACCACCACGACGACGACCACCACCACCACGTTCAATCCATGCACGTCGCCGGAACCGTACTACTACTTCGGCAGCTGTTACTCGACGCCGGCGCCATAGCCTCCGGGTTGCCCGCCGCCGTTGCATGATCGAACCGATCCCGCGTCGCGGCCCACGGTCGCAGCGGTGATTCTCGTGCCCGCCTCGGCATCGCCGGGGTGGGTGCCTCCCTTAGCGCACCTGGACGAAGTCGCGGATGCCTGCCTGATCGTACGCCGCGCCGATCAGGCGGCGGAATTCGCCCAGGCGTCACCCGAACCGGCGACCCGATGCTCGATCGAGACGCTTTGCACCGATAGCGGCGATCCGCGCCGGGTGTTCGACGAGGCGCTGGCGGCGCTTCGGCATCGCTTCACCTATCTGCTGTGGCTCGACGCGGACTGGACCGTGCCGGGAGCGGGCGCGGCACACTTCGACCCGACCGAACTGCGGGCAGACGGCTATCGCGTGTTTTGCGACGACGGGCCCCGCGCCAGCTGGCGAATGGTCATGGTTCGCACCGATGCACCGTGGACATTCTGTCCGGATCGGGGCGAACCGGTGTCCGCGCAGGCGTCGGCCGATCCACCCAGGCTGCGCAGCATCCGGCTGGGTCCTTTGCGTTCCGTGGCTGATCGACTGGATCGGGCGGCGGCGCGAATCGTCCGCTTGAGCGAGTCGTGGTCGCACGACACCGCGCAGGGCGAGGCGTCGTTCTGGCTGGGCATGCATCACGAACGTCTCGGCGACGTGGATTCGGCCCGGGACTGGTTCGAACGATTCCTCGCGTCGGGTGACGGGCCTGTCGAGCAACGCGCCATCGCCATGACCCGACTTGCCGCTATCCAGCAACAGGCCGGTACGATTGCGTGGAACCACCTGCAGAGCGCGTATCAGCGGGCGTTTGACTGGCTGCCGTCTCGTCTCGAGCCCCTCCACCCCATCGTCCGGCACTACCGAGAGTCGGGGATGTGGACCGTGGCGTACGATTTGTTGGCAGTGGTGGAGGATGCGCCGGAGCCGGCGGACGGTTACGAGTACGACCAGGCGGTCTACCGATGCCATCTGCCCTATGAACGGATGCTGTGCGCGGAGAAGCTTGAGCGACCGGAGGCGGTGATTCGGTCTGCCAACCGGATTCTGCGCTTCGGATCGTCGCCGGACGACATACGCGAGCAGGCTATCGCGTGTCGTGCACGTGCGCTGGACGCCATGCAGCCGGAGTTCCCCGTCGCCTCCGGTCGCAAAAACCGGATCGTCGTCATCGTTCCGTTCTACAATGCCGGAGCTTATCTCGCGGATTGCATCGACAGTCTTCGCCGACAGGACTACTCGAACTTCCACGTGTACCTGGTCGACGACGCATCGACGGACGGCTGCGCCGACGGTCTCGACATCGACGACCGTTTCACGCTGATCCGCAACCAGACGCGTCGTGGCTGCATCCACAACCAGCACCTGGTACTGACGCGGCATTGCGAAGCGTCGGACATCGCCGTCTACGTGGATGGCGACGACCGTCTTGTCTGTGATGACGCGTTATCCCACGTGAACCGCTTCTACAACCGCACCGGCTGCTGGGTCATGTACGGCCAGTTCAGAACCGACGCCGGCAGTTACGGTTACGCGCGACCCATCGAGAGCGACGAGGCGGTCGACGATCTGTTCACCACCCGCGCGTTCCTGTTCCCCATTCACGTGCGCACCCACCGCGCCGGGTTGTTTCATCGAATCGCGGATCAGGATCCGGACTACTCGTGCCTGCGGGACGACGACGGCGAGTATTACCAGGTGGCGGAGGATGTCGCGCTGATGCGCGCCATTTTCCAGGTCGCGGGCCGTGAGACGATCCGCTATAACGACCGGGTCCTCTACACGTACACCACCAACAACCCGCTGTCGCACTTTCGCCAGGACCGGGATCGGCAACATCGGGCGTGCGCGCGAATCGGCAAGGCGAAACGGCTCGAGCCGGTGGACTCCTGGGCGGTGGACGGTTCGTTCGCGGCGAGGCGGAACGCGCCGAAGGCGCGTCTGCTGGTCATTACCCTGGAGGGGACCGAACCCGAACTCGTCACTCGATGGGCACGGGAAGGCCACCTGCCGAACCTGGCCCGGCTGCTGTCTTCGAGCACGACGGTGCCCCTGGTGATGGAAAGCGGCTCGACCACCACAGACACGTTCTGGGTGTCCGCACTGACTGGCGTGAATCCCGGCATGCACGGTCGATTCTGGCCGCTGCGTTTTAAGCCGAACACCTACGAGTACGAGTGGAATCACACCGACATCGTGGCGCCTCCCGTGTGGGATGTCATGTCCCGCGCCGGCCTGCATTCGATGGTGTACAACCAGTACGAGATGCCGTTATCCACCGAGTCGAACGTGACGAATATCCAGAACTGGGCCGTGCACGTTCCCCGTGAAGAGGTCAGCAGCTATCCGGAAGACTTCAAGACCGACCTGCTGAAACGGTTCGACCCCGAGTATGTCCCCCGGGTTACCGAGCGCAGCGAACCGCTGACGGAGGCGCAGTTCGTCGAATTGCAGCGACTGCTCGACGCGCGCATGGAAACGAAGGTTCGTGCATTCCGGCACTATCTGGCCCGCGGCGGGTGGGATCTTTACCAGGTCGGATTCGACGAGGCCCACGACGGCGGTCACCAGATGTGGCACGTACACGACCCGGCGCACCCGGCGCACCCGGCGTCGTGGCTCGAGGATCACGGTGATCCAATCCTTGCGCTTTACCGGAAGCAGGACGAGGCCGTCGGTGCAATGATCGACGCCGCCGGTGGTTCGGATGTGATGACGATCATCGGTCCGGGGATGGGCATGCACGTCCTGTGCGGCAATCAGCTTGACGAGATGCTGCTTGCCTTCGAGGCACACCATCTTGGTCGCCCTCCGGAAACGGGGCAGGGTTGGGAAGGGCGACTCTTCTTTCCGCAGCCGTTCACGCCGCGTGTCGGTGCGATCCGTCTGAATGTCGCCGGGCGCGAGCCGGGTGGCATCATCGAAGCGGGGCGGGACTACCGTCGGTGGTGCGAACAGCTGCGAGACGATTTTCGCTCGGTTCGAATTGCCGGCACGGACGAACCTGCCGCCGAGGACGTCATCATCATGGAGGACGTCTGTCACGGTCCGCAAATGGACATGTTGCCTGATATGCTGGTTGCCTGGCGAAAGGACCGATTCATCACCGCCGTCGAGTCCCCGCTCTTCGGCACCATCGAGATCCGCAAGCGGGACCGGGACGTGCTGAGTTATCGCACCGGCGATCATACGAATCGCGGTTTGCTCGTCAGTAGTGTGCCGCTCGACTATCGCGGCGAAACGCCGGTTCGTGTCGAGGCGATCGCGCCGACCATCGCCGAGTACTTCGGCTTGACCTTGTCGGCGGCGGAGGAGTCGTCACTGGGTATCCGGGGGCGCTCGCCGTGTACCACGTCGACGCGCGGCGACCGGTTGACCGCGGCGTCGTAGCATCCGTTGTGGCGGTGGACGACGCACGCCATCGGACGGCAACCAGCGGCCGGGATGGGATGAACACGATGAGAGGATTCTAGTCGACTCATGCTGCCGACCATCAGCAACATCCGCGCGCGTGCCGTCGCCGCGCCGATCAACCGCCCGCCGGTGTCCGCGAGCGGTCCCATCGACAAGGCGGCCCTCGTCCTTATCGACCTCGAGACCGACGGCGGGATGATCGGCCGGGCCTACCTGTTCGCGTTCACGCCGGCCATGCTCGCGCCGTTGCTGCAATGCGTGAAGGCGGTCGCGGACATCATCGAAGGCGATTCGCTGGCGCCGTTGTCGCTCGATGCGAAACTGCGCAAGCGCTTCACATTGCTCGACCCCAAGGGACTGCTCGGCCTTGCGCTTGCAGGCGTCGACATGGCGGCGTGGGATGCGCTGGCACAGCACCAGGCGCTGCCGCTGGTACGCCTGCTCGGCAGTGAACCCGTGGCGGTGCCGGCCTACAACAGCTGCGGTCTGTGGATTCGCGATCCGGCCGCTCTCGCCGACGAGGCCGAGGAACTGCTCGACGACGGCCGCTTCGGCGGAGTCAAGCTGAGAGTCGGTCGTCCCGATTTTGCGCAGGACCTTGCCGCCGTGCGCGCGGTCAGGGCGCGGATCGCCGACGACGTACCGTTGATGAGCGACTTTAATCAGTCACTGACCGCGAACGAGGCGCTGAGGCGCTGCCGCGCGCTGGACGAAGAGGGCCTTTACTGGATCGAGGAACCCGTGCGGCACGACGACTACGCCGGTTGCGCACGCATTGCGGCAGCGATCGACACGCCCCTGCAGATCGGCGAGAACCTGCTCGGCCCGTTCGACATGCAAAAGGCCATCGACGAAGCGGCGGCATCGTACTACATGCCCGACGTGCAGCGAATCGGCGGCGTAACCGGCTGGCTGCGCGCGGCGGCCCTGGCGCACGTCCACGATCTCGATCTCTCGAGCCACCTGTTCCCCGAGATCAGCGTACACCTGCTGGCCGCCTCGCCGACGCGTCACTGGCTCGAGTACATGGACTGGGCCAACGCGATTCTCGCCGAGCCGCTGGAAATCGTCGACGGCGTCGCTCGTCCGCCGGATCGTCCCGGCGTCGGCATTGCCTGGAACGAGGACGCCGTCGAACGCTACCGCGTTGCCTGAAGCAACTCGGCGCTGCGGTCAGATGGGGCGGACGGGCGCGTGGTTGCGGCGATTGGCGATCCACTCGGGCCGCCGCTCCCGCGCGGCGAACGGCTCGCCGGGCGTATTCTCCACGCTGTTGAAGACGAGAAAGACGTTGCTGCGCGGGTACGGCGTGATGTTCGAATTCGATCCGTGCATGACATTGCACTCGAAGAAGATCACCGAGCCGACCGGGCCGGTCAGCGTCCTGATGCCGCCTTCGTGCACGAGCCGACTCAGCGTGTCGGGTTCGGGCACGCCGATGAACTGGTGCTTCAGCGACTCCCGGTAGTGCCCTGCCGGTGTTTCTCCGAGGCAGGGCACGAACCAGCGGTGCGAGCCGGGCACCACCATCAACGGGCCGTTGAACTCGTGGTTGGGCGTGAGACTGATGGTGCAACTGACCGCGCGCATGCGGGGGATGCCGTCTTCCGCGTGCCAGGTCTCGAAATCCGAATGCCAGTAGAACTCGCGTCCGTGAATGCCGGGCTTGTAGTTGACGCGGCTGTGGTGGATGTAGACGTCGCCGCCGAGCAGTTGCCTCGCGATCCCGATGATTTTCGGATCGCGGCACAGGCGAGAAAGCAGGGCGTTGTTTGCGTGCACGCCGAAGATCGATCGAATTTCGCTGCTGCGCGGTTCGGTAACGACGCCGTCGCGATCTTTCATGTCATCGCGCTGGCGAAGCCGATGCAACTCGTCGACCTGGTCCGCGAGCTGGTCCGCGGTGAAGAAACCGGGAAAGAACAGGTACCCGTTTTCTTCGTAGTCGTCGAGCTCGTGCGCTGCCAGGGGACCCGAGGACGCATGGCCGTAAACGACGGGATCCAGCCTCTCGAACATGTGCCTTTTTTCGTCCAGGCGGGTAGGGTACAAGTCGATGGTGCTGTCACGTGCGGGCAACATGCGTGTCATGGTGTGCGCTACCTCCGTTGGTATGGAATGTGTGGGCCGTGACCAATCGGCGAACGTTCGCGGCATCGGCGCGACGCAGGGTGACGGCGTCGCTGGTGCCGTACAAGGCGGGATGGAGTGCAGGAAACGCGGACGCGTAACGGCGGTGCCGCATCCTGGCGGCGCCTTGCCGCGGGTTCCACCCGCCGGGCCTAGTGCATGGGGACGAGTTCGGCGAGATCAACCGCCAGGTGCCCGAACGCCATCGCGCGGCGGGCGGTTGCGGCCCCGGTAGCGGCTGCCTACACTGGCGTGAAGTCGCCGCACCGTTGTCTCCGCGAACCCGCACGTGGGAATCGCCTGCCGTTTGGAGGAGGAACACCGTGTCTGCATCCCTGACCCACATTGCCCTGCACGTGCGTGACCTTCAGGCCTGCATCGGCTTCTACCAGCGCTATGCCGCGATGTCTGTCGTGCACGACAGACGTTCCAGCGGCAAGCGCGTCGTGTGGATGGCCGAACCCGGCATGGCCCACCGGTTCATCATCGTCCTGATCCCCGGTGGACCGGGTCGCGACCAGGCGCCGAACGACTATTCGCACCTGGGTTTCGCGCTGGAAAGCCGCGACGCGGTGGATATGCTGGCCGATCGCGCCCGACGCGACGGAATCCTGGCCTGGGAACCCGTCGACGAGCCGTATCCCGTGGGGTATTACTGCGGCGTGCGTGACCCGGACGGCAATTTCGTGGAATTCAGCTACGGCCAGCCCCTGGGGCCGGGCGCCGAAGGGGAGGGCGCCGAAGGGGAGGGCGCGTAACCGCCCGACGGTGTCGGCAATGTCCTCGGCGGCCCGGCCGATCAGTGTTTGTCCACCGTGACGATATGGGCGCTGGCCTCGAACTCCACGCGTCCGTCATCTGTCACGTAGCGGGCGAGCGCGTCATGCGCCCCGGCCACCAGCTTCTCGAGAACGGGCGGGTCGAGGTGAATGCCGGCCAGCGGAAACCAGCCCTCGACATCGGCAATGACCATCTCGCGCACGGATGCAAACCGCTCGGTACAGGTTTCGGTATCGATCCCGGCCGGAGTGGCGCCGGCAGCCGTGAACAACTCGTGCAGCGCTGCGGTGTCGCCGAGCACGAAGGGCGACGCCAGGGCGGCCGCGGCGGCGTCGCCGACGGTTTGCCCGAGCACATCCACCATGGCGGCATACGGGGCGTTGTGCTCCAGTGAATCGAACACCGCCACCACCATGCGTCCACCGGGGACCAGCACCCGGTGCATTTCCCGGATCGCCTTCGTGCGATCCTCGAAGAACATCAGGCCGAACTGGCTGACGACGACATCGAAGCGCTCGTCGTCGAACGGCAACGCCTCGGCGCGGCCGGCACGCCATTCGACGTCCGGCGCGGTCGCGCGCGCGACGGCCAGCATGCCTTCGTTCGGGTCGACGCCGACGACATGCCCCTCGGCGCCGACCTTTGCATGTGCCCGCCGTGCGAGCACGCCGGTGCCACAGGCGACGTCAAGCACGCGGTGTCCCGGCGCGACAGCGCCCGCGTCGACGACCCGGTGCGTCCATGCGTCGAAAATACCCGGTACCAGCAGGCGCTCGTACACCGTGGCGGCATCGTGCAGGACGTCGTATGTCATGTCGTTCATGGTTGATCCTCCTGTGTCGGGGTGCGTTCAGCGTACGTGGCACGAGGCGGCGGCACATCGGGCAGCTGACCTATTTGCGTACCCGGCGCGACCCGGCATCCGGATCCTCCGGTGGTATGATTTCCGCATGAGCGATGACAGCCGCGTGACCGCCGGCGAGGCCGCGCTGCGGGCGGGCCGCTGGGACGAGGCGCGCACGGCGTTCGAATCCGTCCTCCCGCACCGGCAATCGGCGCGAGTCCTGCTCGGGCTTGCCGAAGCCTGGTGGTGGCTCGGTGATCCGCGACGCTCGGTGGAACTGCACGAACGCGGCTTCGTGCGTAGCCGCCGCGAACACGATGCCGACCGGGCGGTGTGGTCCGCCCTGTGGCTGGCCCTGACCTACGGCGCCGATTTCGGCAATCCGGCCGCTTTCAGCGGTTGGTTGAGTCGTGCCGAGCGCGTCCAGCGCGAAACCCACGAACCGGGATTGGACGGCTGGGTGCGATACGTCAAGAGCCACGGCCTGTCGGACCTGGAACGGGGCTGCGAAGAGCTCGAAGCGATCGGGGTCATTGCCCGCGATGCCGAGGACGTCGACCTCGAGCTCGCGGCCATGGCACGGCGCGGGGAACTGCTCGTCTGCCTGAGTCGTGTCGACGAGGGCATGGCGGCCATCGACGAAGCCATGGCGGGCACCTTCGGCGGAGAGCGAAGCCGGTTTCTGACCGTGGTGTTCACCGCCTGCAGCATGATTTCGGCGTGCGAGATGGTCGCCGATATCGAGCGGGCCGCTCATTGGTGTCGGGTCGCGGATCGATTCATCCATCAATTCGGCTGTCCCTTTCTTCGTGCGCGCTGCCGCACCGGCTACGGCAGCCTGCTGGCATTGACAGGTCGCTGGAACGAGGCCGCGGCCGAACTCGAAACCGCCATTGGCATTGCGCGCGACGCCTTCGTCCCGTTGCACGCGGACGCATTGTCGCGCCTGGCCGATTTGCGACTGGACCAGGGGCGGCGAGAAGAGGCGGAGCAGTTGGTGGACGCGATCGAGGACGAGTCGTCGCGCGTCGTGCCGACGGCTCGACTTCACCTGGCGCGCGGCGAGCACGAACTCGCCGTGTCGCTGCTGTGGCGGCGCCTGCAATCGCTGGATGCTCGCAGCCTGCTTCGGGCGCCCCTGCTCGAACTGCTGGTCGATGCCGGACTCGCCGCGAACGATCGCGCAGGAGCACTCGCCGCGGCGCAGCAACTGCAGGCGCTTGCGCGGCGGTCGGCGCCCGATGTGGTTCGCGCACGGGCGGACAGGGCACGCGCCGCGCTCGACGGCGGAGCGGGGGCCGTGGCCGGCCTGGAACGGGCGATGGCTGCATTCAGCGCGGCGCACCTGCCGCTGGAGACCGGGCGCACGCGACTGCGCCTGGCTGCCGCGTTGCGTGACGCACAGCCAATGGTGGCTGCTGCCGAGGCCAGGAAGGCGCTCGAAGCCTTCGAACAACTCGGCGCCGCCGGCGACGCCGATGCGGCCGCGGCGTTGCTTCGGGTCCTCGGCGCGGGCACCCGCGCCGGTCCCCGAGTATCCGGGATGCTGACCAGACGCGAACGCCAGGTGCTCGAGCTGGTCGGTCACGGACTGTCCAACCCTGAAATCGCGGAGCGCCTCGTCATCAGCCGCAAGACCGCCGCTCACCACGTAAGCAGTCTGCTGGCCAAGCTGGGACTGCGCACCCGGGCGCAGGCGGCGGCATACGCCGCGCGAGCCCGCGCCCGGTCGGCCGACGACGATCCGGACCACGCGACGGAGCACGATCGTACGTGAGTCTCGTTGCAGACCGGCGCGTCCATGGATACCGGCGCCTGTCGACCACGCCGGCGTGCAGGCACGACCGGTTCAACCTGAAGGGTTCACCATGAAGAAACTCCACATTGCCCTGTCGACCGATCGAATCGGTCAGACCATTGCCGATTACACCGCGCGCCTGGGCGTTCCGCCCTGTTCCCGTATCGACGGTGAGTACGCCCTGTGGCGGACGGCGACGCTGAACCTGTCGGTGCGCCAGGATCCGGACTGCGCACCCGGCTCGCTGCGACACCTCGGCTGGGAAGACCCGGAGGCGACGGCCTTTACCCGGGACACGGACGTCAACGGCATTACCTGGGAGCGTTTCAGCGCCTCCCACCAGGCGGCCGAGATCAACCATCTGTGGCCCGATGCGAACTACGTGCCGACCGATAGCGGCGAGGATTCGACTCGCTAGCCCAAGAGGGGGTCGACTGCGAGACACGACCCGGCCGCCGTGTCCGGCGGCCGCATCGCGGCCATCCGTGTCAGCCCGCTCGACCGTCGATTCGGGGAGAAGCCAGGACGGGGAACAGCACCGCCGCGAGGATGCCGAAACCGGCTATCCAGGCAACCTGCGACGCCAGGATCCAGGCCACGTAATGCGACGGCAGGGCGATCGGCAGCAGAATTCTCGTCAATGTGCCCGCCGTCAACACGACGAGCGCGCAGGTGACGGCGCGAGGCGGGTCATGGATGTCCCGTCCGGTATGGCCGAGCGACACGCGTACCATCATGCTGACCGTGATCAACCCGATACCGCCATAGGCGAAGCTGTGTAACGCGATATACCGGGACACGCCGGAGATACCGCCGAGGGCCAGGAGCAGGAAGCCCAGGGTAACGAATGCGTAGGCTATATAAAGCCCCCACAACAGTGGCGTACCCCAGATACCGCGTGTATACCAGCCCGCCAGACGCACGGCATTGAGCGCGAACAGGGCGATAGCCAGGTATGGCATCGACGGACTGTCGTGGACGAAAACCTCGGCCACGAACAACATCACGAACAGCACCAGGTTCGAGACGTCGAGCGATCTGCGATTGACGAGCGTAACCGGATAACCTACACCCCGCTCGATGAAACCCGGAATGACCCGGCGGCCCACGACCAGGATCAGGCCGAGTACCAGATACAATCCGCCGTAGAGGCCCCAATGCACGCCATGTTGCAGGTGGCCGAAATAGCCCAGGTAGAAGACCAGGTTGCCGACGCCGATCAGCACGAGCTTCGACAGGATCCCGACCTGCTTCCACTTCCGTTTTCGCGCCAGTGGGACGGCAATCGCAACGACGAGGACGGTGACGAACGACAGGTCGAGTATCGCGGCCGCAGGGATCATGGCGCTGCCGGCCAACATGCAGACCCGGGCGGCGACCCATGCGGCGAACAACCCGAGTAGCGGCCATCCGTGCAGTGTCCGTATACCCGTCCAGTTGTTCACGGCGGTCAGCAGGAACCCGGCGATAACCGCGAGGGCGTAGCCGTAGACCATCTCATGGGCATGCCATTGCAGGATGGTCAGGCCATCGGTCGGCATCGGCATGGCGAAGGTATAGACGAGCGTCCAGCCAATAACGGAAACGACGGCGAACAGCACCGCCCCGAGAAAGAACGGGCGAAAGCCGAGGCTCAGCCATGCGAAACCGGCTGGTGCACCGGCACCATGGCCTGCGTGTATGTCTGTCATCTTTCGGCGCTGGGTTCGTTCGAGCCGTGAGGTTGTCACGCCATGGCGAAGCTGGCGAGCGGGGTCGATCCACGACCCGGCACGACCTGTCGCTGCGAATCGGCATTATTGCCATTCCGCGTCAAGACGACCTTGATCCATGTCAAACAGGGTCAATCCTTACTGACGTATCTGCTCGCCGGGGTCCCGCGCGATCAGGCACCGACGAAGCGTCCGAGTGCCAGTTTTCGCGTGGGCAAGCAGCGAACTTCCACGACGGCATCGGCCCAGACTGTTGAATCGAGGTTGTAACCAAGTTGGAGGTGGGCCTTGGCCGGCAAATGGTCGGCAGAACGTCTGGAGCGCGCTGCAACTGGCCCGCACTTGGTTGGACCAAAATGAACAAGCCGTCAGTCAACGTAGACTTGCCGTGCTTCCATGAAGAATGATTAACCAAGCTCCGCGCGATTCCGGGAGTGAACCTGATAGACTTTGAATCACTCTTGGTTACACCACGTTCCACCTCTCGCCGCCGTTCCGACTACCTTTCGCCGAATACTTGAAGTCCATGTTCGAGAAAGTTCGCCGATACGTTTTGTCGCTGGTGCTGGTGTCGCTGATTCTTCCAGGTCTTGTGACCACGGCGATGGGCGAGTGCTTGTCGCATACCTTCGGGGAATTTCATTCCCACGAACATTCAAGTGATCCGGAGCAGAACGGATCCGAGCAGGCGAGCGACCCTGATGGCCCACAAGGCCAATCATTACAACACGACTCAGGTACGCATTTTCACGAGACGGCTGACCGTGTGGGTCACTTTTGCGCAACGTTTGCCGTAAACGGCGCGTCGATGCGGCCACAAGAGTACTCTGCACCAGACCGCTTGTTGATCTACTCGATTGATCGCCCCCCAAAGTTCCTTCACGCCACTTGACGTGGGTCGCCTCGGCGACCGTCCCGTGATTCAAACTTTGGGGTTTTCATGTACGCACTCACTTTGGGCGAGAAATCGCCTGTTCGCCTTGTACCATGGCGAACGACAGTCTATTCGATCTCACTTCTTCTGGTTCTGGTTTGCGTCAGTATTGACGCAGTTGCTCACGCCATAGCGCAAGGCGATAAGGGTTACATACAAGAGATCTCGGGCATCTACCTGTTGTCCTTCGTCTACCTCGGCGCAAAGCACATGGTTACGGGATATGACCATATCCTGTTCCTGTTCGGGGTGATCTTTTTCCTGTATCGCCTTCAGCATGTTGCAGTTTACGTGAGTCTCTTCGCATTGGGTCACTCGACTACGATGCTGCTCGGCGTGTACTTCAATATCGGTATCAACAGTTACATCATCGATGCCATTATCGGTCTGTCGGTGGTGTACAAGTCCCTGGACAACATCGGTGGCTTTCGACGTTGGCTAGGTGTTCAGCCAAACACCAAGCTGGCGACGCTCATCTTCGGTTTTTTTCACGGATTCGGACTATCGACGAAGATCATCGAGTACGACATTTCTCCAGATGGCCTTGTTCCCAATCTCCTGGCCTTCAATGTTGGTGTTGAGATCGGGCAGTTACTTGCGCTGGGCGCGATCCTGATCGTCATGGGCTACTGGCGACGCACAGAGGGGTTCTGGCGGCACGCGTATACCGCGAACGTCGTTGTGATGACGGCCGGGTTCGTGTTGATCGGCTACCAACTCACCGGCTACTTTGTTGCCTAGAGCGTTTGGAGAACTTATTCATGTATAACAGTGACATTCCCTCGCGTGAACAGCTTCCGAGCGCAGTACAACTGAACCGCTCGACGTTGTGTGCTGTGATCACGGCAGCGGTAATCCTGGTTACTGTCGTCTTGCCCGCGGAGTATGCTATTGACCCGACCGGTATCGGTCGACTACTCGGTTTGAAAGAAATGGGCGAAATCAAGGAACAGCTCGCGGCCGAGGCCGCGGCCGACGCCGAGACTGTTTTACCAAGCGAAACCGCAGTTCCGATAACTGCCGAAAGCGGCGCTCGACCCTCGTCGATCGCTACAACGACAGCACAGAGGCAGCAGGCATCCAACGGATCGGCAAACGTCTCCGCAAGTCTCGCGACGGAATTGACTGCCGCGACGACGTCCAGATGGCGCGATGAAGTCCGAATCACGCTGTCGCCCGGCGAGGGCACCGAGTGGAAGCTCGTCATGGATGAGGGCGCCGTGGCGCTGTTTGCCTGGAGTGCCGAAGGCGGTCCGATCAATTTTGATACCCATGGTGACGGCGGTGGACGGTCGATAAGTTATGAAAAAGGACGTGGTGTACCCGAAGACGAAGGCAAACTCGAGGCCGCCTTTGACGGCAACCATGGTTGGTTTTTCCGAAACCGCAACGATCGAGGGGTCACCATCCTTCTTCGAACGGGTGGCGAGTACAAGGAACTGAGGCGCGTACTCTAACGAGACGGAAGGTAGCTGCGCCGCCCCGCTTGGCGCGGGGCGGACGGAACATTTACGCCCGGCGTTG
>JAUIDF010000048.1 GCA_030429125.1 Gammaproteobacteria bacterium | reverse complement strand
GACTGGACAGCTACCCGCACCAGCTTTCCGGCGGCCAGCGACAGCGCGTGATGATCGCCATGGCGCTCGCCAACGATCCCGACCTGCTGATTGCCGACGAGCCGACCACGGCACTCGACGTCACCACGCAGGCGCAGATCCTGCGACTGCTGGAGGAGCTGCAGCGCGACATGGGCATGGCCGTGCTGCTGATCACCCACGACCTGACCATCGTCGAGAAGATCTCCGACGAGCTTTACGTCATGAAGGACGGTCGCATCGTCGAGGCGGGCGGTACGCGGAGCGTCTTCGACGCACCGCGCGAGGACTACACGAAGCGGCTGCTTTCCGCGGAACCGCCGGTCAAGACGGAGCAGCGGTTCGACGACAGCGACAGCGTGCTCGAGGCAGAGCACGTGCGTGTCTGGTTCCCGATTCGCAAGGGCATCCTCAAGCGTACCGTGGATCACGTGAAGGCGGTGGACGACATCAGCTTGCGCGTGCGTCCGGGCGAGACCGTCGGCATCGTCGGCGAGAGCGGATCAGGCAAGACGACCCTGGCGCTCGCCCTGCTTCGGCTGGAGAAATCACGCGGACACATCGCCTTCGGCGACACCGCGATACAGTCGCTCCACGGCGAGGCGCTCAAACCCGTGCGACGCCAGATGCAGGTCGTGTTCCAGGATCCCTACGGCTCGCTCAGTCCCCGACTCTCGATACAGCAGATCGTCGAGGAAGGCCTGGTCGCGCACCGCATCGGCGATGAGGCGGAACGCGAATCGCGCGTGGTGGCGGCGCTGGAGGAAGTGGGACTCGACCCCGCCACCCGCTTTCGATATCCCCACGAGTTCTCCGGCGGCCAGCGACAGCGCATCGCCATCGCGCGCGCCATGATCATGCAACCGCGCCTGGTCATCCTCGACGAGCCCACCTCGGCACTGGATCGATCGGTACAGGTACAGATCGTTGACCTGCTGCTCAGGCTGCAGGCCGAACACCAACTGGCCTACCTGTTCATCAGTCACGATCTGAAAATCGTACGCGCCATGAGCGATTACCTCATCGTACTTCGCGACGGCGAAGTCGTCGAGGAAGGTGCGGCGGAACAAGTGTTCAACCATCCCCGCGCCCCTTACACCGCGGCACTCATCTCCGCCGCCTTCGAACTGTCCATCGTCGACGAATCCGCCGTCGTCCAATAGTTTTCCTGAGCCCCGGGTTTCGCGTCGTGGCATTCATGCAATCGTCGTTCAGTTTTCGTTCATAAAAACTCGAAACGATAAATTCGAGTTAATCGGTGGATTCGTAGAGTACGACCACCACGTCGATACGCGGGCGGCGGTTTCAGTACTGAAACGCGTGACTGGAACTCGTTACATGTCGGCGTGCAGTCCGCATTAAACGGTCGTTCGACCAAATCAACACCGGTTTTCATCGAATCACACGGATAACAGATTCTGCTCTTGCGACCATGATCGATAGAGGTGAACCGGTTAAAGGAATAGCATCGTTATATGTTTCACTATTCGCATACGCGGTTGCCTTCATTATCGATATCAAATAAATTACGCGACGCGTTTGAGTGTTCGATAACGGATCGACGCAATTAAAAGGTTTTACATTCTGTGGAGAAAATGAAGTGGCAATACCCGATATCTCCAAGCTCACTGTTGCCGAGCTGGAAGAGCTGATCAAGAGCTGCAATGCGCAGATCGAATCACGAAAGAAAACCAAGAAGAAGGAGCTCGCCAAGAAGTTCAAGGAACTCGCGAAGAGCGAAGGACTCGACGTCGCCGAGATCGTCGACGACAAACCCGCCGTCACGCGCAAGCGGCGTGGCAAGAAGGCAGGCTCGAAGAAGGCCGTACGCAAGAAGCGCGGCAAGGTCGCGCCGAAGTATCGCAACCCGGCAAACTCCCGCGAGACGTGGACCGGTCGCGGTCGCAAACCGGCGTGGGTGGTAGCGGCGCTCGATTCCGGCAAGAAACTGCAGGATCTCGCCATCAAGTAGCCGGCGCCTCGCGCCGACGCGATAAAGGCCCGCCCACGCGGGCCTTTTTTCGTTGCCGCACCGGCAACGTGTATAGTGCCCGGCACCGTCGTTTCCTGGAGGCACCCGAACCATGGGCATCGCGCTCACCCTGCACGTCCTCGCCGCCATCGTCTGGGTCGGCGGCATGTTCTTCGCCTGGATGATCCTGAGGCCGGTCAGCGCCAGCCAGCTCGATCCGCCGCCGCGCCTGACCTTGTGGCTCGGCGTGTTCGACCGCTTCTTTCCATGGGTCTGGGCCGCGGTCGCGGTGCTGTTGTGCACGGGGTTCTGGATCGTGCTGTCCGTGCTCGGCGGATTCGCGAACGCCGCTACTCACATTCACCTCATGACCGCGCTCGCCCTGGTCATGACGGCGATCTTCGTGTGGATTTACTTCGTTCCCTACCGGCAACTCGGCGCCGCCGTCGGCAAGGCGGACTGGCCGCGCGGCGGACAGGCGCTTGGCCGCATTCGGCGCCTGGTCGGCATCAACCTGGTGCTCGGCCTGCTCACGGCCGCGAGCGGATCGGGTGGGCGTTACCTGGTTGGCTGAAGCCGCGCCGTGGACACGCCGGCCCTGCTCTGCCGATTGATCGGCTATCCGACCGTCAGCCGCGACAGCAATCTCGAGCTGATCGATTTTGCCGCCGGCTTCCTCGACGATCTCGGCGCGCGAACATCGATCGACTACAACGCGGATCGCACCAAGGCCAACCTGCACGCGGTAATCGGCCCCGACGAGCGGCCCGGCATCGTCCTGTCCGGTCACAGCGACGTGGTGCCGACAGACGGCCAGGACTGGAGCATGGATCCCTTCGTGGCCAATCGGCGCGACCGTCGCGTGTATGGACGCGGCAGTGCCGACATGAAGGGATTCCTGGCCTCGGTACTGACGCTGGCGAGGACGGCATCGAAGCGTCGCCTGCGACAACCGCTTCACGTCGTCTTTTCCTACGACGAGGAAATCGGCTGCATCGGCGTGCGCAGCCTCATCCGGTCGATGAAGCAATGGGATGTTCAACCCTGGCTTTGCATCATCGGTGAACCCACCGCGATGCGCCCGGCCATCGCACACAAGGGCAAGACCTCGGCGTCGTGCCGGTGCCGCGGCGTACCTGCCCACTCGGCACTGCCCGATCTCGGTCTCAACGCCATCCATCTCGCCACGGACATGATCGCAGCCATTCGCCGCATACAGCAGGACGTGATCGAAACCGGCAATCGCGATGACGCCTACGCGGTGCCGTACACCACGCTGCACGTGGGCACCATCGACGGCGGCTCGATACTGAACATCGTGCCCGAACACTGCCGCTTCGACTTCGAAATTCGCCACCTCCCCGCCGACGATCCCGACGAACTGCTCGCGCGACTCGACGCGGCGGCCGACACGATCCTCGACGCGGTGCAGTCGCGATTCGGGGAAGCGGACATTCGCATCGATATCACCAACCAGTACCCGTCCCTTGAAACGGCGGCAGACCATGCCGGCGTGTCGCTGGTCAAGCGGCTGGTCGGCGAAGCGGGTCACGACAAGCTGCCGTACGGAACCGAGGGCGGTTTGTTTCAGCGCGAGCTGGCACTCGCCTCGGTGGTGTGCGGACCCGGTTCGATGAACCAGGGACACAAGCGCGACGAGTATGTAAGCCTCGATCAACTCGAACGCTGCGACCGCTTTCTCGACGGGCTGCTGAACGAGATCAGCGAAGCGTAAGACCGATGCCGTTGAGCCACACCCGGCCGGACGACGAGTGGTTTCAGCGCGGATCGACCGGCCGCAGGTCGAGGCCGAGGAGATCTTCCACGTAACGCGCCACGGATAGCAATGCGGCATCGCCATGCGGTCGGCCGATCAGCTGAACGCCGACCGGCATCCCCTCCGGCGAATGACCGATCGGCAGCGTCACCACCGGCAATCCCGGCAGCGTCACCGCGTAGGCAATGGCAAGCCATCGGTAGTACTCCGTGATCGGCACGCCACGATCGTGGCCCGGGTACCGTTCGCCGACCGGGTACGGCATCAGCGAGGTGGCCGGGCAAAGCAGCACGTCGTAACGGTTCATGAACGCGGCGGCGGCGTGGTACAGCCGGCCCTGGACACGGCGGGCGGCGGCGATCTCGACACCGGTCAGGGCAAGTCCGCGATCGATGTTCCAGCGAACCTCCGGTTTGATCATTTCACGCTGCGCGCCCGTCAACTCGCCCTGGCCAGTGGCATAGTCGAGTGCGCGCAGTACGTCGAACGCCTGGTGGGCGCCGTCAAGGTCGGGATGGCCCGGCAGCGTCTCGACGCCATCGGCCGCCAGCACGTCGACCAGCGCGTACAGGCGCTCGAGGATGACGTCGTCGACGTCGGTCACGCCAAGATCGGCGGAGAAGGCCACGCGCGCCGGTCGGCACGGCGCGGCAGCCGCCGCGGAGAGCGACTCCGCGGGCGGCGAACAGATACCGGCGGCGGGATGCACGCCGGTCATGGCATCGGCAAGCAAACCGACGTCGCCCACCGACCGCGCCATCGGCCCCTCGGCCGCGAGCACGTCGAAGGGAGTGAGGCGCGGGCCGTCCGGTATCCGCCCCGGCGACGGTCGCAGGCTGCACACGCCGCAGAAGGCCGCCGGCGTACGCAACGAGCCGGCCAGGTCCGAGCCCTGGGCAAGCCACGCGGTTCCACTCGCCAGGGCGGCCGCGGCGCCGCCCGACGAACCGCCGGCGGACAACCGCGTGTCGCGAGGGTTGACGGTAGCCCCGAACACGTCGTTGAAGGTATTGCCGCCGGCGCCGAACTCAGGCGTATTGGACTTGGCGTAGACCAGACCGCCCGAGCGCTCTATATGCTCCACCACGACGTCCGTGGACGCGGCGACACGATCGGCGAACAGCCGCGAGCCGGACGTGGAACGAACGCCCGCCACGTCGCTCAGATCCTTGATGGCAACCGGCAACCCGAACAACGAACCACGCGCCCCGGCGGGCAGCGAGGCGAGCGCGGCGGCGCGCTCGCGGGCGCGCTCGAAGCAGAGGATGGGCAGCGCGTTGACGACGCCATCGACGTCGTCGATCCGCGCGCTCAGGACATCGAGGAGTTCGCCAGGCGTCACCTCGCCGGTGCGCAGTTGCGCCGCCAGCGTCACGGCCGACATTTCAATCAGTTCGTTCATGACGACTCCTGGTTCTCACGGCCGCGGACCCACGGTGGCGCGCCCGCTGTCGATACGGATGGCGACCGGCGACGGGGTCAGCACTTCGACGTCGTCGCGCGGCGCCGTCAGGCGCCAGCGGGCAATGGGTACGGCTCGCCGGCGTGCGGCGGATTCCAGGACCAGGAATACCTCGCCGGCGGGTTGCATCGATCCGACATCCGCGGGGTCGGCACCGAGAGTGGCGAACTTGAACAGCGGCTCGCTCCCGGCCCCCGCGCGCAGCCACTGTCCGTCGCGGTCAAGCGGCAGGCGATTGTCGCCCGCGACCAGGGTCAACCCGCGTCCGCTCGGCATGTCCCTGGCCGGCAGGTGCAGCGCGCCGGTGCCCGTACACCACGAACCCGGCCGCTCGAGCAACCAGATCGCCGCACCGGCCGAAACCAGTCCGGGCCTGCCAAGGCTCACCGCGTCGCCGCCTTGCGAGCGAATCACCACCTCGTCGCCGGGTGAAAGCAGTTTGCCGAGGGGCAGCAGGCAGGCGTCCAGCAGGTGTTCGTCCGGTCGGACGATGGCGAGCAGCCCGCGGACGCCGGATGCCGACAGCACGGCGGGATGTCGCCCTTCCTGGTCAACACCCTGGTTGCGATCGTGCACCGACACGACGACCCCGACTTCCTCGTCAGCCAGGGACAGAGTCACGCGTTCGGCGTCATCGAGCGGCGGCGGCGGATCCCATTGCGCGAGCGTTTCGGCCGTCTCGAACTGGAAGCGCTGCAACGGCGACGGCGGTTCTTCGAGTACCGCGCGCAATACCGTGCGTGCCGTCACCTGGTTGCCCCAGGGACTTCGATGCCAGATCGGGGCGGCGTAGGGGAAGTCCGACCACCTGTACCTGGTTTTCGCAAAGCCGACATTATCGGGCGCGTTGGTCGTGAGCGTGTCGATCAGGCCATGGTCGCGTTCGAACAGCACCACGACAGGTACGCCATACGACGCGATGCGTGCGAGCAGGCGTCGATGCAACTCGCGCGCTTCCGCCTCGGGGTCGTCGACGTGATAAAACGGATTGGGCAGTTTGCGATCCGCCGGCAGCATGGCCCGAATCAGCGCCGGGGACTGATAGTCATAGCGCAGATAGCGCCAGCGGGGCAGGAAGGCGTGGTAGCGATCGAAGCGTATGCGATCCGTCGTACCGGACACGTCCAGCCGCTCGACGCCATCTGCGGACAATATGTGGCGCGCGTGCAGGTAGTACGGCGCCGACGCGGCCGCGTGATTGAACGACGTGTCCCGGGTCCACCAGAACTCGTAGGGAAGCAGGACCACGATACTGCAGTCGAACCGGCTGGCGACTTCCTCCCACATGACGGTGACCTGCGAGAAACCGTGCCAGGCGTTCCCGAAGTTGATCACCTCGACGTTGTCGACACCGAGGTCATCGAACTCGCGCTGCAGGTAGGAAGGATAGTCCGCGTCCGCTCCGACCTCGTCACCGGCGGTATGCGAATCCCCGAGTGCGCACAGCCTGACGGTCCCCGCCGTCGCGGTCGGCCGCCGCTGCAGGAAGCGCACGCTCGAATCGCTCGAGACGTTGCCGAGCTGGCGAACCGTGTCCGCCGAGACGTGTCGGGGCGGTCCACGGTCGAGAACGTGGCCGTGTCCCTGTGCGAGCTCGCCGACATAAGGCCGGTAGGCAAAGACATAGATGACGGCCAGCGAAGCCGCCAGCAGGTAGGCGAGGTACTGCACGATGGCCGCCAGGCGGCGCAGCGGTGTTCGGGTACGATCAGCCACGTTGGTCGAACTGGAGTCAGGGAGGTTGCATGCCGTGGGCGGCAGTAATACCACATCGATGCACGCCGGCGAACCCGCCATCATGGCGACGCCGCACCTTTCGTTCGCGCACGCGCCGGCCTACACTTGCCGGTCGCTGACGAGTATCACGCGCGAAGAGCCGAGATGACGAGCCATTCCCCGATCACCAGCGAGGTCGACCTCGACGCCGAAGGGCGGCATGCCGGCTACCTGCGCCTGCCGCATTCGGTACACCGCTCCGCCTACGGCTTCATACCGATTCCGATCGTGTCGATTCGCAATGGCGACGGACCGAGGGTCGTGCTCATGGCCGGCAATCACGGCGACGAGTACGAGGGACAGATCGCCCTGGCGATGCTGGCCTCGACGCTCGAGGCGGCAGACGTGCGCGGCCAAGTGATCATCCTGCCGGCGGCCAACACGCCCGCGGTCCGGGCCGGGACGCGCACCTCGCCGATTGACGGCGGCAATCTCAACCGGAGTTTTCCCGGCGATCCCTCGGGACCGCCGACTTCGGTCATCGCCCACTACCTCGAATCGGTGATCTTCGAGGGTATCGACTACCTGCTCGACCTGCATTCGGGCGGCACGTCGCTGCTCTACCTGCCCACGGCCCTGGTGCGCGTGGAAGACGACGAGCACGCAAACGCCGTTCGACGCGCACTGGTCGCCGCGCTCGGCATACCGTACGCGCTGACGTTCCGATCCGTCGACGGCCCTTATGCCACCAGTGCCGCGGCGCGTCGCGGCGGCATTGCCATTACCGTCGAGTTGGGCGGCGGCGCACAGGTGGACCGCTTGCATCTGCATCTCATCGAGGCCGGTCTGCGGCGATACCTGCGCCACGTCGGCGCCTGCCCGCACATCGACACGAAGCCCGCCGCCAGTGCGCCGCGCTTCCTGCAGGTCGACGACGACGCCCAGTATGTCTACGCTCGATCCGCGGGCGTGTTCGAGCCGGTCGCCGATCTCGGCGACACCGTCGACGCCGGCCAGCTCGCCGCGCGCATCCACCGACCGGAGCAACCCTGGCTGCCTGCAGAGCCCGTGTGTTTCGAACACCGCGGATTCATCGTCTGCCGCCGCGCGCTGGCGCGCACCGAGATCGGCGACTGCCTGTTTCAGATCGCTCACGACTGAGCGGGCGCCGGGGGAGTGCCGCGACCCGTCCGCCCGTCGACCGCCTCATTCCCGGCGGTGGGCATCGACACGTGCGATGCGTCTCGCCGCCTGCATCGGCGGACAGGGCACGCTGCCGTAAGAGCAGAACACGCAGCAGTCGCCCGCAAGCGCACGAAGCATGGCGCCACACCCCTTGCAGGCATGGAAAAACTGGCAGGCATCGGTGGGCATCGTCTCCGTGGCTGCGTGCCCGCACCGGGGACAGGTGAGGGTCGATTGAAGCTTCACGGTTCACATCTCCTGCGGCGGTTCATCCGGCCCCGGGCCGGGCCGGATAGCCCGCCCGCGCGGAGGCCGCTGCGATGTCGTCGGGCGTGGCGATGCCCGGGTCGAACGTTACCGTCGCCGTGCGACTTTCGAGGTCGACCTTTACCTCGCGCACACCCTCAACGACGCGCATGGCCGCACGGACCGTGATCGGGCAGGCCGCGCAAGTCATTTTCTCGACCGTGAACGTGCGGGTCTGCCATGCCGCGGTCCCGGTCGCCTGGGCATGCGCGTCGGACACCAGGTTGCGCAATCCGGAGCCAGCCGCGACTGCGAGTGCCATGACCGCAAGCAGCGTCAGAATTCGATGCATTTCGATACGCCTCAGTAGAACAGCGGTGCCCACCACTCGATGGTCATCGACAGGACAACCAATACACTCGCGACCCACAGTACGAACCGCGTAATACGCGGGGCGACGGGCCGGGCCGCACAGGCGCCGTCGACACAGGCTCGCCGCGACAGGCCATAGGCGCGGTAGAACCCGTGCGCCAGAAACACGATGGCGAATCCGGCAAACCACGGCTGGTAGGGCGAGAGCGCCGTCAGCGCGCCGATCCAGGCGCCGGACACGCCCAGCAACACCAGCGCGAGGGGCACGATGCAGCAGGAGGACGCCAACACGGCGCCCGCGACACCGCCAATCGTCGTCCAGATCGCTCTCGCGTCGGTCGAAGTATCCGTACCGCCGGACCGGTACCGCGCCTGGGCCTGCGCCATGAATCGTCGCTCCCGATTGAACCCGGGAAAGACGATACGGTCTGTAGTGACTACAGGATCAAGAGGGTACGTGCGATGAAACGTTCGGCGAACGCGCAGCCCATACGGCGCGGGGAATTGGCCCGGCGCGCGGGCTGCAACATCGAGACCATTCGCTATTACGAGAAGATCGGGCTGCTCCCCGCACCGTCGCGCACCGACGGCGGCCATCGCCTGTACCCGGCTGCGCTGCAGGCCAGGGTCAACTTCATTTTGCGGGGACGTGCGCTCGGCTTCTCCATCGGGGAGTTGAGAAACCTGCTCGGCCTTGTCGACGCGGAAGACTTCACGTGCGGTGAAGTGCTGGATATCACGCGCCGTCACCTCGACGGCATCGCGGACAAGATTGCCGACCTCGAGCGGCTTCAGGCGACGCTTTCGGACATCTCGGCCCAATGCCAGGGCGGCCACGTGCCTCGCTGTCCTGTCATCGATGCCTTGCAGGCCGATTCGCCAGGCCGGCTGAAGCGGTAGCACGAAGAAGGGCACTCGACGAGGCGCCGAACCACCGGTCGCCGCAGGGCGCCCGTTTACACGCTGCGTGTCGCCCGGCTTCGCCCCGGCGGCGGACCGGCGTATGCTTAACCCAGCACTGACATGCCGACAACGGAACGGCACCCCACCCCGATGAAGACGCCCGCCCAGGGCGGGCGCTCAGCGGCGACGCCGCCCGGCGATTGAACGCCCCGCGCATTTGCCGCGACTCACGCTGTACCAGTACACCTGGCCACCGACCGCCCAACAGTCGCCACGCGCGGGAGAAAGAGCATGAAGACGATTCTTTCAGGCGCGATTTCACGCCAAAGCTCGATTTGCGCGGTGCTTACCGCGATCTTGTCGACCTCGGCCGCCGCCGGCGGGGATGCCTTGCCGCCGGTCTTCGGACCCGGCGCGCAGGCGCACATCGAACAGACAGGCGACAACCCCGTCATCACCGTGGTCGACACCGACCAGGACGGCGTCTACGACGCCGCCGAAGCTTCCGACCCGTCCATCTCCACGCTGGTCACCGCCCAGTGCGAAGACGACGAGGCCGTATCGAGCTCCGGCGTGGTCGGCATTACCGCCGGTGGCGATGCGTGGACCAACAGCTATTTCACCTTCCAGCACGAACCCTACGAGCAGATTCCCATGCTCGCGGTAGACCTGCCGGCGTCCAACACGCAGCCGGCGCTTCCCGAGGGCTACACCCACGAGGCCATCGTGCAGTGCAACCAGCTGTCGGACGAGCAGAAGAGCGCCGGACAGACGATCGAACGCTCGATCGGCAATGCGGCGTACGCGACCATGTGTCTCGACGAGCCGGGCGTCACGGTCACGCCGGACGGAGAGTTCATCTCGTATGTACTGAAAAACGTCTTCACCCTTGGCGTTTACGGCGTATTCAATCCACTCGAGTTTGGCGCGCTGGGAAACGGGGTGCTGGGTGCGACGACGCCTCTCTCCTTCGACGTCAACTGCCAGCCGGCCGAGCCGGTGCACGTGGAATCCTCCTACGTGCTGGCGATCGAGGAAGCCACCCTCGGCGGCCACTGCGCGGTGCACCTGTCAGGCAACATACAGACCAACCATCCCCACCAGGACGTGTCGTTTCGCTACGTCGACGACGCCGGCCACCAGAGCAACGTGCACTGGGTCAACACCGGCAATGCCGGTCACGCGGACTTCTCCCATGATTACGACATCCCGCTGAACCCGGACGGGCCGGAGAGCGGGCAGATCCGCATCGTCGGCGTCAATCACGACTTCCAGTCGCCCTGGTCGGGTTACGAGCTCGACTGCGTCGCGCCGGGCGGCGCCGACTACCTGACCCAGGTGCCACCGACCCTGGAGCTCGAGATCAAGCCGGCGGAAACGGCCATGATCGACGGCCAGATCTGCCCGACCTCGGTTCACGCGATCGCCGGCCTGCACGCGCCGAGCGGATTCACTGGCAGCGTGATCTTCGTCGGCAGCGAGTTCTTCTCCAACCTCATCCCGGTACAGATCGGCGAGGGGCACAGCAAGCAGTACGGCACCGAGCGCAACGTCCACTGGGGCACCGCCGGCGGTTTCGGCTCGGCATTGTCCGGACAGGCAGGCGGCGCGCAAAAGCCGCTGAAGAGCCAGCACATCACCATGGGCTACAACCTGATCGACCCGGGCGGCGAGATCGCCTACCAGTTCGCGCCCAAGGGCTTCAGTATCACCTGCGCCTATCCCGAGGTGACACCCGGACTGCTGCCCGACTCGCAGGACCTGTCCACCGGCGTGCACGTCCACCAGGCGCTGCTATCGGCGTCGCCGCGTGCGACGATGGACGGCAGCCAGTGCGGCGTGCAGCTGACCGGAAGCCTGCTCGCCAACGTGTCCAACGCCACCATCAAGCTCGACATCCGCGACCAGGACGGGCAGACCCTGCGCAGTCATACACTGCAGACGAATGCGCAGAAGCAGGCGTTGTTCAACGACTACATCGACTTCACCAAGCCGAATACGGGCACCTGGATCGACACGTCCGGAAAAATATCGCTTGACGGTCTCGGCCAGGGCGGAACCAAGAGCGGGCACTTCCGCGCCGTGGGCACGAACGTGAGCTTCAACAGCACCATGGCGGCATACAACTTCGACTGCCATGAAAAGGGTGCGACCGGCGGCTTGGTGATCACGCCGCCAAAGCCCAAACCCACGATCCCCGCGGCAGCGGACCTGACGACGAATCCCGGCCAGGGTCGGGAACCGGACAGGACCGGGTTCGGCGTCGCGGGCGGCAAGCTGAAAGCGCGTGAAGACAGGGACGAACCCGCGGTGCGCCCGCCGAAGCGAATCTCGCTGTCGGCCAGCGCCTCCAGCCGCAAGCGCGCGGATGCGGCGGTCACCGGGGCCCGGATCTCGGTACAGGGCGGCATCGCCCGGGTGCGCGCCGACATCGCCAATGCCGGCGACGAGCCCGTGCGCGGCATGGTGGTCATCGAGATCGTCAACGGTCGCCGCCAGACCGTAACGCAGTTTCGCGAACCGGTCTCGCTCGAGGCCGGCGAGAAGAAGAACATCGAGAAACAGTTCCGCGCCGGCCGCTCGAAGATACTGATCGCCCGCGTGAGAGTCGTGGCCCGCGGCGACGCCAATGCCGGCAACAACGAGGCGTCGGCGCGCGCCTCGAACTGACTTCGTCGCCAGGCCGTCGAGCGGCGGCCTGCTTTGCGGGCGGGCGTTGTGCCCGCCCGCTTTTTATCGCGCCGTTATGTCAGAACGAACCGGTATAGAGACGCGACCGAGCATCGCTGTCGGTACGCGCGGCCGGCAGTCGTTCTCTTCCATGAACCGGGCACGCGCAATGTGCAAACACCCGGCCGTGCCGTCATCGACATCACCTAGGGCCTGTTCACACGACGCGTTCGCGGCGATCTTTCGGCCCTTTTTCGCCCCGACGGCGTTGCATCTCGTCGCCATGGAACCACCATGACGCCTCGATGCGCCTTGTCGGATGCCAGACGGGTCGTTTTCTCGGGGCACGATATCTCACTCGCTCAGCGTCGTGTGAACAGGCCCTGATCGTTCAGGCTACGCCGTCCCGCGACCGGTACTTGGGCTGAACGCCACCGGAAAAGCGGATGCGTCCGGGTTCGGCCTCGGCCAGCGGTACCGTCTCCACCATCGAGCGGATGGACCGCCGGGCCAGTTCGTGGTATTCGACCGTGCCCTGGCGTTTCCACTCGACCTCTTCTTCCGACAGCGTGCGCAGCACCTTGCCGGGACTGCCGACGACCAGCGATCGCGGCGGGATGTCCATGCCGGCCTTGATGAAGGCATTGGCGGCGATGATGGAACTCTCGCCGACGATGACACCGTCCATGACGACGGCGTTCATGCCGATCAGCGCGTTGGCGCCGACGCGGCAGCCGTGAAGCACCGCACCGTGACCGACGTGACCGTCCGCCTCGATGCGCGTCTCCTGGGCCGGGAAGCCGTGCATGACGCAGCAGTCCTGCAGGTTGCTGCCGGCCTCCATCACCAGCCGCCCGAAGTCTCCGCGCATGACGGCGCCGGGAGCGACGTAGCAGCGTGGTCCGACATGGGCGTCGCCGATGATCACGGCGGTGGGGTGAACGTAGGCGTCAGGATGCACCACCGGCCGAATGCCGTCGATCGCATAGAAGGGCATGGGATAATCTTCCGCGGGAATTAGGTGGTAGCATGTTAGCAAGCCCGCCGGGTCCGCGACACGAACGCGGCCGGGCGACGCGCACTGCGCTGGAAAAACTCCATGACTCATACGACCATCGAATACCGGAGCGACGGCGGCGTGGCGACGCTTGCCCTCAACCGCCCCGACAGGCTCAACAGCTTCAACGCCGCCATGCATGCCGAGGTGCGCGAGGCGCTGGACGCCGCACGCGACGACGACGCGGTGCGCTGCGTCCTGCTCACCGGCCGCGGTCGCGGGTTCTGCGCGGGACAGGATCTCTCGGACCGCCACGTATCGGCCGATGCCGCAGCGCCGGATCTGGAAGCCTCGATCCGCGAGAACTACAACCCGTTGATCCGCCGCCTCACCGAAATGCCGAAACCGGTGGTCTGCGCGGTGAACGGCGTGGCGGCCGGCGCCGGCGCCAACATCGCGCTGGCCTGCGACATCGTCATCGCGGCGAGGTCGGCCTCGTTCATCCAGGCCTTCTGCAAGATCGGGCTCATACCCGACAGCGGCGGCACGTGGTGGCTCGCCCGCCTCGCCGGCCGCGCCCGCGCCATGGGCCTGGCGCTGACCGGCGAGCGCATCGACGCCGCCACCGCGAAGGCATGGGGCCTGATCTGGGACTGCGTCGACGACGAAGAACTCGCCGCACGCAGCACGACGCTCGCCCGGCAACTCGCCGACGGCCCGACCATGGGACTCGCATTGACCAGGCAGGCAATCGACGCCGCCTTCGCCAACGACCTGCCCGCCCAGCTCGATCTCGAGGCCAGCCTGCAGGGGCGGGCCGGCCGATCCTCGGACTATCGCGAGGGCGTCGCCGCCTTCGCGGAGAAACGCAAACCCCGATTCAGCGGAAAATGACATGACCGAATCCCTGCCGACCACGCGTGCCGTCGGCGTCATCGGCGCCGGCACCATGGGCGCCGGCATCGCCCAGGTGGCCGCCGCCGCCGGCCATCCCGTGGTGCTGTTCGACACCGCCTCGGGCGCAGTGGAGCGCGGCATCGGACAGACCGCCGCGGGCCTCGACAAACTGGTTGCGCGCGGGCGCATGCAGGCAGGCGACCGCGACGCACTGCTGGAACGAATCCGCCCCGCCGACAACATCGAACAGCTCGCCGGCTGCGCGCTGGTGATCGAGGCGGTGGTGGAGAAGCTCGAAATCAAGCAGGATCTCTTCCGCGCCCTCGAAGACATCTGTCGCGACGACACCATTCTCGCCACCAATACGTCATCGTTGTCCGTGACCGCCATCGGCGCGGCGCTGTCCCGCCCGGGGCGGCTGGTCGGCATGCACTTCTTCAATCCGGCGCCGATCATGAAACTGGTCGAAGTGGTCTCGGGCCTGGACACGGATGCCGGCGTCGCCGCGCGGGTCTTCGACACCGCCACCGCCTGGGGCAAGCACGCGGTGCATGCCCGCTCCACGCCGGGTTTCATCGTCAACCGGGTGGCTCGCCCCTTCTACGGCGAAGCATTGAGGCTGCTCGAGGAACGGGCCGCCGACATCGCCGTGCTCGACCGCGTGATGCGCGACGCCGGCGGCTTTCGCATGGGCCCTTTCGAACTCATGGACCTGATCGGTATCGACGTCAACTACGCCGTGAGTTGCTCCGTGTACGACGCCTTCTACCAGGATCCGCGCTTCGTGCCCTCGCTGGAACAGAAACAGCGTGTCGACGCCGGGCGGCTGGGGCGAAAGAGCGGTCACGGCTTTTACGACTACGATGGACAGGCCGACACCGCCCGAGCAACGCCGGCGCCGCCCGCCGACGCGCCGCCGTCGGTGGCCGCCGGCGACCTGCCGGACTTCGCGGCGCCGCTGCTCGAACGCATCGCGGCCTCGGGCATTGCGGTCGACAGGGACGACGATGCCATGGGCATCATCCGGGTGCCGGGCGCGGTGCTGGCGGTGACCGACGGTCGGACCGCCACGCGCCGCGCCGTGGAGGACGTGCACGACGATCTCGTCCTCGTCGACCTGTGCCTGGACTACGGCGCCGCCACCTCGGTGGCGGTGGCGGCGTCGATGAACGCCGGTCCCGCGGCGCTACGCGCGATCACCGGGCTGCTGCAGGCCGCCGGCCTCGCCGCGTACCCGGTGAGCGACACGCCAGGACTGGTGGTCATGCGCCTGGTGTCGATGCTCGCCAACGAAGCCTGCGAGGCGGTGCTGGCCGGTGTGTGCGACGCCGCCGGCGTGGACACGGCCATGAAGAGCGGCGTCAACTACCCGCGCGGTCCCCTGGCCTGGGCCGACGCCGTCGGTGCCGATACCGTGCTCACGGTACTGAATCACCTGCAACAGGGTTATGGATCGGACCGCTACCGGCCGTCCCTGCTGCTGCAACAGCATGTCTACGCGGGACGACGATTCCATGAATGACGCCAACACGACAATGGACGGACAGGCACTCGCCGAGGCGGCGCGCGACGCCATGTTCGAGTCGGATCACTGCTCGAAGTCGCTGGGCATGGAAGTCCTGTCGGTGGCCGCGGGCCGCGCGTCGATGCGCATGACCGTGCGCCGCGACATGCTCAACGGCCATGGCACCTGCCATGGCGGCATGATCTTCTCACTCGCCGACAGCTGCTTCGCCTTCGCCTGCAACTCGCGCAACCAGCGTGCCGTGGCCATGAGCTGCGTGATCGACTTCATCAAGCCCGCTCGCGAGGGCGACGTACTCACGGCCGCCGCCCGCGAGGTGTCGCTGGTCGGACGCAACGGCATCTACGACATTGCAGTCAGCAACGGCGACGGCGAACAGGTCGCGCAGTTTCGCGGCAAGTCCCTCGTCATCCCGGGCAGCGTGGGGGGCGGATAACCAACCAGGCGAACGATGAGGTGGACGCCATGAGCGAGGACGACCGCGGCAAGCTGGAGCCGATCGAGACGGCGAGCGTCGACGAATTGCGATCCGTGCAACTCGAACGCATGCGCTGGAGCCTGCAACACGCCTTCGACAACGTGCCGTGGTATCGCAGGCACTTCGAGTCCGCGGGCGTGCACCCGAAGGACCTTGAGTCCCTCGACGATCTCTCGCGCTTCCCCTTCACCACCAAGGCCGACCTGCGCGACAACTACCCGTTCGGCCTGTTCGCGGTGCCGCGCGAGAAAGTGGTGCGCATTCATGCCTCGTCGGGCACGACCGGCAAGCCGACGGTGGTCGGCTATACGCAGAACGACGTCGATACCTGGGCGCACGTCATGGCGCGCTCGATCCGCGCATCGGGCGGTCGGCCCGGCGACATCTGCCACATATCCTACGGCTACGGCCTGTTCACCGGCGGTCTCGGCGCCCACTACGGCGCCGAGCGCCTCGGCTGCACGGTGATTCCCATGTCGGGCGGACAGACCGAGAAGCAGGTGCAGCTCATCACCGACTTCAGGCC
Source organism: Gammaproteobacteria bacterium (assembly GCA_030429125.1). GTDB lineage: Bacteria > Pseudomonadota > Gammaproteobacteria > Arenicellales > CAJQKF01 > BQJD01. The sequence continues at coordinate 1,399 of JAUIDF010000048.1, read as the reverse complement.
GCGCATCATCATGGTCACGCCGTCGTACTGCCTGAACATCGCCGACGAGATGGAACGACAGGGGCTCGACGCGCGCGCCTGCTCGCTCGAGATCGGCATCTTCGGCGCCGAGCCGTGGACCAACGAGATGCGCGCGGGTATCGAGTCGCGCCTCGGTATCGACGCGGTGGACATCTACGGGCTCTCGGAGGTCATCGGGCCCGGCGTCGCCAACGAGTGCATCGAGACCAAGGACGGTCCGACCATCTGGGAGGATCATTTCTATCCCGAGATCGTGGACCCCGACACCGGTGCCGTGCTGCCCGACGGTGAGCACGGCGAACTCGTGTTCACCTCGCTCACCAAGGAAGCCTTCCCGGTGATCCGGTACCGCACCCGCGACCTCACGCGCCTGATGCCGGGTACCGCACGCACCATGCGCCGCTTCGACAAGATCACCGGCCGCAGCGACGACATGCTCATCATCCGCGGCGTGAACGTGTTCCCGACGCAGATCGAGGAATTGATCCTGAAGACCGATGGGCTCGCCCCGCACTACCAACTCGCGGTGGTTCGCGAGGGCAACATGGACACGCTGATTATCAATGCCGAGCTCGCGCCGTCGACGGCCGATTCACGCATCGGCGATCTCGAGAAGGCGCTGGCGCAACAGGTGAAGGCCTACGTGGGCGTGACCAGCCGCGTGGTGGTTCACGCCGTCGGCGGCGTGCCCCGATCGCAGGGCAAGGCGCAGCGGGTGATCCGCTCGTGAACGACCGACACGCAGGGCAACGCCGACCGGTCCAGCCGAAGGCGTAGTTCGCGAGCGGCGGGTGGTGGCTTCGCTCGACGCCGCGTCGGAGCGACGGTGCCCCGATTTGAAACCACGGCAACGGGTAGGTCGGATTAGCCGAAGGCGTAATCCGACGGTTGACGGGCGATGGTTTCTTTCGATGCCGCGTCGGATTAGACCCCGCTGTCGCGGGGTCTAATCCGACCGACGGTGCGACGGTGCCCCGGATTGAAACCATGGCAACAGGTAGGTCGGATTAGCCGAAGGCGTAATCCGACGAATGACGGGCGGTGATTTCGTTCGATGCCGCGTCGGATTACGCCCCCGCTTCGCGGGGTCTAATCCGACCTACGGTGCGACGGTGCCCCGAATTAAAGCCACGGCAACAGGTAGGTCGGATTAGCCGCAGGCGTAATCCGACGAATGACGGGCGGTGGTTTCGTTCGACGACGCGTCGGATTACGTCCCCGCTGCGCGGGGTCTAATCCGACCTACGGTGCCACGGTGCCCCGAAGTGAAACCACGGCAACGGGTAGGTCGGATTAGGCGCAGCCGTAATCCGACGAAGAACGGGCGGTGGATTTGTTTGACGCCGCGTCGGATTACGTCCCCGCTGGCGCGGGGTCT
>JAUIDF010000047.1 GCA_030429125.1 Gammaproteobacteria bacterium | reverse complement strand
GTCCTGGGCGACCACGGCATCATCGCCCAGGCCGGCTCGACCCAGAGGCTGACCCATACCGGACAGGTCGTTTCCGTCGAGGGCAACCAGTTCGCCAACGGCGCCGACGACCTGTTGCTCGGCGGCAGCGGCAACGACATCGTGATCGGCGGTACCGGTGCCGACGAGATCGACGGCGAGGCGGGCGCGGACGTTCTCTTCGGCGATCACGGCTTCGTCCTCGTCGGCGGTGCCGTCTTCGCCCACACCATCGAACCCACCGTGGGCAGCGCCGACGTCATCGAGGGCGGCATCGGCAACGACCAGGTATTCGGCGGCGCCGCCGGCGACGACATCTCCGATGCCGGCGGCAACAATTTCGTCTTCGGCGATCACGGCGAGCTGGTCGGTTCCACCGCGCGCACCACCGACGCGGCCGGCGGGGCCGACACCATTACCACCGGTGGCGGCAACGACGTGATCCTCGGTGGCACCGACGGTGACGACATCGCCACCAGCGGCGGCAACAACGCCATCCTCGGCGACTTCGGCGTCATCGTTCCCGGCCGCGTAACCTCCACCGGCACCGCGGGCGGCGCCGACACGATCCGGTCCGGCGGCGGTCGCGACGACATCATCGGCGGCGCCGCGGGCGACCGCATTACCTCGGGCAACGGCGACGACGACATCCTGGGCGACTTCGGCATCATCCAGGGTTCCACCGTCACCGCGACGCAGTGCGGTTCCGGGGGCGCCGACACCATCGATGCAGGCGGCGGCGACGACAACGTTATCGGCGCCTTCGGCGGCGACACCATCGACGCCGGCGCGGGCAACGACGACGTCCTCGGCGACATGGGCACGATTACCGCGACCGCGGTCATCTCGGCCATCTGCGGCGGCGACGGCGCCGACTTTATCGATGGCGGTGCGGGCGACGACAACATCATCGGCGGGCTCGGCGGTGATACCGTCGAAGGCAATGACGGTGACGACAATATTCTCGGCGACTACGGCACCATCGAGAACGGCATCGTGCGCACCACGTCGCCGGGCAGCGGCGGCAATGACGATCTCTCCGGCGGGGCAGGCGACGACGTCGTGTTCGGCGGCTTCGGCTCCGACACGGTGAACGGCGACGCCGGCGACGACCGGCTCCTCGGCGACAACGGATTCTTCGTCGGTGCCCGGCTCGAGACCACCGAGCCGACCACCGGCGGCGACGATACGATCTCCGGCGGCAGCGGCGATGACTGGGCACTGGGCGGCTTCGGCGACGACACGATTTTCGGCAATGCGGGCTTCGACGTCCTGCTCGGCGACAACGGTTATGTCGGCCCCTACGGCGGCACCTTCGCGCGCGAGGGCATCGGCGGCGCCGGGACGTACATCGCGGCGACCACCAACCCGACGGTCGGTGGCAACGACTTCCTCCACGGCGGTCCCGGTCTCGACATCATGATCGGCGGCTTCGGCAGCGACACCCTGGTCGGCAGCCTGTCCGAGGACATCATGATCGGCGACAACGGCGTGGTGATCTTCACCCTCGGCGGCCTGATCCTCCAGGTGGATGCCTTCGGCGTCGATCCGCTCGACCGGTTCGTCCTGTTCAATCTCTACGGTCGCGACCTCGGCGACGGACTCGGTGGCTTTGCCGGCGAATTCGATCTCTTCGATTCGCCCCTGGCGCAGGCCTACGTCATGCAGGACTTCGTGATGAGCAACGCCCATCGCTTCCTGCACCACCACGAGCCCGTCGAACAGGTCGAGACGCAGGACGAAGACGGCGAAGTGCCGGACGAGGCGCAGCCCCAGGCGGTACCCGAGGCCGGTGCCGGCGCGCAGGACGTCCCGCCGACGACTGGCGAAGGCGGCGAGCCGGCGACGGACGATTCGTCCGCGCCGCCGACCCAGGCCCGCCAGGATTCGGCGAGCGACGAGACGCCGGCAGATCGTCTCGAGCCGTCCGCCGTCGGCGGCATGGCCGGCTCTGCCGCCATACTCAGCCTCGCCGGCTGGCGGCGTCGCAAGGCGCTTCGTGAAGGCGAGGCGGCCTCGACGCGCCCCTCCCGCTATCGCGTTCATGTCGACGGCATGGACGTCAGCGCGCGGCCGGGGCGCGCCGGCGGCCTTGCAGGCGGCGGGTCGACAATGGTATTTGATACCCGGTCCGGCACACTGAAACGGAAGAAGTCGGGCGCCTGACGCTTGACCGGGCCCGCGCACGCCGCGGCCGGGCGAGCCGCCCGGGCGCCTTCATACATGTTTCCATCACCGAGAGAGAACCATCGTGGCGAAGAAGACCGAATCCCCTGAAACCACCAAGGTCCGCTGGGACGACAGCGACATGAGCACCTCCTACGCCAACGTCTGCAACGTGAGCAGCACGCGGGAGGAAGTCACCCTGCTGTTCGGGACCAACCAGTCCTGGCACACCGGGCAGGAGGAGGTCGTCATCAAGTTGTCCGACCGGCTCATCGTCAGTCCCTACGCGGCGAAGCGTCTCAGCCTGCTGCTGCAGAACATCGTCGAGCAGTACGAGCAGCGCTTCGGGCCGTTGAACACCGATGTCTCCGACACGGGGCCGGCTTCCTGAGCCGTCACTGACCGCCATCGCCGGGTGTGCCGGCTCATCGAGCCGGCACGCCGCACGCGCCGTCCGGGTCGGTGCCCGGCAGTGAACCGATGAACGAGCGGCTTCACGCCACCCCGCTCGCGGTTTCTCCCGAGGGGGACGGCCGCGTGTGGGTGGACCGCGAGTCATGGCGCCGACTCGCCACGTCGGTGGAGCATGACGAGTTCTACCAGGCGTGGCTCGAGCTGCAGTGCCGCCAGGTCGCGCAAACGCGTGCCGGCCTGGTCCTCGCCGAGACCGCCGCCGACGATACCTTCGCGCCGGTCGCGAACTGGCCCGCGCCGGACAGCGTGTCCGAGGCACTGCTCGACGTTGCGCGCCATTCGCTGGAGGAAGGCGAGGCGCTGGTCGTCGACCTCGCGGCCGAGTACGGAACGCGACTGCCGGTGGAATCCGATTCGGTCGCCCTGTCGTTTCCACTGAAGGTGCACGACCGCGTCGCCTGTGTCGCCGCGATCGAAGTCGGCAACAAGCAGCGCCGCGATCTCGAGGCCGTGATGCGCCAGTTGCAATGGGGTGTGTCGTGGATCGAAGCCTTTCACCTTCGCAGTCAGAACGTCCAGGACGAGTCCACCATCGACCGCCTGGTCACGGCGCTGCTGATGACGGCCACGGCGTCGCGAGGAGAATCCTGCAAGCAGGCCGTTACCACGTTCGTCACCGAGCTGGCGTCGCGGCTCGATTGCGAGCGGGTGAGCCTCGGCTTCTGTGCCGGTCGCGGCGTCAAGGTCATGTCGCTCTCGCATACCGGTCAGTTCGGCCGCCAGATGAACCTCGTCAATGCCATCGGACGGGCGATGGAGGAGGCGGTAGGCCAGGCCGCGAGCGTCAATTTCCCGGAGCCGTCGGGCAACGGCGTCATTACCCACAACCACGAGAAGCTCGCCGGGCTGCAGAACGGCGGCGCCATCCTCACCGTGCCGCTGCCGGCGGCGGGTAAGACGGTCGGCGCCATCTGCCTGGAGCGATCGGCCGCCGACCCCTTCGACGAGGACACGGTCAAGCTGTGCGACACGCTGGCCTCGGTGGTCGGCCCGGTGTTCAACGAAAAGCGCCTGAACGATCGCTGGATCTTCACCAAGCTCGCCGATTCCGTCGCCACCCAGCTCGGCCGGCTGTTCGGCCCGCGATACCTCGGCCGCAAGCTGGCGCTGCTGTTGCTCATCGCCGCTGCGTTCGCGCTGTACTTTGCCAGGGGAGACTTCAAGGTCACCACCGACAGCGTCCTCGAGGGTGCCGAGCAGCGAGCCCTGGTGACGCCCTTCGATGCCTACGTGGCCGAATCGATTCATCGTGTCGGCGATCGCGTGTCCGCGGGCGAGGTGATCGCGACGCTCGACGATACCGACCTGAGGCTCGATCTGGTCGAACTGACCAGCGGCCGCGCCCAGGCGCAAAGCCAGTATGACGAGGCCATCGCCGACAAGGACCGGGCGAAGGCGAAGGTGTTCAAGGCCAAGGTCGACCAGGCCGATGCGCGCATCGAGCTGGTCAACGAGAAGCTCCGGCGTACGCGCCTGGTGTCGCCACTGGACGGCGTCATCGTCAACGGCGATCTCAGCCAGTCGCTCGGCGCCGCGGTCACGCGCGGCGAGGTCCTGTTCGAGATCGCCGCGCTGTACCGCTACCGCGTCATCCTGCAGGTCGACGAGCGCGACATCGCCTACGTCTCGGAAGGCCAGCCGGTGCAACTGCTGCTGTCGGCGTTTCCCGACCGGCCGATCGAGGTCGAGGTGGAGTCGATCACGCCGGTGACGCGCGCCGCCGAGGGACGCAACTACTTTCGTGTCGAGGCGTTGCTCGACGACGACCAGGGCATGTTGCGCCCGGGCATGGAGGGCGTGGCGAAAATCACCGTTGGCGAACGCCGATACGCCTGGATCTGGACCCGCGAACTCGTGAACTGGCTGCGACTGGCGACCTGGCGCTGGTCGCGCTGACCCGATCCGTGCAGAAGAAGAACGTCTTCAGCCCATACTGGTATCGCGTCGCGGCACTGGTGCCGCGGTTGAGGAAGCACGTACAACTGCATCGTCACGTCTACCGCGAGCAAACGTGGTACGTGCTGCAGGATCATTCCAGCGGGCGCTTTCACCGTTTCACGCCGGCTGCCTATCAACTCATCGGACTCATGGATGGGCGCCACACCATGGACGAGGTGTGGCGGCTGGCGTCGCGGTCGCTCGGCGAGGAATCACTGACCCAGGCCCAGGCCATTCAGCTCCTGTCCCAGTTGTACAAGGCCGACGTGCTCATTGCCGACGTGCCGCCGGATACCCGCGAACTGTTCCAGCGCCAGGACTCGGGCGAGCGCCGCCGGCGCATCCAGCGCTGGAAAAGTCCGCTTGCCATCCGCGTACCGCTGTTCGACCCCGACCGCTTCATCGTCGCCACACTGCCCGTGGTTCGATTCCTGTTCTCGGCGTGGGGCATGTTGCTGTGGCTGGCCGTGGTCGGCGGATCGGCGGTGCTGGCCTTCGTCCACTGGCCGGAACTCACCCGCAATCTCGTCGATCGCATACTCGCCGGACAGAACCTGCTGGTGCTGCTGGTCACCTTCCCGGTGGTCAAGCTCTTGCACGAGTTCGGGCACGCCTACGCGGCGCGCAAGTACGGCGGCGAAGTGCACGAGGTCGGCATCATGTTTCTCATCCTGATGCCGATTCCCTACGTCGACGCCAGCTCGTCCTCGGCCTTCGCAAGCCGTTTCAAGCGAGCGCTGGTGGGTTCGGCAGGCATGCTGACGGAACTGTTCATCGCTGCCATCGCCCTGCACGTGTGGCTCAACGTCGAGTCGGGTTTCGTCAGCGCGGTGGCGTACAACACCATGGTCATCGCCGGCGTCTCGACGCTGCTGTTCAACGCCAACCCGCTGATCCGCTTCGACGGCTATTACATCCTGTCCGACCTGATCGAGATCCCGAACCTCGGCACCCGCTCGACGCGCTATCTCGGCTATCTCTTCCAGAAGCACCTGTTTGGCATCGAGGACGCGAAATCGCCGGCCCGAACGCCGGGCGAACGGCGTTGGTTCGTCTGTTACGGCATCGCGTCCTTCATCTACCGGTTGTTCCTGATTTCCTTCATCGTGTTGCTGTTGGCGGACAACTATTTCATCATAGGCGTGCTGCTCGCGATCTGGGCCTTTCACAGCATGGCCATCATGCCCGTTTACCGGCAGATCAAGTTCCTCATGACCCACAAGAAACTCAAGGGCAAGCGACTTCGGGCGATCACGGTTTCCGCCGCGCTGGTGGGCCTGCTCGTCGTCATCGCGCTGATCCCGCTGCCCCTGGCCACGGTGGTCGAGGGCATCGTCTGGGCCGACCGCGAGTCGCGCGTGCGCATGGACAGCCAGGGCTTCGTCGAGCGCGTACTGGTCAGTACCGGCGACGCCGTGTCCGCGGGGCAGCCCCTGGTCATTTGCTCCAACTACGAGCTTGATGCCAACCTGGCGCGACTGAACGCCCAGCTTTCCGAGCTCGAGGCGCAGTACGATGCCGTGACATCCCGCCCGCAGGCGCAACGCGACCGCGTACAGGTCGAGCTGGTGCGCGAGCAGATCGGTGCGGCGACGGCGCAGATCGCCCAGGTGGAAAAGCAGATCGCATCGCTGACCATCACGAGCCCGGTGGACGGTACGTTCGTCGCCTTCAACGACCGCTCGCTGCTCGGACGGTTCCTGCAACGCGGTGAAGTCATCGGCACGGTGACCAAGCCCGAGGACGCCACCGTGCGCGTGCTGGTGCCCCAGCATCGCATCAGCCTGGGCCGTGAACACACCAGCGCCATCAGCGTGCGGGTGGTCGACAACATCGGCGACGTGCTTCCCGCGCGGGTGTCGCGCGAAGTGCCCCGCGCCTCCCAGGACCTGCCGAGCGCGGCGCTCTCCTTCGAAGGCGGCGGCGAGATCGCCGTCAACCCGGGCGGGCGTCGCGACGACGGAGCGGGTCAGCTGAGCGCGTTCTCGAGCTGGTTCCAGTTCGATATCGTGATTCCCCGCACGCAGGACGCGGTGGGGCTCGGTGAGCGCGTTTATGCGCGTTTCTATCACGGTCGCGAGAGTCTCGGCGCCCAGGTGTACCGGGCCGTTCGACAGACCTTCCTCAACCGTTTCAACGTGTAGTGCCGATGTTCGCCTGGTCCCGTTGCCGGCGCGTGAGCACGGTTCGGTTCGCCTGCGGCGCTACCGTCGCCCGGCCGTGCTGACCGGGTCCGGCCTGCAGCACGACGCCTATCCCCTGCGGCCGACGGGCGCGGGCGCGAGGACTCATTCCGCCTACCTGAGCGCCACCTGGCGCAGGCGGCTCTCCAGCGCCTTCGATCGCCTGGCCGGTACCGCCGACGTCGACGCCGGGGGCGATGAGGCGGGCGATATCTCTCGGCTACGCAGCCTGTACCCTGAAGTGGTCGCGGTGGAGTTTGCCCGCTTCGCAAGGGCCATGGCGATGCAGCCCGACAGCCGGCCAATCGGTCGCCGTCACGTCGATGCGGCCTATGGCCTCCTGCACCGCCGGGTCGAGCTGTTGCCCGCGCGAACCGACCGGGTCATCGCGGCCGGCATGGCGGCCGCGGTACTGGTACGACAGGGTGAACGAGTTCACCTGGTGGTTGACGGGCCCTGGGCAATCTCCGACCTGCGCCGCTCCCTGCTGCCGGTGCTCGATCGCCTCGGCATCGAGGCCGGCGTGATCGAGGCAGGCGCCGATGAGCGCAGTCGACGACGTGCCTACCGACAGCCGCTGACGCTGGTGGCGGCGCGTGAGTGCGTCATGGATTTCCTGCGCGACGCCCACCGGTGGCCAACGCGGGGCGACGTGGCGACGCGTCTCGTCGATGGGCTGATGGGACCTTCCGCGCGCCATCGCGCCACGCTGCTGCGGGGGCTGCCCTGCGCCATTCTCCTCGACGTCGACAGCACCCTCGTGGACAACGCGCGCACGCCGATCGTGCTGACCCGCGACGCACACCCCATGCACGAGACCGACGCCCTGGAAAAGGCGGTCGCCCTGGTCGATCATCTCGAGGCGGGCGCGCACTTTCGCCTCACCGGCGAAGGCGCGGAAGTGGAACTGGCGCCTGCCTGCGACGCGGTCCTCGCCGAGTGCGCGCGACAGCTTGGCGGTATCTGGGAGGTGTCGGCGGCTGCCAGGCAGATGCTTTGCGTCGCCATCGTCGTCGAGCACGTCCTGCGTCCCGGCGTACACTACGTCGTGCGCGACAAGGTCGTCGAGTGGCAGGTGCCGCAGGCGCTGGTGCCGGGACTCTCGCATTACTCGGGTGAGTTTCTCTCGCGCATGATCCAGGTGAGGGAGGGCATTTCGTCGTCCGGCGATCGGGAAATCGTGGGCCGTGCGAGCTACCAGCAGGTGTTCAATCGCTATGTGCATTTGTGCGGGCTCGCGCATTCGCTCCAGGGCATCGCCCGGGAACTGCGCACCATCTACGGCCTGCGCTGCCGCGGACGGCGGCGCGGGGCGCGGCGGTGCAAGTTCGATGCCGCGCTGCTGGCCGCGAACGAGGCGGCGGCGAACGCCTGGCTCGGCACCTGGCTCGAGGCGGACGACGGGCGTGCGTGCCGGATCATCGCGGTCAATACCCGCCCGCGGCTCGAGGCGCTGGCGGCCTTCGTCGACTCCTCGGGCCACGAGGCGACCGTGGTCGATGCCCCGCTGCCGATCGACGCGCCCGCGCCGATCGCCCCCGGCCGGTTGCTGATCGTGCTGGCACCGGCCATGGATTACGTCCTGACGGGTGCCGCGCCCCTCGCGCCGTGCCCGCTCGAGATCGTCGTCGCCGAGCGTTCGGTTCGCCGCGCCGAGGATCGACGCAATCTCGACTGGACGGCACGTACCGGTGCATCGAGCCGGCGGAGTATCCTGATCCTGTCGCGTGACGACGAACTGTTCGAGGGCGTGACTACATGGGGTATCCTGCGCCTGCAACGCTTCTTGGGGCGGCGGCTCATCGCGCTGGCCCTGGAGCGACGCGTGAGGGACCTGCAAGCGCGTCGCGCGAGGGCGTTTTTCCGAGTCCGCAGGGATTTACTCAACTACGACACCAGCATGCAGGGATTGCTGTCGATTTCCGGCCGAGGACCCTATGAATAATCTTGTTGCAGTCATCGCCATGCTGTTCGCGATACCATCCGCGCAGGCGCAGGAAGAACGCCGCTACGAGTGCCTCATGGAACCGGCGCTGGAAGTTTCGCTGAGTTCGCCGGTGTCCGGCATCGTCGAGACCATTCGCGTCGACCGCGGCGATGCCGTGAAGCGCGGTCAGACCCTGGTACAGCTGCAGTCCAGCGTCGAACGGGCCGCCGTCGAGCTGGCCCAGGCCAAGCTCGAGTTCGGCCAGCGCAAGGTGGCACGAACGCGGGAGCTGTTCAGGGAGAATTTTACTTCCGAGTTCAGTGTCGACGAGGCGGTGACGGAGGCGCGGCTCGCGGAGGTGGAACTGGCGCAGGCGCGCACGATTGCGCGACAGAAAACCCTGAAGAGCCCGATCGACGGAATCGTGGTGGAGCGTCTGTCGCAGGTGGGCGAGTTCGTTTCCGACGACGAGATTCTCAAATTGGCCCAGCTCGACCCGCTTCATGTCGAGGTGGTCATTCCGGTGGAGCAGCTCGACTCGGTCACCGTGGGCATGAGCGCGAGCGTCTACCCGAGCGAGCCCGTGGGCGGCGAGTACGAGGCGGAGGTGACCACGGTGGACCAGGTGCTCGATGCCGCCAGCGGTACATTCGGCGTGCGCCTGGCGCTGGCGAACCCGGACGGTGCGCTGCCGGCCGGGCTGCGCTGCATGGTGAGCTTTCATGCCGCCGAGTAGGCGCGGGACTATGCCTTCCCCGGTGCGCGTGGTATGGTGACGGTCCGTTCCACCAGATTTAAAGGAGGTGATCCATATGTCTAGTATTTTGGGTCTGACGGATTTGGTGCTGGTGTCGGCGTCGGCTGGCTAACCCCCTTTCGAATCCGCATCACATACGGCTGAATCCTTCAGCCTGAATACGGGGGCTGCCGAGAGGCAGCCCCTTTTCGTTGCGGCTTGGAAGTTTAACGGCCTGGCCGACATCTCGCCGTGGCGCGGGCACGCATTGCGCGTCGCCAACGTGGCCAGGACCCCGGTTTCGAGCCGGGCCCGCAGGGCGGCGGTGCCGACGTGCGGCACGGGCGTGCGCGCCGGGGGACGCCGTCAATACCTCCCTGTAGGCGCGTGCGCCGCATTCATGCGGCGCACGCCCCTGGCGCCGCCGCCCGCACCCCGCGTTCTTCTGGTCGCCGGGGCGCGTCGGGAAGCGCCTGGGCAAGCCGATCAGACGGGCGCGGGCCGCACTCACACTGCTCGAGGCGGCAGCGCGTCAACGCCATTGGCCTGCGCTACGACCAAAGCCCTTCGCGCCGGATGTCGTCGGTGGCGCGTTCGATGCCCTTGCGCAGCAGGGCGACGAGGTTGTCGACCTGTTCTTCGGTAATGATCAGCGGCGGCGAGATCACGCACATGTTGATGAGCGGGCGTACGATGAGGCCGAGCTTCTGGCAATGGGCGTCGATGCGGCTGCCGATTTCATAGGCCATGGTCAACGGCATGCGGCTCTGCTTGCTGGTGACGCATTCCACGCAGGCCATCAGTCCCATGCCGCGCACCTCGCCGACGATGGGCAGGTCCTCCAGCGTGCGCAGGCGTGCCTGGAAGTAGGGGCCGACATGGCGGACATGCTCCAGCAGGCCGTCGCCCTCGAGAATGTCCATGTTCCTGAGCGCCACCGCGCACGCCACCGGGTGGCCGGAATAGGTGAAGCCGTTGGCGAAGGTGGCGCCCCGCGCCTCGTTGTCGCCCACTTCGCGGATCAGGCGATCGGATACCAGCAGGGCGCCGAGCGGAATGTAGCCGGACGTGATGCCCTTGGCCGAGGTAATGATGTCCGGCACGATGTCGAACACCGATTCCGATGCGAACATCTCGCCGAGGCGGCCGAAGGCAGTAACGACCTCGTCCGAGATGTAGAGCACGTCGTGACGCCGGCAGACTTCGAGGCAGCGCGCGTGGTAGCCGGGCGGCGGTACGATCACGCCGCCGGAGGCGAGCACCGGCTCGGCGATGAAGGCGGCGACCTTGTCGGGACCGAGCTCCAGTATCTTGTCTTCGAGCTCCTTCACGCAGTGCTCGCGAAATTCCGCCATCGTCATGCCGTCGGGTCGCCGGTACGGATTGGGCGAAGCGAGGTGGTGCACGAAGCCGCGCTCGAAGTCGAGGTAGTTCTTGTCGCGCGCCTTGCCCGAGCACGAGGCCGACAGGTAGGTGCTGCCGTGATAGGCGTCGGCGCGGGAGATGACGTGTTTTTTCTCCGGCCGGCCCTTCAGGTTGTTGTAAAAGGCAACGAAGCGCAGCGCGGAGTCGACTGCCGTGGAGCCGCCGGTGGTGAAGAAGACATTGGACAGGTCTCCGGGCGCGTGCGATGCAAGACGTCGCGCCAGGTTGGCGGCCGGTACGTTCGACAGGCTCCAGGGGCTGTAGTAGGCGAGCTGCGCGGCCTGGTCCGCCATGGCCTGGGCGAGTTCGCGCCGGCCGTGACCGACGTTCACGCACCACATGCCGCCCGGTCCGTCGATCAATCGATTGCCATCGCTGTCGTACACGTAGATGCCTTCGCCCCGGGTAATGACGGTGCGTGATTCCAGGTGTCGTCGATCGAAGCATTCCCAGGGATGGATCACGTATTCGTCCCGCTCGAGGATGGTCTCGGTGTCGGGAATGATCGTCGCCGCCGGGGCGATGGCGGGATTGTCGTTGCGGGTCATGGGATGGCCTTGCGTTGTGCGGTTGCGTTCAGCGGTCGCCAGCGGGTGTCACTCGCCGGCGCGCCGGGTTGAAGAAGGGCCGGGATGCCTCGCGGCAGCGGGCCTTCACCCGCCGCCAGCCAAGCTCGCGTTGCACGTAGACATCCGCCCAGACGCCGTCGCCGTCGATGTCGGTGCCGGTCTTGACCGAGGCGATGGCAATGGACTTCTTGCACGTCGGCGAGAACAGGGCGGAGGTCACCACGCCTACCTCGCGACCGCGACGGTCATAGAGGAACGCGTCGTGGGCGGGCTTGTTGCCCTCGACGTCGAGCCCCACGAGGCGATAGCGGCTGGAGCGGTTGTCGCGCTCGGCGAGCAGGGCGCGGCGGCCGGTGAAGTGGCCCTTGTCGAAGTCCACCAGCCAGCCGAGGCCGAGTTCCAGGGGCGAGCGCAGTCGGCCGGCGCGAACCGGGCGGCCGCCGGCGAGAAAGTCGACGTTCGCCTGCAGGAAGCCGGCCTCGATACGGGTCATGTCCAGCGCCAGCGATCCCATCGGCGTCATGCCGTGCAGCCGGCCCGCGTCCATCAGCGCGTCCCACGCCGCGAGCGCGTCACCGTTCGGGAGCCAGAGCTCGTAGCCGAGGTCGCCGGTGAAGCCGGTGCGCGAGACGATCACCGTCACGCCGCCGAGGTCCACCCGCTCGAGCGAGAACGGCCTCAAGGACGCGATATCGCGACAGCCGGCCTCGCGCAGCACGGCGCACGAGGTCGGTCCCTGCAGGGCGAGGGCGGCGACGGAATCGGAGGCGTCGACGATGTCGACGTCGAAGCCGATGGCGCTGTCGAGCAGCCACGGCAGGTGGCGTTCCTGCGAGCAAAGGCGAAAGCGCGCATCGCCGAACCGGAACACGGTGCCGTCGTCGATGAGCATGCCGTCGTCGTCGCACCAGGCGACGTAGGCGACGCGGCCGGGCGCCAGCCGGCGCACGTCGCGGGTCAGCAGGCGATTGAGGAAGGCCTCGGCATCCGATCCCTCGATGTCGTACTTGGTCATTGGCGAAAGATCGAACAAGGCCGCCGTATTGCGCGCGGCGAAGTACTCGATCTCGACATCTTCGTAGACCTGCACGGTGGTGTAGCCGGCCCAGTTGCCCCAGTGGTTGGTGCGGCAGAGCGCGGCGGTGCGCGGATGGAACGGCGTTTCGAGAACCTGCGCCAGGCTCGGTGCGGCGTTCATGATGACGACCCCGGCTCGATGATTCGCGCGGCGGCATGGCGGCCCGGCAGGCCGGTGATGCCGCCGCCTGGATGCGTGCAGGCGCCGCACAGCCAGGCGCCGGGCACCGGCAGCGCGTAGCGGGACAGGGTAGGCGCCGGTCGCAGCATGAAGAACTGGTCGAGGGCGATTTCGGCGTGGTGCCAGTGGCCGCCGCGGATGCCGGTGTCGCGCTCGACATCCACGGGCGTCGTCACGCGTGTTGCCGTCACGCGATCGAACAAGCCGGGCAGGTGGCGTTCGATGACCGTGCGGGCGGCGTCCAGCGTGCGCGTGCCGATGTCGTTATCGTTCGCATCCCGCGGCACGTACTGCACCAGCGCGCTGGCGAGGTGTCGTGCGCCGGTTTTCTGTGCCGGGTCGATCACGGTGGGAAACACGAGTTCGACCAGCGGGTCGGCGGAAACGCCGCCGTACTTGCTCTCGTTGAAGGCGCGTTCAAGCCGGTCCATGTCACCGGAGAAAATGAGCCGTCGGCCGAGCAGCCGGCGATCCAGCCCTGACAGGTCGTCGAGCAGGAGGTCGACGCGGGCCGCGCAGCCGCGTCCGCGAACATGGCGCAGGCGGCGTACCGTGCCGGTGTCGAGGTGGGCGGCGCCGATCAGCTCGACGCCGGTGGTCCATGCATCGGCACTGGAGACGACGTTAGCCGCCTCGATGATTTGGCCGTCGTCGAGTTCGACACCCGCGGCGCGATCGTCCGCCACGACGATGCGCCGGACGCCGAGCCCGAAGCGGAAGGCGACCTGGCGCGAGCGGCAGGCGGATTCCATCGCCGCGGCCAGTGCCGGCATGCCGCCGCGTGGCATGGCGACGGCGGCCGTGCCCGACAGGCGGGAGAAAAACGTCAGCACGCTGTTGGGCGAGCGTGGTGCGAGGCCGTGGCCGATCAACGCCTCGGCCGCCAGCGCGCCCTTCAGCAGCGGATCCTCGAAGTGTTCCTCCAGCGCGTCGAACATGTTGATGGCGCCGATGCGCAGGAACTCGCGCATGTCCTCGCGACCGAGACGGCGCAGTCGCCAGGCAATGGCCAGCCAGGCGCGTGCGTCGGCGCCAGCGCCGGCAAGGCGTGGCGGCACACGGTGGGCGATGTCGTCGATGATCGACGCGAAGCGGGTCATGCGCTCGCGAAAGGGCGCCCAGGCAGCGGCGTCGCGAGCGCCGATCGCGGTCGGCGCATCGGTGCTCGACAGGGCGTAATCGATTTGCTGATCGTCGATGCCGAATGCGCTCGCCCCGATGTCGCGGTCGGCCCATGCCAGGCCGTGCCGATCGAGTGCCATGTCGCTAGCGACGCCTCGCGAGAAGCCGTAGTCGAGATGCGCGGCATAGGGTACCTGCAGGTCACCGAAGACGACCGGCCGCGCGGCGCCGCCAGCCGCGTCCGCGGCCTCGATCACGAGCACACGCCGGCGCGCGCGCGCGAGGTAGAAGGCGCAGGCCATGCCATTGTGGCCCGCGCCGATGACGATGGCGTCGTACCTGGCCTTGCCGCTCATGGCCGTGCGTCCCGGATGACCTCGCGCGCCGCATTGGCGCCCGGCGCGCCCATCACGCCGCCGCCCGGATGCGTGCTCGAACCGCACAGGTAGAGGTTCTTCACCGGCGTGCGGTACTGGGCGTATCCGGGTACCGGCCGGTTGAACAGCAGCTGGTCCATGGTGAGTTCGCCCTGGAAAATGTTGCCCTCGGTCAGTCCGACCTCGGCCTCGAGTTCGCGGGGCGTGCGCACCTCGGCATGCAGGATCAGTTGCTTGAAGTCGGGGCTGAACTCGGCGATGCGGTCGATGACCGTGTCGCGAAACGCGTCGCGATCGGCGTCGGTCCAGTCGCGTCCGTGAACCTTCGGCGGCACGTACTGCACGAACACCGACATGAAGTGCTTGCCCGGCGGCGCCATGGTGGGATCGGTGAGGGTGGGGATCATCATGTCCACGTAGGGACGGCGCGACCACGTACCGCTCTTCCAGTCGTCGTAGCCGCGCTCCAGGTACTCGATGCTGTCGCTGACGTGCATGTCGCCGGTGCGCGCCGGACAATCGTCGGGTATGGACGGAAACGAGGGCAAGCCATCCAGCGCGATATTGAGCTTTCCCGACGACCCGCGGATCTTGAAGTGCTCGACGCGCCGACGGAACGTCTCGGGCAGGTCGCCGGCATCGACGCACTCGAGGAACGTGCGCTTGACGTCCATGTTGGAGACCACGCGCGTGGCGAAGATCTCTTCGCCGCCCTCGAGCACGACGCCACGCGCGCGGCCATCGCGCACGAGGATGCGCTCCACCGGGGCGTCGGTGCGAACGGTGCCGCCGGCGGCGCGAAAGGCGCTGGCCAGCGCCATCGACACCGAGCCCATGCCGCCGCGCGCATAACCCCAGGCGCCGATGTTGCCGTCCACTTCGCCCATGTAGTGATGAAGCAGCACGTAGGCGCTGCCGGGCGATCGCGGACCGAGCGCGGTGCCGATAATCGAGCTGCCCGCGAGGTGTCCCTTGATGACGTCGTTTTCGAAGTACTGGTCGAGAAAGTCGGCGCAGCTCATGGCCCAGAAGCGGATGGTGTCGGCCATCCATTCCTCGCCCAGGGCGGCGAAGCGGCGGCCGAGCCACGCCATGCCCTTCAGGTCGCGGGGCTTGAGCGAGGTCGGGTCCGGCGGCGTCATCAACAACGTGTCCTTGATGAAACGGCACTGGCGCAGCACCTCGGCACCGTAGTCGTCGTAGGCTTCGGCGTCGCGCGGCGAATAACGCGCCATCTCGCGGCGGTTCTGCTCGTGGTCGAGGTAGGAGCAGAAGTAACCGCCGTCCGCGGTCATCGTCACGCTGCCCTTGAAGGGAATGACCTGCAGGCCATGCGCCGGCAGGTCGAGGTCGCGCATGATCTGCGGGCGCATCAGGCTGCACACGTAGGAACAGTTGGAGTAGGTGAAGCCCGGGTACAGTTCACGACTCACGGCGGCGCCGCCGATCCAGGGATTGCGTTCGACCACCAGGGTCCTCAGGCCGGCGCGTTGCAGGTAGGCGGCGGTCGTCAGGCCGTTGTGACCGGCACCGACCACCAGGGCGTCGAATTTCTCGTTCATGAGTAGCGGGATGCGGGCCGGTCAACGAACTGATTGAATGATCATTCAATGGATGATAGCATGATCGCCATGAAGTGCAACCAGAATTGGGCGCAACGCCCCCTGAGCTCGCCGCGCCGCACGCTCCGCGCGCGCGGCCCGCGTGTCAGGCCCGTGGCCGGGGACCGGGTACGCGGATGAATGAACCGGTGACCGGACTGGTTCGCGTCGCCGGGTGCGACGGCCCTCGCGGGTGGTAGGCGCCGCCGGTCAGCCGCCCGACTCCCTGTCCGGGAACCGGGCCCAGCGGACCTTGCCTCGCGAGGCGCGCCGCCGACAGCTGGTCGAATCCACCATCGAGTGCATTGCCAACCGCGGCCTGGCCGAGACCCGCATGGCCGACGTTGCCGCGGGCGCCGGCATGTCGGTGGGAATCGTCAATTTCCATTTCGACAGCAAGCAGGCGCTGCTGGCGGAAACCCTGGCCTTTCTTTCGGACGAATATCTCAAGGCCTGGGACCAGGCGCGCGCCGCCGCACCCGGCGACCCCGTGAGCCAACTCGAAGCGTTGATTCGCATGAACTTCGAACCGGGAATCTGCAACCCGCGCCGGATCGCGGTGTGGTTCGCCTTCTTTGGCGCAGCGGGTTCGCGGCCCACCTACCAGGCGACCTGCCAGCGGTTCGACGACGAATACCTCGCCCAGCTGAATGGCCTGTTCGTCGAGGTCTTCGGCGAGGCCGGTCGCGAGCGGGCACGTCGTGCCGCCATGATGCTGCTGGTGCTGTGGGACGGATTCTGGCAGAACATCCTGCTCAACCCGGACGGCTTCGACGCCGTCGAGTGCCAATCCGTATGCATGGCCTGGCTGCGCGGGGTGCTGGAGCGGGAGGCGGCCCCGTGAGTCCGGCGCCGGCGTGGCGCCGCCTGCTGGTTGCCGCGGGATGCGCCTTCACCGTGACGACGGTCGCCGATGGTCGGGTACCCGTCGCGGAACTGCTGGCCGGACGCACGGCGCACTGGGAATCGGCCGGCGTTACGCGGCTCGTCTATCACCATGCCGATGGTCGCATGGCGTGGGCGGCGGACGCCGGCGGTCCGATCGTCGGCCGTTGGTGGGTGGACGATGACGGACTGTACTGTCACGAGCCGGCCGATGGAATCGGCGGCCGGTGCTACGTGGCGTCGATGAGCGGTTCGACGTTGCTGTTCGAAAACGAAAACGACGCCTCGACGTCGATCGTTTCGCGACTGGAGCCCGGCGACGCGCGCCGGTTGATGGCGGACGAGGCAGAGGCACCCGGACCCTGCGATTGCCGCCTGACCACCCGCCGACGGGTTGATTCGGGTGCCCAATGAGCGCCCTCGCCCGATGGACAAGACCGCGACGGCGACATATTCTAGTTCCGAACGTGTCGCTGGACACTGTCGGAGTATAAGAATGCGGCGCGTACGCCGCACCCATCATCCTGAGTAAACTGGAGGATCTGACGTGAACAAGAACGACATTGTTACCGCATTGCGCGCCGGCCCCGTATCGCGCCGCGGCGCGATGAAGGCGCTGGGTGCCATGGGCCTGACCGTCGCCACGCTGCCCGGCATGACGCGGCGCGCTGCCGCGCAGTCCGAGCGGGGCACCTACTTCACCTGGGGCGGCTACGACGACGACGGGCTGTTTCCCACGTTCATCGCCAAGCACGGCACCGCGCCCAATTTCGTGACCTACGGCGATGCCGAGGAAGGCTTCACCAAGATGAAGGCCGGCTTCGTGGTGGACGTGGTGCACCCGTGCTCCAACGACATTCCGCGCTGGAAGGAGTCCGGCCTGTTTCGGCCCATGGATACGGCGAGGCTGTCCAACTTTCCCGACGTGTTCGAGAAGCTTGCCACGCTGCCCGGTGCGCGGGACGACGGTGGCCAGTGGTACATGCCGTTCGAGTGGGGCGCGACCTCCATCACGTACCGGACGGACATGGTCGATCCGGGTCCCGAGGGGGAGTCGTGGAACATGCTCTTCGACGAGCAGTACAAGGGCAAGATCGCCGTGATCGACAGCGCCGCCGATACCTGGTGGTGCATGGCCATCCTGGCCGGTGTCGACATCAGCAAGCCGTTGACCGACGAGAACATCGAGACGACCACCGAGATGATGCGCAAGCTGCATCCGCAGGTTCGCATGTACACGAACGACATGACGTCGCTGGCCCAGTCACTCGCCTCCGGTGAAGTGGTCATGGCCATCACCTGGAACGAGGTGCCCGTCCAGCTCCAGGGCGAGGGCGTGGCAGTAAAGTTCGCGGCGCCGAAGGAAGGTGCGCTGACCTGGAACTGCGGTCTCATGATGCACAAGGATGCGCCGAATCCGGACGAGGCCCACGACATCGTCGATGCGCTGATCTCCACCGAGACGGGCAAGTACTGCATC
>JAUIDF010000351.1 GCA_030429125.1 Gammaproteobacteria bacterium | reverse complement strand
GAGGTTGGGCGCGAAGTCGTCGATGTCCATGCCGCGCGCCAGGTAGGACTCCACGTAGGTGAAACCGTTGGACAGGGTGAAGGCGAGCTGGCTGATCGGGTTCGCGCCGGCCTCGGCAATGTGATAGCCGGAAATCGACACCGAGTAGAAGTTGCGCACCCTGTTGTCGATGAAGTACTGCTGGATGTCGCCCATCAATCGCAGCGAGAACTCGGTGGAAAAAAGGCACGTGTTCTGGCCCTGGTCCTCCTTGAGGATGTCTGCCTGCACGGTGCCTCGCACGCTCGACAGCGTGCGGGCCTGGATCTCGGCGAACTCGTCCTCGCCCGGAGCACGGTCGTTTTCCTGCTCGAAGCGTTCCACCTGCTGGTCGATGGCCGTGTTGAGGAACATGGCGAGCACGGTCGGCGCCGGCCCGTTGATGGTCATCGACACCGACGTCGTCGGGCTGCACAGGTCGAAGCCCCGGTAGAGCTCGCGCATGTCGTCGACGGTGGCGATGGACACACCCGACGTACCGACCTTGCCGTAGATATCGGGCCGCTCGTCGGGATCCGCGCCATAGAGCGTGACGGAATCGAAGGCCGTCGACAGGCGCTTGGCCGGGAAGCCTTCGGACAGGTACTTGAAGCGGCGATTGGTACGAAAGGCATCGCCTTCGCCGGCGAACATGCGGGTCGGGTCCTCGCCCTCGCGCTTGAGCGGGTAGACACCGGCCGTGTAAGGAAAATGGCCGGGCAGATTCTCCGAGCGCAGCCACTCGAGCAGGTCGCCCCGGTCGCGGTAGCGCGGCAGGGCGATCTTGGGAATGCGGGTGCCGGACAGGGACTCGTAGGTCAGCGGGATGCGGATCTCGCGATCGCGCACCGTATAACTGTACTCGTCGCCGCGATAACCGTCCGCGACCGACGGCCAGGCGTCGAGCAGCGACGCGCAGTCGGCGTCGAGCTTGGCGCGCTCGTCGTCGAGACGGACCTCGACCGCGGCACGATGTTCGCCGTCGAGCAGCCGCGCGGCGCCTTCGAGCTGCTGGCATCGATGGGCGATGTCCGCCTGCCGGCGGGTGCGCTCGTGGTAGCCGCGCACGCTGTCGGCGATGTCGGACAGGTAGCGCTGCCTCGACGGCGGCACGATGGCCTCGACGGCCTTGATCTCGCGCTCGAGTTCCCGCAGCTTGCCCGGCGATGGCGCCAGGCCCTGCGCCTCCAGACCCGCCTGAACCGCGAAGTACAAGGCGGTCACACCGTGATCGTTGAAATGCGCCGCGCTGGTGAGGTAGACCGGCATTTCGTCGGGCTTTTTGCCGAACGCCTCGCGATTGCGCTGGACCTGCTTGCGCACGTCGCGTAGTGCGTCCTCGGCGCCCTTGCGATCGGACTTGTTGATGGCGACGAAGTCGGCGAAGTCGAGCATGTCGATCTTCTCGAGCTGGCTGGCGGCGCCGAACTCCGGCGTCATCACGTACAGCGACGTATCCACGTGGCCGGCGATACCGGCATCGCCCTGGCCGATGCCGGGCGTCTCGACGATGGCGAGATCGAATCCGGCCAGGCGCAGCAGCTTGAGTACCCGGTCGATGCCGGGCGGCACCTCGTTGCCGGCGTCGCGCGTGGCCATGGATCGCATGAAGACGCGGTCGCCGTCGATGGCGTTCATGCGAATGCGGTCGCCGAGCAATGCGCCGCCGGTCTTGCGTCGCGACGGATCGATGGCAATCAGCGCGATCTTCAGGGCATCGTCGTAGTCGAGACGAAGCCGCAGCACCAACTCGTCCGTCAGCGAGGACTTGCCCGATCCGCCGGTACCGGTGAGCCCGAATACGGGCATGGCCCGCTCGACGTCGGCCTGGTCGATGCGCGCCAGCAGGGTCTCGCTGGCACTGCCGTTCTCGATCAGCGAGATAAGCCTCGCGAGGTGGGCCGGGTTGGCGAGGTCGCCGGGCCGCGTACTCTCCGACGCCCGCGAGGCGGGGTCGATGTCCGCCCGCTCGAGCATGTCGTCGATCATGCCCTGCAGGCCCATGCGCTGACCGTCTTCGGGGGAATAGATTCGCGCCACGCCGTAGTCGTGCAGCGCGGCGATCTCCGACGGCACGATCACGCCGCCGCCGCCGCCGAACACGCGCACGTGGTCGCAGCCGCGCTCGCGCAGCATGTCCACCATGTACTTGAAGTACTCGACGTGGCCGCCCTGGTAGGAACTGACGGCGATGCCCTGGGCATCCTCCTGCACCGCGGCCTCGACGATTTCGCGCACCGACCGGTTGTGTCCGAGGTGAATGACCTCGACGCCGGACGACTGCAGGATGCGCCGCATGATGTTGATGGATGCGTCGTGGCCGTCGAAGAGACTGGCGGCGGTGACGAAACGCAGCTTGTAAGGACGCTCGGTACGCGCACCGGGTGCGCGGTCCACGGTCTGGGCGGCGGATTTCATGGAAACCATCCCGGCGAACAACGCCTGCAATCGTGGTTGTTGCAATATGTAGGACTAGTGCGAAAATTCTATTTGACGTTTACGTAAACGTCAATTGTCGACTATACTGCGGCTGCAATGACCACGCCCTGACTGCCCGACGTGCGCCAGACCCCATGACCGAATCGATCAGTATTACCGATCTCTCGCGGGAATTCGACGTCACCACCCGTGCCATCCGCTTCTACGAGGACGAAGGCCTCCTTCATCCGCGTCGCCAGGGCCGCAACCGCGTCTACTCACCGCGCGACCGCGTGCGGCTGAAACTGATCCTGCGCGGCAAGCGACTCGGCTTCTCGCTGTCGGAGATCGCCGAGATCATTCGCCTGTACCACAGCGAACCCGGCGAATCGGCCCAGCTCGACTACTTCATCGAAAAGATCCGCGAGCGCCGCGCGCTGCTGCTGCAGCAAAAGGAAGACATCGAGGTAACGCTGGCCGAGCTGGACGCCATCGAGTCACAGTGTCGCGAGCGCCTCGAGAACCTGCGTAACTGACCTCTGCCCATACGGGCAGTCCCTTGCCAGCTGCGTTAGAATCCGCCCGTCCGCGGCGACGCAACGGGCGGCATGTTTCCGTCCGCCGCCGTTCGCACACGTCGCGGCCTTGCATTCACCCACGACCCGACGACTCCATGGACCTCTCCCCACTCACCGCCCTGTGCCCGCTCGACGGGCGATACCACGGCAAGGTGGCCGCACTGAAACCGATTTTCAGCGAGTACGG
>JAUIDF010000350.1 GCA_030429125.1 Gammaproteobacteria bacterium | reverse complement strand
TCGACGACGCGCAGGTGGTGGCGGTGGATCTCGCCGGTCACGGCCATTCCGACCACCGGCCCGCCGGCTGCGCCTATCACCTCGTGGACTACGTGCCGGACCTGATGGCGGTTGCCGACCGGCTTGGCTGGAGTCAGTTTACCCTGCTGGGTCATTCCCTTGGAGCCGGTATTTGCAGCCTGGCCGCCGCCGCCTTTCCCGAACGCGCGAAAGCGCTGTGCCTGATCGACGGACTGGGGCCCATCAGCGGGGCCGAGACGGATGGGCCGAGGCGCCTTCGTCGCGCCATCGAGGCGCGCAACGCGTCCCCGGAGAGGGCGCCGCGCCACCACGCCAGCATCGACGTCGCGGTGCGCGCGCGACTCGCGGCCACGACCATGGGCGAGCCAGGCGCCCGCCTCATCGTGGAACGCAACCTGCGCGCCGTCGACGGCGGCTACGCCTGGCGCACCGACCGACGCGTGCGTCATGCCTCGCCCGTCTACTTCACCGAATCCCAGGTGCTGGCCTTTCTGGGCGCGGTTGCCTGCCCGGCCATGCTGGTCATGGCCGACAACGGCGTCATCGCCGGCCGGCCGTCCACTTCCGGACGAATCGACGCGGTGGCGAACCTGCGCGTGCGGCGCCTGCCCGGCGATCATCACCTGCACATGGACGATCCGGACGCGGTTGCCGGTCTCGTCAACGGTTTTCTCGACGAGCTCGGCGACGCCTGAAACCCCGCCGGGCAGCCGGTGTCGATGATCAGAAATTCTCGTGCAGGTAGGCGAGCACCGCGTCCTGCACGGCATTGCCATTGCCGTAGCCGATGCGCCCGGAGTTTTGCAGCACCACGATGACGATGGGCGTGCCGCGCCGCGTGAGCCCGTAGCCGGCCGCGGCACGCACGCCGCGCAGCAGGCCGGTCTTGAGCCGGTAGCGACCGGCCTGTTCGCGGTCCTGCAGGCGGCGGCGCGTGGAGCCGTCGATGCCCACGAGAGACAGCGACGACAGCAGTTCGTCTCGAAACGGGTGGCCGAACGCGTCGGCGAGCAAGCCGGCCAGGCCGCGCGCCGTGATCCGCGCGCGGCGTGAAAGCCCGGCGCCGTTGTCGATCGCCAGCGCCGGCATGGACAGCCCGCGGGCATTCAGCCAGCTTCGCACGGCGACGCGACCGGACTCCACCGACCCCGGCGGCCCGTAGACCTCGGCGCCCAGGGTAAGCAACAGGCTGCGCGCCATCAGGTTGTTGCTGTACTTGTTCACGCCGCGCAGCACCTCGGCCAACGGGCGCGATTCGCGCTCGAGGATCCGGGTTGCGCCCTCCGGCAGCGAATCGCGCACCAGCCGCCCGTCGATGCGGCCGCCGAGCGTCGACCACAGTGCGTCGAACACGCCAAACAGGTAATCGTCGGCATCGAGCACCGAGCGCGTGATTCCGAGCGAGTCGCACGCGGTGCCGTAGCGGCCGCTCAGGGTCACCGTGGTCGGGTCGCGCGCGGTGACCTTCACCGCGACGTGGTTGTCCCGCTCGCGACATGTGCCTTCGATCGGCTTAATGCGGTTGTCGATGCGAAGCGTACTGGCCGGCGGATCGGCGAAGGCGTCGATCCGCTGTCCCGCCGGCGCGACGACGAAGCGCGTGGCGCGGAAATTCACCACCAGCGAACCCGGCCACGCGTTGTAGGCGCGCTCGGGT
Source organism: Gammaproteobacteria bacterium (assembly GCA_030429125.1). Classification (GTDB taxonomy): domain Bacteria; phylum Pseudomonadota; class Gammaproteobacteria; order Arenicellales; family CAJQKF01; genus BQJD01. The sequence goes on along the minus strand of JAUIDF010000350.1, from coordinate 1,525 downwards.
TGTTCGTCGATTGGCGCCGTGTCGATGCTGGACTCGTCGAAGTATCCGTCGACGACGACCAGGTTTCCCTTGATATGCCGTACGCCGCGTTGGCGCAGCAGGAACAGGTCGCGAAGAAAGTCTTCCGCCAGGATCATGGGATCGCCGCCGCCGACGATGTACAGGTTGCCGTCGAGTACGCCGTCGCGCGGCGAGCGGTCGACATGGTAACCGGTGCGCCAGGTAAACCCGGGGCCCAGCAGGTCCAGCGCGGCATACGTGGTGACGAGCTTCATGACCGAGGCCGGATTGCGCGGCTCGTCCGCCCGGTAGGACAGCAGCGTTTCGCCGCGCGACGCGTCGGCGACGTGTATGCTGATGGAATCGGCCGGCAGGCCGTAGCGATCCAGCGCGGACTTGACCGGCGCGGGAAGCGCATCGTCGCCGGCGGCCGCGTCAACGGCCAATGCCAACGTGATCGCCAGCGCGATACGAACCGTGCGAGCAATGGCGTACCAAGGTCTCCCCGGGTGGATTGTTGGTATACTCAACGCTTTGATGCCTTGCGATGAAGGTAAGGCGCGCGCCCGCCGCGTCGGCGATGTCTCGACCGCGTCGGGCTCCGTGAAACTCGCGAAATGGTAAAGCAGCCGCCGATGGCAGACAAACGCGTATACAAGATCGTGTTTCATAACCAGGGAAACGTCTACGAGTTGTACGCCAGGGAAATAAGCCAGGGCGCGATGTACGCTTTCGTCGAGGTCGGTGACATCATCTTTGGCGAACGTTCCAAGGTGGTGGTGGATCCCTCGGACGAACGGCTCAAGGCCGAGTTCAGCGGCGTGAAGCGCACGTGGATTCCCTTGCACTCGGTAATTCGAATCGACGAGGTGGACAAGGAAGGTCGCAACAAGATCATCGCCGGCGAAGGCGGTGGCAAGGTTGCGCCGTTCCCCATGCCCATGGCCCCGCCCGGCCGCAAGGAATAGGGCGCGCATCGTGAAGATCCTCAAGACGCTGCTGGCGGTGATCGCCGGGCTGGCCGTCATTTTCGTGGTGGTCGGCCTGTTCCTGCCGCGCACCGTCACGATGGAGCGAAGCATCGTGGTCGATGCGCCGCCGTCGAGCGTCTTCGAGGTGTTGAACGATCTTCGCGCCATGCGCGAATGGGCGCCCTGGTACGAGCGCGATCCCGACGCGCATTATCGTTACGAAGGGCCGGACGCCGGCGTCGGCGCCACGGTGCACTGGGACAGCGACCATCCCGAGGTCGGCAGCGGCACCCAGGAAATCATCGAAAGCCGCCCGGACGAGTACATCCGCACGCGCCTCGATTTCGGCGCGCAAGGCGAGGCCGAGGCCTGGTTTGCACTGACTGCCGTTGACGGAGGCACCGAGGTGACCTGGGGCTTCGTCACCGACTTCGGCAACAACATCATCGGCCGCTATTTCGGTCTCGTGCTCGAATCCATGCTGGCACCGGATTACGAGGCCGGACTGGCCAAGCTCAAGCAAGTCGTGGAATCGCGCTGAGCCCTCAGGCCGG